>DAOTVR010000146.1:0-7527 GCA_034436315.1 Anaerolineae bacterium
AACATATGGATCACCTGTTCCGCCGTCTTCCAAATGCGCTCCCCGGCATGGTAGCCCCAATGTCGCTCTACCGAGGTGATGCAGGATTCCCAAGGCTGCTGGTCGGGAGAACTGAGGATATGCTGCTCGGGTGTGCGGAAATCGCCGGGCAGTCCGGTGCGGTCGTTGATCAGCGCTCCCGGCTGGAGGCTACGGATCATGGCTAGCAGCTCCTCGGCGCGCCAGACCTCAGGCGGGTAGGGCCAGGCCCCATCAAACCAGATGATGTCAATCGGACCATAGGCGCTGCATAGCTCGCGCACCTGGCCATGAGTATATTGGATGAAGCGCTGGAAGCCCGCCGGATCGCGCGTCGGCCCTAAGAAATAGGCCGGCCATTGCCAGTCGGCCAGGGAGTAATAAAGCCCCACCTTGAGCCCCGCATCCCGAAAAGCCTCCACATACTCGCGCACTAGGTCGCGCCGCGCGCCCGTTTTAACGCTTGTGAAGCTGGATAGGGTGCTGTCAAAAAGGCAAAAGCCATCGTGGTGTTTGGCCGTGAGCACGGCGTAGCGCATCCCCGCTTCGCGGGCCAAGGCAGCCCAAACGGCCGGGTCGTAACGCTGAGGGTTGAACTCCGCTGCGCGCTGGCGGTACGCCGAGGGCGTCAGGTGCTCGCGGAAGAGCACCTGTTCCCCTCGCCCGTAGAGGGCATACATTCCCCAATGGATAAAGAGGCCAAAGCGCGCTTCTGCAAACCAACGCTGTGCCTCGTTCAGCATGGCTCCCCCATAGTAATCAGCTTTCAGCCGTCAGCGGGCAGCGCCCCTTTGAGTGGTTAGCTGAGCGCTGAGAACTGCTACTCACGCGTCCAATGTTTGCGCAGGTAATCAAAGTAGAACAGGGCGTTCTGCACGGGAACGTTCGAGGGGATATGGTTCCCCACGGCGAAGATAAAGCCGGCGCATTGCTTGGCTAAGGGCAAGGTCGCGTCGATCTCCGCCTGGATTTGGGCCAAGCTCCCGAAGGTGAGCGTGCGCGCATCTACCTTGCTGGAGATGATACAGTGTGTTTGCCCGTATTTGGCCACGACCGGCTCCAGAGCGGTCATGGGCTCGAAGCAGAGCGCGTCGGCTCCGGCCTCTACGATGTCGTCTATGAATTCCCCATAATCCCCATCGGAAGTGAAGACGACTTTCTTACCCGCCCTCTTCAGCACCGCCCAGAGCGCCTTGTAGCGCGGAAAGATCTCGGCGCGATAAAAGTCCGGATGCATAAAGGCCCCCTGGCTCCAGACCATGTCGTCGTGACACATAAAGACCTCAATGGAGGTCTCGGCCCAGGCTTTGTAATGATGCAGGCTTTGTTGGTAAATGCTCTCCAACACCTTGGCGAAGCGGGCCTTGTAGGCTGCGGCGTTCAGCAACATATCCCAACCAAAGATGGCGATGGCCCCTGAGATGAGGGTGCGATAGTAACCGCCGGTAAAGACTTGGTCGGAGTAATAAGCCCTTGCCTCCTGATAGCTCTTCTCATAGTAGTTGACCAAGGTGCGAAAGTCGGTCAGGCCGTATTCGGCCACAGCATCAAAGCTGAGTGCCTCCTCCACAGTCTTAAACGGACAAGGTTTGGGCTCGCGCCAATCCACGCCGCCCTCTAAGAACTCGGAATGGCCCATGTCCGTCGTGCGACCACGCTGCTCCCAAGGCTCGGGGCCATCGTTCGTGGACCAGATAAAGTCAAACTCCCATAGGCGGGCGAACTCGCGCTCGCGCTGCGGATCATCGTCTGCCATGCCGGTGACGGCCCGCTTAAGGGCGTCGTTGCTACAATACTCGGTATGTCCGAGGCGCGGCGTAGGCCTCAGATTGAGAGCGTCTATGCCGATTTGGTAGCTCATAAACTTAACCCTCTGCTTGGATGGGATACCAACCGCGTTCCTCTACCATCTCGCTCACCAGGGCCACGCGCTCGATCAACGAATCGGGCATGACGTTATCGGCCACACCCAGGATGAAGGCATCCCCTGGGGCGATGGTGCGGAAGAGCTTATCCATATATTCCCTGAACTCGCTTTCCGGGACGCTGGGAGAGAGAAGCAGGGAGGGAATCCCACCCCAGATGATCACCCGGTTTCCCCATACCTCGCGCGCCCGTTCAAGCGTCACGGGGACCATTGGCGCGGTGATAAAGCACTCTACCATATTCCAGCCGGCGCGCTCTATCAGCTCCAAGATCTGCGAGGTATCGTTATCGGCATGCATGGCCACGGCCTTGCCCGCGGCGTGCACCAAGGGCATGAACTCCGCATAGTAGGGGAGGATGTACTTCTCAAACAAAGGCGGCGGAGTGAACTGCGAGGAGAGGTGCACGCCGTGCAAGAGCAGCCGCGCCGGCGAATGGAGGATTACCGGCCAGAGGCGCTCGCGCTGCACCTCGGTCATCACCCCGAGCAAATGTTCGATCTCTCGGCGATGGTCGGCCAGTTGGTAGAAGGCATCATCGTAGCCGGCCAGGTCCAGCAAAAACTCGTGGAAGGGCACATCGCCCACGGCGACCATGGGCAGGCCATCGTCGCCGATCTCGGCGTCATAAGCGCGGTAATCGTCGTAGGCCGGGTCCCAATAGGTGTGTTCTATGATCCACTCCCACACGCGGTAATCCGCAGGCCCCTTGAGGGGAAACTCTTCCACCCGCCCAGGGAGGCCCTGAGCATCCAAGTCGGCGGCAAAGTGCATCGCTGTGCGCACCGTGCCCACCGGCGTGCGATACTCGGTGAATTGCTTGCCCTCTTTCCAGTATTGTACTACTTCTACCCCCTCCCGCCGGACGGTGAAGATGCGCCCGTCGCGCGCGGGTGTGCCCACATGGAGGGCGCGCTCTAACTCGCGCAGCGACAGCCCCTCATACTGTGCGGGCATGGTATGTGTCAGGATCCTGGCATTGTACCAGAGGAGCAGCCGTGGGATCCAGGGTATGCGGTCGGGGGGCTGGTGGTTGAGAATGGCTAATAAACGCTGCCGGTCGTTCATTGCGCTCCTCTCGGGTTTCTTAGGCTCCCTTGACTTGCTCCACGAGGCTGCGGCAGGCGCGGGCGAAGATGCCCACATCCACGCTCAGGGAGATATATTGCACGCCGACGTTGATCCAGCGCTTTGCCGCCTCTGCATCGCCGGCGAAGGTGCCGGCCCACTTGCCCGCGGCACGGATCTTGGCCGTAGCTTCTTCCATCCCCTTGACCACCCGAGGGTCGTTGATCTGGCCGGGGACGCCGAACGACTGGGAGAGATCATAGGGACCAAGGAAGATGACGTCAATGTGGGGCACGGTAAGGATTTGCTCCAGGTTATCCAGGCCGCGCTTGCCCTCAACATGCACCACCACCATCTGCTCAGCATTGAGGCGCTCGGTGATCCCCGTGAGGCCATACACCGTGTAATCGCCCGCACGGGTAAAGAAAGAGACGCCACGCATCCCTAAAGGCTGATATTTGGCGGCGCGCACGACGGCCTCGGCATCGGCTTTGGTCTCAATCTGGGGCACCTGAACGCCTGCGGAGCCGATATCCAGGGCGCGTTGGATCTGCGGGGCATCGTTCTTGCGCACGCGGACGATAGGATCCAGCCCCACGCCCTGGGCCGCGCGGCAAAGGTCCTCCGCCGTCTCCACTTCTAGGGGGCCATGTTCCATGTCAATGATGGCATAATCAAACCCGGCCAGGCCCACGATCTCAATGAAGGCCGGGTAACTGCAGTTCATGAAAGGCCCGATGACCACCTCACCCCTTTGTAGCTTGCGCTTGAGCGAGTTTTCGCGCATGAGATTCTCCTTCCGACACGAATGATGCCCCCGCCATGCCTGGGGGTTGGTGAGAGTCTACGCCAAGGCGCACGCCTCGTCAAGCGCAGGTCGGGTTTGCAGTTCGGGGAGTTTTGAGGTAAGTTAACTCCGCCGGATTGGCCATCATAGTAGCTTTTTAGGAGTGAGAGATGAATAGCGAGAGATTAGTACAAATGGCTCTGGATCAGGGTGCAGGCATCTTGCGCCTTGCGCCCACTTGGGTGCCGCGTTCCTTCTGTATTCCCGGTCGCCGCTTAAAGCTGCATCCGGATGACTACTATGCCTTTGGGGCGCATCGCGGGGGGATCGACGAGCGCTGGTTCTCCTCCACGACGCCGGCCGATAATGGCCCTGAGACCTTGCCCGATGAGGGTTTGAGCTACGTTGTCGTGCGCGACGGGAGCCAAATCCACAAGGTGCTCTTTCGCGACGCCATCAGCCTGGCCGGCGAGGCCATTATCGGCAAAAGGTTGATGAGCCAGTATGGCCGTTGGCCCATGTACGCCAAGTTCTTTGACAATAAGGGCCCACTGCCTCACCACATTCATCAAATGGCTAAAGATGCTGCTCGGGTCAACCAGTTGCCCAAGCCCGAGGCCTACTACTTCCCCCGGCAGCTCAACAATCACGGCGGCGATTTCCCTTACACGTTCTTCGGCCTGGAGCCTGGTACCACTCGAGAACAGGTCATTGAATGCTTGCGCAATTGGGATAAGGGCGATAACAAGATCACCAACCTCTCTCGAGCCTATAAGTTAGAGTTGGGCACCGGTTGGGATGTGCCTGCGGGGATCTTGCACGCTCCCGGCAGCCTGCTCACCTATGAGCCGCAGTTCGCCAGCGATGTCTTCGCCATGTTCCAATCCCTGGTCAATGACGTGCCCATCTCCTGGGATCTGCTGGTCAAGAACGTACCTGAGGCCCACAAGCATGACCTGGACTATATCGTGGACATGCTGGATTGGGAGGGCAACCTGGATCCCGAGTTTTATGCTCATCGTTTCATGCCCCCCAAGCCTGTGCGCGATAGAGCAGCGATGGAAGATGAGGGGTATATAGACTTGTGGATCGCCTATCGCAGCCCCGACTTCTCCGCCAAAGAGACGACCATCCTCCCTGGGCGGAGCGTCAAGCTCGTAGACCAGGCGTGCTATGGCTTGATCCTCCTTCAGGGCCATGGCACGTTGGGCGTCTGGCAGGCTGAGACGCCGACGATGATCCGCTTTGGCCAGCTTACCTCGGACGAGTTCTTTGTCACCGAGGAGGCGGCGAAGCGGGGCGTCCTGGTGACCAATCCTAGCGAGACGGAGCCCCTGGTCATGTTGCGCCATTTTGGCCCTGGCAATCCGGATTTGGTTCTGGACTGAGCGTCGTAGCCTGGCTGGATGCACATCCTGGGCCACATCTGCGAATTCTCGCAACCCAGGGCCTTGTGTCCGCTCTGTCGCATCCAGGGGTGCGACTCAAAATGACGCCCGCAAGGGATTCTGGGGGGAAATGGGCCACTAACCGCTGAGACGCGGAGAGCACAGAGAAAAAGCAAAGCCTCTGCGTTCTCAGCGTCTTTGCGGTGAATTCTCTGTTTTCTTATAGTATCCCATGGGGCTAGGCTATCGCTTTGCAAACATATCTAGTTTTCTGGGAGGAGAACATGCCATTGACAATAAGTTATGACGAATACCTGGATCGCGTCTTGGGTGGCTGGATCGGCAAATCCATCGGCGGGGCTGTGGGAGCGCGTTTTGAGGGGTACAAGGGCTGGATTGAGATCGATCCCCAGGAGATGTTCCCGCAGCAGATCCCACCTAATGACGACCTGGATTTGCAGGTGCTCTGGCTCAAGGTGCTTGAGGAGAAGGGCGCAGCCCTTACCTCAGATGACCTTGCTCAGGCCTGGTTGGAACACTGCTGGTATCCCTTCAACGAATACGGCACTTTCCGCCGCAACTGGCGTTTGGGGATTCATCCGCCCTACTCGGGGAGTTACGACAACGAGTTCTGGGAGACTGGCGAAGGCTGCCCTATCCGCTCCGAGATTTGGGGCTATGTCTTCCCGGGCGCGCCCGACCTGGCCGCAGCTTACGCCGAACGAGATGGCGTGTTAGACCATACCGAGGAGTCGGTGGGCGCGGAGAAGATGCTTGCGGCGATGGCGGCGATGGCTTTCTTTATCCCCGATGTCCGGCGGCTGACGGCGATGTTCATCCACTATCTGCCGAAAGGCTCAACCATCGCGCGTCTGACTCATGCTGCCCTAGACGCTCACGCCCGCGGCCTCTCTCTGCGCGAGGCGCGAGAGCTGCTGCTCAGCCTGGAGGGCCACCCTGAGGCCTGCGATGCACGCCTGAATATACCCTTTACCCTGCTGGCGCTCTTGTACGGGCGAAACGATATGCAAGAGACCTTGCTTTCCGCCCTCCATTGTGGCTACGACACCGATTGCACTCTGGCATCCGCGGCAGCGCTCCTGGGCCAGATCCTGGGGGCCAAGGGCATCCCCGCGAGCCTGAAGGAGCCTATAGGGGATGAGCTGGTCATGGGCATCTCTTACCATCGCCCGGAGATGACCCTCAGCGCGCTGGCCCGCGACACGGTGCGCGTGGGCACGTTGCTTGCCCAGGAGTTGGGCACGGGCGTGGCCATCCTCAATGCGCCTCCTCTCAAGGCGCTTCCACCTCAACACGTCAAGACCAGGCTGCGCGTGGAGTACGAGGGGTTGCCCTGTGCTGCGCCGGGCGAGTCCGTACGCATCACGGTTCACGTGGAGGGCCGGCCGCCGGAAGAGGGCGCTGAGCTGACCATCTCCTGCCCGGAAGGTTGGCAGGCGCTCCCGACGAAGGTGCGCCTGAATCCTCTGATGCGCCGGGCTCAGTTCACGTTGTACGCCGATCCGTATATGCCGGCGATGCCCATGCGCAACCTATTTACTTTGCGCCTGGGTCGGGAGATAGAGCATACCTTCGGCGTCGCCGGCGCGGGCCTATGGCGCTTCCTGGGGGTGTATTTTGATCCCTTGCCCCCCGAGGGGGATGCGGTGGCCAAGAGCCGGGCCTTCCAACATCACTTTGTCTCCTTCGGCAAGGAGTACTTGCCGGAACCGGGAGTGGACGTGTCGGCGCTCTATCGGCGCTGGTCGCACATCTTGGGGCGGCCGGCCGTGATCGTCGCCCGCGAGCGCTGCGTGGAACTAGAGCAGGTCACGGGGCTACAGGGAGAGTATGTGGCCTACCTGGCGCGCACCATCATCTCGCCGGATGAGCGGCAGGTGTACCTGGTGGTGGGCCATAACGACGGTTATCGGCTCTTCCTGAATGGCGAAAAGGTGGCCGAGGCTGATGAGCAGCTTTGGTGGGAGCCGTTCAATAACGCCCACCTGGTGCGCCTGAAGAAGGGTGAGAACCATTTGCTCCTCAAGCTGGTGAAGCGGGGCGAGGAGCTCAAATGGTCGTTGGGCATACGCGAGGCGACACGCCCCGAGCACCATAACGTCAATGACTGGTGCGTGGACCTAGCCGACCGCAATCCCTTGGCCGAATAGCGCTCTTAAGCCTGGCCTACGGCCCGGAACATCTTTCGCGACCAGAGAAAGATGGCGAGCGCTGCGACCTCTATCGCGGCGACGTAAGCCAAGATGAGGGCGGGAGCGAGGCCATATAGCCAGCCGATGGCCGCATTGCCCACGAACCAGGCCGCGCCGTAAAGGGTATT
>DAOTVR010000147.1:0-10611 GCA_034436315.1 Anaerolineae bacterium
TCCAGGTGGAAGATGGGATCCAGGCGGTTATTCGTCCCCCAGTAAAGCTCCTGGTTAAGCCCCTGGGTGATGGGGTGGGTGAAATCGGTGAGATGCATCAGCGGGCCCCAGGGGTTGGAGCCCTTGGCGAAGCGGAAGCCGGTCAGTTCCTCCATGTGTGCGAGCGAGGGCTCCTCGCGGATGTAACCGGGGGCATAGATCCACAGGGCCACGCGGCCATCGCGCCGGAGCTCGCGCGCCAGGGCCTCGCGGCGGAAGCGATCCAAATGGAAGGGGTTGAGGAAGATATAGAGCTTGTAAGGGGGCAGCCGCCCATAGAGGAAATCCTCCAGGAGATAGGCATCGTACGGCGCGCCGATGCGCGGCAGGCCCCACAGGCGCTGCTGGAAGATGAGCGGCAGGTCCAGGTCGTTGCGCGCCGACTCATAGAAAAAGCTCTCGTCATCCAGGAGCACGGCTATCTCGGCGCAGGGGGCGCGGTCCAAGCCCAAGGCAAAGGTGCCGATCTCCTGGAAGCGGCGCAGGAGGGGACGAAAGGCCGGCTCCTCCTCGGGGTTGATGTGCTTGCTCCCCGGCCCCCCGCCACACCACCAGATCCCCGAGCCATGGGTGACCGCCCAGGCCAGGTTACGCCGGAGCACCGCCTCCGCCTCGCGCAGCGTATTGAGCCGGCCGTAATCGGGATCCTGGTGAGAGAGATGGGTGCGCGTATCCTCTTCCAGGATGTAGAGCTTGCCGTGCAGGCGGACGCTCTCCGTGGGCGGCATGGGCGCGCTCTCCCCGCCGATGCCCCGGAAGCCGTAGGAGTAGGGGCTGACGATGAAATCCACGTAGGGGTTGTAGAGCAGCCAGCGCAGGCCCAGATGGCCGCTGCGCTGGTAGGCCGAATACCCGCTCTCCTTGCCCTCGCCGAAGAAGCTGGCGTTCCAGGCCAGCTCCATCAAGTAGCCGAAAAAAGCCCCAGCCAGGGCCTCTCCGCGGCTGGCCCCCTTCACGGTGCGGCAGAACTCGACCGCCAACGTGCCGCACAGCTCGGCCAGGCAGGTGAAATAGTCGATCGTCTTTTGCTCCACGGCGGGATCGCGGAAGAGGCCCTGCGTGGCCTGGAGCTGCTCCGCCTCCGAGGGCACCTCGGCGGTCTCAAAGCTCACCTGAGGATCGGCCCAGGCCGCGCGCAAGGCGGCGACGTTCTCCTGGTAGCGCAGGCGCAGCCAGGCACGGAAATGCCGGCGCATCGGCTCGGAATAGTCGCCGGTATAGGCGCGCATGGCCGATTCCTTGACCCATTCCCCCGTGGTCCCGGCGCACACCTGATAGGCGATGACCCGCTCTCCCAGGCCGATGGAGCGGAGATGGGCGATGTACGCACGCAGGAACTGCTTGGCCTGCTCCCGCCAGACGAGGGAGGCGAACGACTGACAGAGCCGCTCGCCCCGAGAGGTCAGCTCGCACTCCTCGGGGTAAAGCTCGCGCCACCACCGGGGCGTCGCCTCCAGGTGGACGCGCAAGTGAAAGCGCGCCTCGGGGTCGGCGTCAAGGACTCGCCCGAAACGGGCCTGGACGCTGGAGAAATCCCAATGCTCCGCACGCCCCGGCCCGGGGCCACACCATTCGGGGGGCGTCCCCTGCATGCCCACGTCAAAGGCGTAGAGGTGCAGCCCGGCCTCGGCGAAGCGCCGTGCGTCGGCGGCCGCGGGGAACCCCTCCGGCGTGGGCGGGGCCGACCACAAGTAGCCGGCGAAGACGGGCTTGTCGTCGATGAAAAGGGTGGGTGTGCCGTTGTGCATCTTGACTTTCGCGCTCATCCGTTCATCCTCAAGCTGTGATCAAGCCGAAACTCGCTGCGCCAACCCAGCGCAGCCATCCCCACAATCATCTGCAGAAAGGCCCTCGCTGTCAAACGTTTGCCCGCCCGCCGACGGCCTGGTATACTCGGTGTAGCCCATCTTGACGCGCGCGCCATGAAGGACCTTTATCGCTGTCTGGACGAATATCCCCCGCCGTTGCTCCAGGCCATCGCCGAGGCCTGGCAGGTCGCCCTGGCCCAGGGCACTCCCAGGGAGATGAGCGGGAAACTGGCCGAGGCGATGCTGGCCCCTGGGGCCTTGGAGGGCCTCCTCGCCCGCCTGAGCGCCGAGGCCCACGAGGCGCTGGCCGGGATGGTGCGCGCGGGCGGGGTTGCGCCGGCGTATCGGCTCTTCCACGGCTATGGGGCGATCCGCCGCCTCGGGCCGGCGCGCCTCGCGCGGGAGAGGCCCTGGCTCCAACCGGCCAACGCCCTGGAGGAGCTCCTCTACAAGGGGCTGATCTACCGCGCCTACGGCACCGTCGGGGATTATTACGGCGAGGTGCTGCTCATCCCCCAACAGCTTCAGGAGCGGCTGGCCGCCCTGGGCCTCGGCGCGGCGGAGCTCAAGGTGGCGGAGGTGGAGCCCCCCGCGCGGATCCAGGCCGATGGTCGGGCGCTCATTGAGGACATCCTGGCCATCCTGGTGCACATCCGGAAGGGGCAGGTGGCCGCGGGGGCAGGGGGAGGCGGCGGGCGCGGCGCCTCTCTGCCCTCCCTGGCCAACCTGGACCTGGGGCCACGGCTCCAAGGGGAGAACCACCCCGAGCGGCTGGCCCTCATCGGGCGGTTGCTGGCCCGGATGCACCTGGTGCAGCCCGGCGAGGGCCTCCTGCGCCCCACGGCCCGCGCCCGCGAGTGGTTGCGGGCGGCGGATTGGCCGCGATGGCGGAGCGTCTTTTTGGCCTGGCGCGAGGACGCACACTGGGATGAACTGCGCCATCTGCCCACCTTGCACCTGGACGACCCGGCCTGGCAGGGCAACCCCGTCCGCGCTCGCCAGGCCCTGCTTCAGGTGTTGGGGCGGGTTCGCCCCGGCGTATGGCTTTCCTTGGAGGCGTTCCTCGCCGCGCTGAAGCGCCAGCATCCCGATTACCTGCGGCCCGACGGCGACTATGCCCACCCGGTCCTGCGCGATGCCCAGACCGGCGAGCGGCTCAGCGGCCTGGCCTCCTGGGATAGGGTTGAGGGTGTCCTGGCGTGCCACCTCCTCACCTGGCCTTTGCGCTGGTTGGGCGTGGTGGATATCGGCTACGCGGACGAGGACGCGGAGCGGCCGAGCGCCTTGCGCCTCACCGAGGAGGGGCGCGCCCTGCTCGCGGAGGGCGCGGAACCGGCCGCCGGCGAGGCCGAGCCGCCGGTGGCCACGATCGGCGAGGATTTCACCATCACCCTGCCCCTCGCCGACAGCCTGTACGAGCGCTACCAGTTGGAGCGCTTCGCCCAGTGGCAAGCCCAGGATCACCGGCAGGCGATCTACCGCCTCAGCGCGGAATCCATCTGGAGAAGCCAGAACGCCGGGGTGAACGTGGAGCAGATCCTGCGCTTCCTTCAGCGCATCAGCCGCGATCGCGTGCCCCCAGGGGTGACGCGGGCCTTGCAAGAGTGGGGCCACCGCTTCGGCAAGGTGATCATCCGCAAGACGGTGCTCCTACAGGCGGCGGACCCGCACATCATGCAGCAGCTTCGTGCGGAGCCGGCGATCCGCGCCCTCCTGGGCGAGATGCTCTCCCCGACGGCCTGCCTGGTGGAGGAGAGGAACGTGGAGGCGCTGAGCAAACAGCTCAAGGCGCTGGGCATCTGGCCCCACGTGAGCTTGTAGCCGGGAGCGGGGCCGATCCTACTCTTGGGCGCGCGGCGCCGGCCCGGCCTCGCCGACCACGGAGGGCTCCTCGGCCGCCGGCGCGCTCGCCGGGGCCTCCTCCGGACTGGCCGTCGCCGGGGCCTCCGCCTCGCCCTGGGCAGCCTCCGGGGCCGGGAGCGGCTCAGCGATAGCGGGCGCGGGAGCCTCTACCGCCTGAGGGGCCTTTTCCTTGCCTTCTCGGCCCTTGGCCTTGGGGCGGGCCAGGCCGCAATAGGGGCATAGATCCCAATTGAGGTTCAACAGACGCCCGCAGCCCGTGCAGCGCACCCGCAACTCGCGATGGCAATAGGGGCAGAGGAGGAAATCGGCCTCGACGCGCCGCCGGCACCCCGGGCACACGCGGCGCTCCTCCAGGTCCTGCAGCATGGCCTCCTCAACCAAGCTGCGATCGTACTCCTCGGCCAGCGTGGTGTGCGGGCGCACCAGCAGATAGACCAGCCATCCGGGGACGGTAAAGACCATCACCAAAAGCGTGGCCAGGATATGCGCCAAGACGTCGCGCGAGCGGGCGCGGATGTCGCGGAAGGTCCACACCACCAGCCCCGCGTAGAGGGCGAAGAGATAGGCACCCAGGATAAAGAGGGCCACCGTGATGTACACGTTCAGGTTCGGGGGCAACTTCACACCGCTCATGCCTTGAGGCTCCTTTGTCGCTAAAGTCGCCCGATTATAGCACGTTCGCGGCGATCTGTCATGTTCCAAGGCAAACGCGCCACAGCGCGGTTTTAACTCTGATTTTATGTTGCTCATCCCCCAGGGCGCTATAATGGGAAGTGGGACCGAAGCAGGCGGGCGCGTCCGCTCGCGAGGCGCTCCCTGAGCGCGCCGGCCGGCCGCGGATCCCCCCAGGTCGCATCCTACCTCCGAGGCGGAGGTGCAGACATGCCCGAAGGAACCGATGGCGATACGGAACGCCTTCACCTCATCCAAGCGTTCGACCGCGCCCTCGCCGCCAAGCAGCTCGGCCTCAAGGCGGCGCTCGCCGAGCGAGACCAAGCCAAGGAACGCTATGCGGCGGCGCGCCGCAACCTCGCCGCCATCGGCCAGCAGCTTAGGGACCTAGAGACGGCGGTGCACCTCAAGGTCGGCGCGGCCTACCTCAACGGCGAGTCTCTGGATCGCGGGGTACTGAGCTTGGGCAACGAGGCCCTACAGTTCTCAGGATGGCAAGGCAAGGTGACCATCCCGCTCCAAGACATCCGCGAGGTGGAGGTCGCCAACTCGCTCCTATCGCCTCTGGCGGGGGTCCCCTTCCTGGGGGGAATATGGCCCGGCAAGCCGCGGCCGGGGTATACGCTGCTCCTCAACGTGAACGACGGGACCCCCTCGGGGGCCTTGGCGGTCGTGGCCGACTTGAGGAACGCCGCCCAATGGCAAGAGGGGATCCTCGCGCGCCAGCAGGGGCTTGAGGACGTCGCCCGCCAACGTGCCGAGCTAATGGCCGCCCGAGAACAGGCCGAGGCGGAAGTCCGAGCCGCCGGCGCCGCCCTGACCACGGCCCAGGCCAACCTGCGCGCCGTGCGGTGGGAGGTCGCCGAGCTGAAGCGGCTGCGCGACAGGCTTCAGGCGCAGCAGGATAAGGTGGAGGCCTTCCGCAAGAGGGTGCAGGCAAGGCTCCAGGCGCAGCAGCACAGAGCCGAGGTAGCCCGTCGGTGGGCCGGCAGGGGGCACGGATTCGGGTTACTCCGAAGGGAGACAAGCCATGAGCAGGAAACCCGCCAACCCCACGCTGAGATGCCATAAATGCGGTTGCCCCATAGATTTGGGGCCCGATACGACGGCCTCGTGTGCCCTCTGCGGCAGCTTCGCCTGGTCTGGGACGGGGCCGGTCCTCGTGCGGCTCAAAGGCCCCGGCAGGCTATCCCTCGTGATCGGCGGGTTGGTGCTGGCGGGGTTGGCGCTCTTCCTCTGGGCGATCACCTGGCTCATGGGACTCGGCGGCCTGGTCTTGTAAATGCATGTTCGCGATCCTCGCGGCGCGAGGCCAACAGCCGCTCTACCAAGCGCTCCCCTCGCCCACAGCCGCGCAGCGCGCGCAGCGGATCGGCGGGGATGGGGATCACCCGAATCGTCTGCCCATCGTCCAACCAGGCCAGGTAATCCCCCTCTTGAATGCGATAGCGCCTGCGGATGGGCGCAGGGATGACCGTCTGTCCGCGTTTGGTGACCGCTGTTTGCATGATTGACCCTCCTATTTGAGATTATACAAGGCAAAAGGGCAAAATGCACGTCGCCATTGAGCGGGGCCAAGGCCGGCGCGCCATCCTCTTGGCGAGGCCGTCCATCCGCACACGGCTACGGCCATGGCACCCCAAAGCCCCGGGCAACTGAAGCGGGAAGGGACAAGCCTACCACATGGTTTTCTTGCTATGCTTCCCCCAACGTGCTATCATGGCCTTAGACGCCCAACGGGGCGAGAGATCCTGAGGGGGAGGGACCTATGGCCAAGACGAGCAAACCCAAGCCGATCCGCGTGGGCGTGGTCGGCGTGGGCCGCGGGCAGACCTTTATGCACCAGGCCGCCTACGCCGGCATGGAGTTGGTGGCCATCTGCGACATCTGGAAGGAGCGCTTGGAGGCCGTCGGCAAGCAGTACGGCATCGCCACCTACACCGATTACGAGCGCTTCCTGGAACACGACACCGACGCGGTGATCCTGGCCAATTACTTTCACGAGCATGCCCCCTTCGCCATCAAGGCGCTCCGGGCGGGCAAGCACGTCATGAGCGAGTGCGCCGCCTGTAATACCCTGGCCGAAGGGGTGGCCCTCTGTCGCGCGGTGGAGGAGACGGGCAAGATCTATATGTTCGCCGAGAACTATCCCTACACCGCCTTCAACCTGGAGATGGCCCGGCTCTACAAGGCGGGGGAGATCGGGCGGGTGCTCTATGCCGAGGGCGAGTACAACCACCCCATGTCCTTTGAAGACCACCAGAGCATCGCCCCGGGCCTGCGCCACTGGCGCAATAACCTCCCGGCCACCTACTACTGCACCCATGCCATGGCCCCGCTGATGGTCATCACCGACACCATGCCCGTGCGGGTGAACGGCTTCGCCATCCCCTTGCCGGAGGATAGCCCGCGCAAACGCCTGTGGCGGCGCATGGACGTGGCCGGGGTCATCATCGCCCAGATGGATAACGGGGCGGTGTTCAAGCTCCTCCAGACCGGCCTGCCCGGGCACAGCATCTTTTACCGCCTGCACGGCGAATGGGGGCTGATGGAGACGGGCCGCGGCCCCGGATATTGGGGGCCGGGGAGCATCCGCATCGTCCACGAGGAGTGGGACCTCAAGCCCGGCCAGGTGCCGGAGAAGATTTACTACCCGCAATTCCCCAAATGGGCCAAGGAGGCGGTGCACGCCGGCCACGGTGGGGGCGATTACTTCACCAACTATTACTTCGCCCAGGCCATCCGCTCCGGCGAGCAGCCCTACCTCAACGTCTATCGCGGGGTGGCCATGTCGGTCATCGGCATCCTGGCCTGGAAGAGCGTGCTGGACGGCAACAAGAGCTACGCCGTGCCCGATTTCCGCCAGGAGGCCTCGCGCCGGGCCTACGAGGACGACCACTGGCGGCCCATGGACCTGGACGATCCCCAGGCGCCGCCCATCTCCTCGCGGGGCAAGGAGCGCGAGCTCATCCCCGAATACCTGGAGGAGGCCCGGCGGATCTGGCGGCGGGTCGGCTATCGGGGAGACTAAAAGCGGCCGGCGAGGAGAGCGTTCGCAAAGGACCTGGCTATGGACAAGCCGCTCCAATCCTATCTTGACGCGATAGCCACCCTCACCCGGCGCGGCGACGCCCGCGAGGAGAGCTACTATCCCGCGCTCAAGGCGCTGCTTGAGGCCATCGCCCAGGCCGAGGGGCGCACCATCCAGGTCACCGTCCTCCCCAAGCCGACCGAGGCCGGCAACCCCGACTTTCGCGTCTGGGATGGCTCGCATCAGGTCATCGGCTACATAGAGGCCAAGGCGCCGGGGACGAAGCTGGACCTCAGCGAGACCTCCGAGCAACTTCAGCGCTACCTGCACACCTTCCCCAACGTCATCCTGACCGATTTCTACGAGTTCCGCCTCTATCGCAACGGCCAGCTCGTGGAACGGGCCACGCTGGCGCGGCCCTTCATCGCCCAGACGCTCAAGGTGCGCCCGCCGGCCGAACAGGTTGAGGCGCTGACGCGCCTGCTGGAGGCCTTTTTCGCCTTCGCCCTGCCGCCGACGCTCACCCCCGAAGCCCTCTCGCGGGAACTGGCACGGCGCACGCGCTTTTTGCGCGACGAAGTCATCCGCCCCGAGTTGGCCCAAACCCCCGCCGGCGGGGCGGCAGGGGCGAGCAGCGTGTACGGCTTCTACCAGGCCTTCCAAAAGTACCTCATCGCCGGCCTAACCGAGGAGCAGTTCGCCGACCTTTACGCCCAGACCATCACCTACGGCCTCTTCGCCGCCCGCACCCGCACGCAGGGGCCGTTCAACCGCCAGATGGCCTACGCCCTCATCCCCTCCACCATCGGCATCCTGCGCGACGTCTTCCAGTTCATCTCCCTGGGCAGGCCCTCGCCGCAGATGGAAACCATCGTGGACGACATCGCCGCCGTGCTGAACGCCGCCGACGTGCAGGCCATCCTGACGCAATACTACCGCCAGGGCCGGGGCGATGACCCCATCCTGCACTTTTACGAGACCTTCTTGGCCGAATACGACCCGGAGACGCGCGAGCGGCGAGGCGTCTATTACACGCCCCAGCCGGTCGTGCGCTACATCGTCCGCGCCGTGCATCACCTGCTCCAGACGCGCTTCGGGCTGGCCGACGGCCTGGCCGACCCCCAGGTAACCCTGCTGGACCCGGCCGCGGGCACGCTGACCTTCCCCGCAGAGGCCGTCTCCCAAGCCTTTCAGGAGTTCACCGGCAAGTACGGCGAGGGGGCGAAAGAGGCCTTCCTGCGCAGCCATATCCTGCCGCACTTTTACGCCTTTGAGCTGCTCATGGCCCCCTACGCCATCGGCCACATGAAGATCGGCTTCCTGCTGGAGGCGCTGGGGACGCCGCTGCAGAACGGCGAGCGCGTGCAGTTTTACCTGACCAACACCCTGGAGATGGAGGACCTGCAACAGATCGCCATCCCCGGCCTGGCCTCGCTCTCCGAGGAGAGCCATCACGCCGCCAGGGTCAAAAAGGAGGAGCCGATCCTGGTCATCCTGGGCAACCCGCCCTATTCGGGCCTCTCGGCCAACCGCAACGCATGGACGGAAACCCTGCTCAAGACCGACCTGGACGGCGCGCAAAGCTACTACACGGTGGACGGGAAGCCGCTGGGCGAAAAGAACCCCAAGTGGCTGCAGGATGATTACGTCAAGTTCTTGCGCTTCGCCCAGTGGAAGATCCAGCGGGCCGGGCGGGGCATCGTGGCCATGATCACCAACCACGCCTACCTGTATAACCCCACCTTCCGCGGCATGCGCCAAAGCCTCCTCGGAACCTTTGACGCGCTCTATATCCTGGACCTGCACGGCAACAGCCTGAAGCGCGAGACCGCTCCCGATGGCGGCCCGGATGAGAACGTCTTTGATATCCGCCAGGGGGTGGCGATCGCGCTGATGGTGAAGGATGGATCCCACCCTCCGGCTCCCTCCCCGAAATCGGGGCGAGAGGGACCCCACCCTCCAGCTCCCTCCCCGAAGTCGGGGAGGGAGGGGGTGGGGTGGCAAACCACGGCCTCCGCCTGGAAGACCCTGAAACCCCTGGCCCGCGAGATGCGCCAGAACCCTACGCCGGCGGAGGAGGCCCTCTGGCAGCGCCTGCGCGACGGGCAACTGGGCGTTAAATTCCGCCGCCAGCAGGCCATAGAGCGCTTTATCGTGGACTTTTACGCCCGCGAGCCGCGCTTGATCCTTGAGGTGGACGGCCCGAGCCACGAGGCCCAACGCGAATACGACACCTGGCGACAAGCCACGCTGGAGAGCCTCGGCTATCGCGTCTTGCGCTTCAGCAACGACCAGGTGCTGGAGGAAACGGAGCGGGTGTTGGAAAGCATCCGCGCGGCCATCGCGGAAGCGCGGCCCCAACCCCTGCGGCCCTCCTCAGCCTCGGGGAGGGGGACGGGGGGCGAGGTCTACCACGCCGAGCTCTACGGTCGGCGCGAGGCCAAGTACGCCTGGCTGGATGCCCACGACCTCACCACCACCCCCTGGCAGCCCCTCGCCCCCGGCTCGCCCTACTACTTCTTCGTCCCGCGCCGGGCCGAAAACCCGCATTACCCATCCTGGCCGCAGATCAACCGCATCTTTCCCGTGAACAGCGTCGGCATCGTCACCGCGCGGGATCACCTGACGATCCACTGGACGCCGGAGGAGATGTGGACGACGGTCCTGACGTTCAGCCAGTTGAGCGAAGAGTTGGCGCGCGAAGCCTTCCAACTGGGCAAGGACGCGCGCGATTGGAAAGTGAGCCTGGCACAACAGGACGTGAAACGCGGCGGCGGCCCCCACCGCGAGAAAATCGTCCCCATCCTCTACCGCCCCTTTGATGTGCGCTACACCTACTACACCGGCACCAGCCGCGGCTTCCACTGTATGCCCCGCCCCGAGGTCATGCGCCACATGCTGGCGGGGGAAAACCTGGCGTTGATAACTAGAAGACAACAGTTACCAGAGAAAGAATGCACTTATTTCTTTGTGGCTAACATGATCATCTCGGACGGTGTTATCCGCTCGGATAATCGTGGAAGTGAATCTCTCTTTCCCCTCTACCTCTACCCCTCCGACGAGTCGCCGGACATGTTCCAGCGGGCGCGCCGGCCCAACCTGGCCGAGTGGCTCATGCCCCAACTGGCCGCCGCCTACGGCTTCACGCCCACGCCGGAAGAGGTGCTGGCCTACATCTACGCCGTCCTCTACAGCCCG
>DAOTVR010000148.1:0-25637 GCA_034436315.1 Anaerolineae bacterium
GACCCAGGAGAAGATCGCCGCTTTCAAGCGCGCCTCAGGCCTGCCGCTCTTCTTTCCCAACTCGGAGGCCTGGCGTGCGGCGCACAAGTAGGGGAGATCATTCGGGCACGCATGCCAAGGAGCTGGACATCTGGAAGGAGGCCAATATCACCCCCAGCGGCGATTGGTATCTATCCTTGGGCCAAGGGATGGGCGAGACCCTCACCGTGGCCAAGGAGAAGGGCGCTTATGCCCTTTCTGACCGTGGCACCTACCTGAGCCGCAAGGACGACCTGGGGCTGGTCGTGCTCGTCGAGGGGGATGAGGCGCTCTTTAACCCCTATGGGGTGATCGCCGTCAACCCGGCCAAGTGTCCTCAGGTGAACGCGGACCTGGCTGAAAAGCTCGTCGACTGGCTGCTCTCTGTAGAGACCCAGGAGAAGATCGCCGCTTTCAAGCGCGCCTCAGGCCTGCCGCTCTTCTTTCCCAACTCGGAGGCCTGGCGTGCGGCGCACAAGTAGGGGAGATCATGAGTGAGCTATTCCGGGGGGCCATTCAGGCTCTGCGCTTGATCCTAACTTTGGATCCTCAGGTCCTAAGCATCTTGTCCCTGACCTTACGGGTGACGGGGACGGCGCTCCTTTTTAGCACGCTCATGGGCGTGCCCCTGGGCGGGTTGCTGGCTTTGAAGCGCTTCATAGGCAGACGAGTAGTCATCGCCCTCCTCTATACGGGAATGGGCCTGCCGCCGGTGGTAGTGGGGCTTTTCGTTTACCTGCTTCTCTCGCGCAGCGGCCCTTTGGGCTACCTGGGCTGGCTCTTCACGCCTCGGGCGATGATCCTGGCCCAGGTGATCATTTCCTTGCCCTTGGTCATGGGCTTTACGATGGCTTCGGTCATGGGGGTGGAGCCCGAACTACGCCTTCAGCTGGCCTCTCTGGGGGCCACGAACTGGCAGGCCACCTGGACCATACTGAAAGAGGCCCGGAACGGCGTGATCGTCTCCATCGTGGCCGGCTTCGGGAGCATCATCTCCGAGGTGGGCGCGGTGATGCTCGTCGGCGGTAACATTGAAGGCCAGACGCGCACGCTGACCACGGCCATCGTCTTGGAGACCCGCAAAGGGAGCTTTGACTTGGCTATGGCTTTGGGGATCATCTTGTTGGCGCTTTCTTTCATCGCCAATGCGGTTATGCTCGTGCTGCAAGGGAGAAGGCTTGAATGAACGGCACAGTTTACGAACTGCGCGACGTGGTCAAGCTTTACGGTCAGCGCGAGGTATTGCATCTGGATCACCTGGAGATCCCTCGTGGGGAGATCACTTGCATCGTCGGTCCCAATGGGGCCGGCAAAAGCTCCCTTTTGCGCCTACTCAATTTCCTGGAATCCCCCACCTCGGGGCAGATCATCTTTGACGGCCATCCGGTCAATGGCCAGGTCCCTTTGGCGCTCAAGAGGCGGGTGACCACGGTGTTCCAGCGGCCCCTCTTGCTCAGCGGCTCAGTTTACGAGAACGTGGCCTACGGCCTGAAGCTGCGCGGCGAGAAGGGGATCGAGGCGCGCGTGCGCCAGGTCTTGGAGCGAGTGGGGCTAGCGGAGTTCGCTCGCGCGTCGGTGAGGACCCTCTCCGGTGGAGAGGCCCAGCGGGTAGCTTTGGCCAGGGCCATCGTCATCGAGCCGGAAGTCTTGCTCCTGGACGAGCCGACGGCCAATCTGGACCCCTATAATGGCTCCCTAATTGAGAAAATCGTTGCCAGCTTGAACCGGGAGCAGGGCACGACCATCGTCATGGTGACGCACAACGTCTTTCAGGCCAAGAGGTTGGCTCATCGCGTGGCCTTCCTCCTCGGCGGGAGGGAGATCGAGATAGCCCCAGCAGAGCAGTTCTTTACGGCGCCGACCGACCCACGCACGGCGGCCTTCATCCGTGGGGAAATGGTGTACTAAACGGTCAGCTATCGGCTTTCACCTATCAGCCGGAAGCCGAGTCACAAAGAGGTTCACATGTCTTGTTTGGATGCTTGTAACCGGCCCATCAGCTATCTGCGCATCTCGGTAACCGATCGCTGCAATTTGCGCTGCCTCTACTGCATGCCCCCTGAGGGCGTGCCCTTCCGACCCCACGAGGAGATCCTGCGCTATGAGGAGATCGAGCGCGTGGTGCGCGCAGCGGCCGGGTTGGGCATCAACAAGGTACGTCTGACGGGGGGCGAGCCTTTGGTCCGGCTGGGGATCGTCAGCCTGGTGGAGATGTTGGCGCGCATCCCCGGCATTGATGACTTGGCAATGACCACCAACGGCATCTACCTATCTCGCTACGCCCACGACTTGCGGCTCGCGGGGCTAAGGCGGGTCAACGTGAGCCTGGATACTTTGCGAGACGATAAATATGCCCGTATCACCCGCGGCGGGCGGCTGGCCGATGCCCTGGCGGGGATCGAGAGCGCCGAGCGAGAGGGCCTGGTGCCCTTGAAGGTCAACACCGTGGTCTTGCGCGGTTTCAACGACGACGAGATCATAGATATCGCCCGCCTGACCTTGCAGCGTACCTGGCATGTGCGCTTTATAGAATTGATGCCCTTGAATCATGATATCCCTGGCTTTGAACGAAGCTATATGCCCACCAGCGAGGTGCGCGAGCTCATTGTCCGGGCCTTGGGAGAGCTGGAGCCCGGGCAACCGGTTCGCGGGAGCGGCCCGGCAGCCTATTATCGCCTCCCCGGCGCGGCAGGGACGATCGGCTTCATCAGCCCGGTGAGCGAGCACTTTTGCGGGCAATGCAACCGCCTGCGCTTGACGGCCGATGGCCGCTTGCGGCCCTGCCTCCTGGCAGATGAGGAAACCGACCTCCGCGCCGTGCTCCGGCGGGGCGCAAGCATGGAAGAGATCCAAGATCTGCTGCGGCAGGCGATCCGGGCCAAGCCCAAGGGACACCAGTTGCAGCAACACATCCTGCCCACAGGGCGCATGATGTCGGAGATCGGAGGGTAACTTGGAACTCAGCCATGTGGATAGCTCGGGCCGGGCGCGCATGGTGGACGTGAGCGATAAGGCCGACACCCGGCGCGTAGCCGTGGCCAAAGGCGAAGTGCTCATGCGCCCCGAGACCCTAGAGTTGATCATCAAGAACCAAATAGCCAAGGGCGATGTGTTAACCGTAGCCCAGGTGGCGGGGATCATGGCCGCCAAAGAGACCTCCAGGCTCATCCCCATGTGCCATCCGCTGATGTTGACTCACGTTGAGCTCACATTCGAGCTGCTGCCCGAAGAGCACAAGGTGGAGATCACTGCCAGCGCCACGACCGACGGCAAAACGGGGGTAGAGATGGAGGCGTTGGTGGCGGTGAGCGTCGCTGCCTTGACCATCTACGATATGTGCAAGGCCGTAGATCGGGAGATGCGCCTACAGAACATCCGCCTTGTGCGCAAGAGTGGCGGCAAAAGCGGGGAGATCATCCTGGAAGGGTAAACAAGGAGGAATGACCGGTGATCAAGGCCGCAGTCATCACGGTGAGTGATAAGGGTTATGCCGGATTGCGAGAAGATAAAAGCGGGCCCCTTCTGGGCGAACGTCTTCGGCAGTTGGGGTTTGAAGTGACTTTTTCCACCATCGTGCCCGACGAGAGGGAACAGATCGCCGCGCTTTTGCGCGAGCTGGCCGATGTGCATCGGATCGACTTGGTAGTGACTACGGGGGGCACGGGCGCAGCTCCCCGCGATGTGACCCCCGAAGCGACCAAGGATGTCATGGAGCGCGAGATGCCCGGCCTGGCAGAGCTGATCCGCCTGGAGGGCTACAAGAGAACGCCCTTTGCCGTGCTCTCGCGGGGGGTCGCCGGGATTCGCAAAGGCACCCTGATCATCAACCTGGCGGGAAGCCCCAAAGCGGTGGTGGAGGGAATGGAGATCCTGGCCCCTGTGCTGCCTCACGCGTTGCAGATGCTTAGGGGCGAGAACCTAGAGCACAGCCATTAAAGTGGAACTTGTCCAGCCCTTAGACCTTTCAGGCCTGAGAGCTCCTCTATGTTGTGCAGTGCGGGGGATCTTATGAGCGAAACATATCGCCTTCTGAGCGTTGAGCAAGCCTTAGAGATCGTGCTGGGCCGCGTCCAACCCTTGTCTGCTGAAAGAGTGCCCATTTTGGATGCCCTGGGACGGGTCCTCGCCGAGGACATTTACGCGGATACAGACATCCCGCCGTTGGCCAATTCTGCCATGGATGGCTACGCCTTGCGCGCGGCCGACACGGCTGGAGCTAGCGCCGCCTCGCCGGTACGCCTGCGGGTCATTGCCGAGTTGCCGGCAGGCTATACCAGCGATCGCGAGGTCACGCCGGGCACCGCGATGCGCATCATGACCGGCGCGCCGACCCCTCCCGGTGCGGATGCGGTGGTGCCTTTTGAGGAGGTAAGGATAGAGGGCGAATGGGTGATTGTCTCGGCAGCCTACCCAACAGGGCGCAACGTGCGCCCGGCGGGCGAGGACGTGCGTCGTGGCGCGCTGATCCTAGCCAAGGGGGCCGAATTACGCCCGCAAGAGATAGGGATGCTGGCCGCTCTGGGAAGAAGCCAGGTCGCTTGCATCCGCCGGCCGCGCGTGGGCATCCTGGCTACAGGGGATGAATTGGTAGACGTTGATGCGCCACTGGCGCCGGGCAAGATCCGCAACGCCAATAGTTACTCTAACGCCGCCCAAGTGCTCAAATACGGCGGAGAGCCCGTGCTATTGGGGATCGCCCGCGACAATGTCCACGAGATCACCGAGCGCTTGCGCGAGGCGTTAAGCCAAGGGATCGATCTTCTGCTCACCTCTGGGGGGATCTCGGTGGGCGATTTTGATGTGGTCAAGAAAGTACTGGCCGCTGAGGGAGAGATCAGCTTCTGGCAAGTGCGCATGCGTCCCGGAAAGCCTCTGGCCTTTGGCCAGATCGGCGGCGTGCCCCTCCTGGGCTTGCCGGGCAATCCCGCCTCGGCGATGGTTTCCTTCGAGCTTTTCGCCCGTCCGGCGATCCTGAAGATGTTGGGCAAGACAGATTTGCGTCCGCCCACCCTTCGGGCGACCATGCTGGAGGATGTGCGCGGCAAGCCCGGCTTTCGTTACTATCTTCGCGTCACTCTAGAGACGAAGGAGGGGAATTACTATGCCCGGCTCACCGGCGAGCAGGGCTCGGGGATACTACTTTCCATGGTTAGGGCACAGGGATTGGCCATAATCCCTGAGGAAAAGGGCATTCTGCGTGCGGGGGATGAGGTGGAGGTCATCAACCTCTGAGGCCCACGACACCCTGAAG
This sequence comes from Anaerolineae bacterium, assembly GCA_034436315.1. Classification (GTDB taxonomy): domain Bacteria; phylum Chloroflexota; class Anaerolineae; order UBA1429; family UBA1429; genus DAOTVR01. Next base: position 5,270 of record DAOTVR010000148.1, read on the forward strand.
TCTGACAGCTATCTCGGCAGCTTTCGAGGAGGGCTATGGCCAAAGGCAAAGTTCTGGCGGTGTGTACCAGCGAGAAAGTGGGCACGCGCAAGACGAACATCGGCACGGGCATGGCGCGAGCCAACTGGGGCCTAGAAGGGGATGCCCATGCCGGCGATTGGCATCGGCAGATCAGCCTCCTAGCCATTGAGAGCATTGAGAAGATGCGCGCCAAAGGGCTCAACGTGGGCCCAGGGGACTTTGCCGAGAACATCACCACCGAGGGGATCGTGTTAGTTGATCTTCCGATCGGTACCCGCTTGAGGTTGGGCGAGGCCATCGTGGAGGTGACCCAGATCGGCAAGGTTTGTCACGATCGCTGTGCCATCTACTGTCAGGCAGGGGATTGTGTGATGCCTCGCGAGGGGATTTTCGTGCGTGTACTCCAAGGGGGCAAGATCAGCGTAGGAGATACACTGGAAACTCTAGAGACACCCGAGTAGCGCGTAGCACACGAAGAGGCGAGATCCTTCACTCGCCACCGCCCAAGGAGAAGAAGGAATCCCCCGCTGCGACGAGGGTTCCCAGCCAAACCCAGGCCGCATTGCCGATGAACTCGGGCACGTCGCTCTTAATCAAAATCAGGGCGAAAGCCCCTATGCCCACCAGAAAGTAAGCCCCGAAGTAAATCAATCCCACCCACAAGCTGAGCGAGGAGACCTGAGGTGTTTCCTCCTGTTCACCTTCCCCCTCCTCCGGCATCGACTTGCGAGGGGCACTGGGCAGGGCGCGAAAACCCACCAACTCTCCGAGGCCTATGAATTTGCGACGGGTGCGCGAAATGGGCTTAAGCCGTGCCCGAACGGCAAGAGCACTTGTAGAGCCAACAGCACCCATGGCGCTCACGGACGAACCTTTGCCACGCGCAAAGCCGGCCGTCACCACGGAGCCCACCAATCCGCTCAACAACTGTGCGGCGCGCATGGCGCCGGCGGTGAATACGGGTTCGGGCTCTATGAAACTTCTGACGATGGCGTAACCTAAAATGCCCAGGTAGAGGAGGGCGGCAGCGAGGGTCAACACCAACGAAAGCATCTGCTGCATCCAAGCGGGGATGATCTGAGCCTCTGGCGTATTATCCATACTCGCCTCCCGCTCCGAGGACTGTCGCCTCCTTTTTTAGCTGACGACCACACGATGATAACGCTTTTTCCCGGCGCGCAAAAGCAGAAAGCCGTTTTGCACGTCAGCCTGGCTGACAATTTGGTCCACAGAGGCCACTTGCCTCTCGTTGAGATAGGCTCCCCCCTGCTGGATAAGCCGCCTAGCCTCGCTGCGCGTCTTGGTCAGACCCACGCGCTGGAAAAGCTCAGCCACAGGGATCCCACTCGCCAACTCGGTAGCCGGTATAGTCGTTGAGGGAACGGCGTCACTCACCCCACCGCCGCCGAAAAGGCTTCGAGAGGCTTCACGAGCACGTTCGGCCTCAACCTCGCCATGCGTGAGGCGGGTGGCCTCAAAGGCGAGCACCTCTTTGGCCCTACGGATATCGGCCCCTTTGGCCTGGCAAAGCTCGCGGATCTCGTCTAACGGCAAGAGAGTGTAGATCTTGAGGAAGCGTTCAACGTCGGCATCCTCGGTATTGATCCAATACTGATAAAAACCATAGGGCGAAAGGCGCTCCGCATCGAGCCAAACGGCGCCCTCAGCGGTTTTGCCCATCTTGGCCCCAGAGGCGGTGGTCAAAAGTGGGAAAGTAAGGGCAAAGGCCTCCCCTCCCTCGGCGCGGCGGATAAGCTCCACGCCGGCCAGGATATTGCCCCATTGGTCATTGCCTCCCATCTGCAAGATACACCCGTAATGCCGGTAAAGATACAAGAAATCGTAGGCCTGCAACACCTGATAATTGAACTCCAAAAAGCTCAGCCCCGTTTCCAGGCGCAGACGGTAGGCTTCGGCGGCCAACATGCGATTCACGCTGAAATGGCGCCCAATATCACGCAGGAAGGAGATATAATTGAGCGGCAGCAGCCAGTCGGCATTGTTCAGCATCAGGGCCTTACCTTCGCTGTAGTCCAGATAACGCGCTAACTGCTTCTTCTGTGCCTCTAGGTTGGCCTGGATCTTTTCGGGAGTAAGCAACTGGCGCATCTCAGTCTTACCGCTCGGATCGCCGATCATCCCCGTCCCACCGCCCACCACTGTGATGGGCCGATGGCCATGTCGTTGCATGTGCACCAGGGCCATAATCGTCAGCAAGTTGCCGACATGGAAACTGGATGCAGAAGGATCATAACCGATATAACAAGTAATGGGATGCTCTAGAGCCGCTCGCAAGCCCTGTTCATCGGACACCTGTTCTACAAAGCCACGCTCTTTCAAAACGTCATACACATTGACCATGACCAGCCCTGCTCCTAGATTTGACAGCAATCATCCGGCGATTTAGGATAGCACAACCGCCGCGACGGACTTCAGTTGAGAATATGTCGCGAGGATCACTTTGTCAAATAAGGTTGTCAAAGTGTCTGATCTCTGGACACTGGTAGCCATTATAGCCTCAGGCCTCATCACGGGCATCACAGGTTTCGGCTTTGGGCTGATCTCTATGGGCATCCTGGCCGCGCTGATGCCCGTAACTCGGGCCACAGCAATCGTGGCCATCCTCACGCTCGTGGTAACCTTGCTGAACCTGTGGACGATTCGCCATGAGGTGCTCTGGCGTGAGATACTACCCATCCTGGTCACAGCTTTGCCGGCCATCGCCGTAGGAGTCCGGCTTTTAATCGTATTGGATGCGCGGTCGCTGAGCATAGGCGTGGGCGTGATGATCCTGGCCGGTTGTCTAGGGATGGTTTGGACGCCCCAGAAGGCTATCGTTCGGCGCGCCTTCCCTTGGGCCATGCTTGCAGGGCTCATCGGAGGCCTCTTCGGAGGGGCCTTAGGGACAGGTGGCCCACCGGTGGTATTCTATGAGTTGCTACGAGGCTGGGACAAATCCCAATCCAAAAGCACGCTCTGTGCCTATTTCACGGTGACCAGCATCTGGCGGGTCACACTCCTTATTGTGCAGGGGGTGATCACCCCAGAGATAGCCCGCACAAGCGCTCTTTTACTTATCCCAGCGATTGCCTCCACATATTTGGGGGTTCTCATCTTTCGCCGCATCAGCACACCCGTATTTCGCCATATAACGATGGCCCTCTTACTCGGTCTGGCCGCTAAGCTGCTCATCAGCTGAGGGTATCTCACCGACCGTAAACCGGATCCACGCCCACCCAACGCCCTGGAGCCACGGCAGGGATGGCAGCGCGCTCCTCTGGCGTGAGGGTGATCTTGAGGCCCTCTATGGTGTCGTTGAACTGCTCCAAGTTGCGCGCCCCCAAGATAGGGCATGTCACCCGAGGCTCAGCCAACACCCAGGCCAAGGCCAATTGTGCTGGGGTTACGCCACGTTGGGCAGCAGCCTGTGTAAAACGTTCCACAATATCTAGGGCATCTTCGGTGAAATAACGCTCATAATACATGCGGAAAGCCTCAAGACGCGCCCCCGTAGGCATAGCCTCACCGCGTCTGTATTTGCCGGTCAACATGCCGCCGGCGAGGGGGTTATAGGTGATCACCCCCAGCCCCTCTTCCGCACAAAGAGGCAGCAACTCCAGCTCTATGCCCCGATTCAAGGCGTTATAGATCGGCTGTACACTGATGAAACGGCTCCAATGCCGTCGCTCGGAGAGATGCAAATAGCGAGCAAGTTGACGAGCGGCCAAATTGGAACAGCCCAGATAGCGCACCTTGCCCTGGCGGACCAAGTCATTGAGCGTTTCTAAGGTTTCCTCAATGGGCACATTGGCATCCCAACGATGAATCTGATAGAGATCGATGACATCGGTTTGTAGGCGCTTAAGGCTGGCCTCTACGGCGCGCTGGATATGCAGGCGAGATAACCCTCCATCATTGGGACCAGGGCCCATCACTCCGAACACTTTGGTGGCGAGCACAATGCGATCGCGCGCTCCTCGCTGCTTGAGCCAGCGACCTACAATCTCCTCCGAGGCCCCCGTAGAGTAAGCATCAGCCGTGTCAAAGAAATTGCCTCCCAGCTCTACATAGCGGTCCATCAGCTTGAAAGACATGGCCTCGTCGGCCTCACGGCCAAAGGTCATCGTCCCCAAACAGACTCGCGCTACCTTCAATCCCGATTGTCCTAGGCGAACATAGTCCATGAGTTCATCCCCCCTTATCCAAACGTTCGTAGTATCCCCATGAGAGCATCAAAAGCCTGACAGTGTAATCCTTAGGGATCGCCCATCTACCTAGCACGCAGGCCGAGCAACCTGCGTAGATTGCCGCCAAGGATGGACGCCTCCACACCGGGGTCAAGGCCCATGCTACGAATGATGGCCAAGTCCGAGGCGATATTCTCCGCCGAGTTATACGGAAAGTCCGCTCCATAGATCAGACGATCAGCGCCCATCTGCCAGATCAGCTCGGCCACGCCCTGGGGGCCCAGATACCACCCAGGGATCCTCTCGCGGTCAAGGACACTGGCAATCCCCGCATAGATCGGTGCCCCATCGTTCGCTTGGCGATTGGTCGCCACGGCCACAGCATCGCGCAGATAATGCCACCCTCCCATATGCTCGAAAACCATGCACAATCCGGGAAAGCGATGAGCCACCTCATCTAATAACAAGGGGTGGTAATCCTTAAGCCGATAACCGTGCACGCCGAGGTGGAAATCGGCCACCAGGCCTAACCGTTCCATCTGCTCGTAAGCATCCATGATCCAATCGCAGTTCAGTGGGAAATGCTGCGCAGGGGCATGAATCTTGATCCCGCGCAAGCCCAAATCTGCGATGCGCATGACCTGATCACGGGCCGGCTTCTCGGGATCCAACGTGCCATAGCCTATATAGCCCTGAAAGCGCCGCAATTGGCGAGATAGCCAACCGTTTGGATCCCCGCCGGGCCACTGATAACTGAAAGGAGCAAAGAAGACAGCCCCTTGGATGTCTAACTTGGCAGCGATCTCCGCAAAGGCCTCCGGCGTACCGTCTTTACGCACCCTAGCGGGAAACACGTGGACATGGTTAACAAATATCCCCGCCATGGCCCTACTCCCCAAGACCCAACATAGCCTCCACTTGTTCCATAGAAGGTTCGGTGAGGCGCAAAGAGAGATCCAAAGTGGGCACCGAACGAAATCCCCGGTTCCAAGCTTGTACTCGCTTCGCCGCTTGCACGTCCGAATCAATGTCCACAGCGACGAAAGGAATCCCTTGCGCTTTGAGCCAAGCGAGGGTTCGGCGACAATCGGGGCACCATAAAGTCATATAGACGGTACAGGCCATTAAATGGGCTCGGCTCTTGAGGAGGATGCGCTCTAAATCCGCATCAGGGGGCTCGGTGACGATCAAACGCGCGGTGATCGTGGGCACAGAGCGATATCCATCATTCCAGGACTCCACCTGTCTGGCGGCTGCAGCGTCATGTTCCACATCGACCTCTCCGTAGAGGACATGATGGTTATCTAGCCAGGCCTTAACTTGGCGCGAAAGGGGACACCAATGGGTGCCATAGACCGTCACCTGGCGCTCACGTACTGATTTCATGCTGCACACCTTTCGTCTCCTGGCCTGCAGGTAGACAACCCCCGAAAGGGCCCGACCAACTAATGCTCATTGGCACGTTCCATGGCGGCTAAAGTCGCGGCCACTTGCTCAATAGCAATGCGCTGTTTGCGATAAAAATCCGACTCGCTCATAGCCAACCGCCGGGCAACGTCGCGGATACGCATGCCTTGAACAAATTTCAAGTCAAGGATGTTGTAAACAATCCATTCATTGGCCGTCATGCTGCGCTCCCCGGCCGGCTTAAGCCGTTCAATAGCTTCCTGAAGCACGGCCCGAACCGCCTTGGCCGGCACCCCATCGTACTCGGCCAACTTACTGCGGGTGATGTGCAGCCCCAGAAGAGGGCTTTGGCTGAGTTTCGGGCCGCCCCAGAATTGGCTCAGGGCATCTCTCACCATCTGAACGAAGCCGGGCGAATCAACCGGGCTCGTCTCCAGGCTCTGAATGGCGCTGGCACCAGCGTAGCGCGGAATGGAGCGCCATCTCTGGATCTGATCTAGCTCAGAGCCCAGCCCTTGGAGGATTGCAAAGACCTGTTGCTGAAGCTGCATATCCTCTAAGGCCAGCTCGGCCCGGTGCACCAAGCCATGAGCGAGTTTGAGGTCATGGTCATGAAACTGCGCCGTGGGCCCCAGGGCAGCGATGCCCAGGATGCCCAACGTGGCCTTGTCTTTGCGGCTGCGCAACGGCAGCAACCAGTACCCATCCGCAGGGACGAAATCAGCATTGGTAATAGACTCATCTTGGCGGCTTTTGGCAAGGGCCTTCAGCAGCTCAACCAGAGAGACTTTTGAGAGGAAAGCCTCGGCAGCCTCTTTCGGGCCACAAAAGACCCGAATGGCAAGCGTGGAATCCCGCATGGTCACCACAAAACCCGATGGCACGCGCAAGAGATCGCATAAGGCGATAAGAGTGTTTTCCAGAAGCTGTTCCAGGTCAGTGGTGGTGAGCAAGCGATGATCCAGAGTTTGGATCCAGGTGATCTCCTGGCGGTCTTTGCGATAGATGAGTCGGTCAATAGCCGGCTTGGCGACATTGATAAGCAACTGCAAGATCACCACGCTGCCGGCCACAGCGACGATAAGCACCGTGTCGCGGGGAAGCCCCAAGATGTGTTCAACGCGCGGGATGACTAACATGAGCACAATGATCAATATACCCACCGCAGGGCCGCGCAATAGGAAATGTATCAAGCTGTGTTTCACCACGCGGTCGGGGAGGAACACTCCCTGGTAGGCCACACTGTAGCCGATGACGACGTTCATGAGCGCCACGCCCATGCCAGCCAAAAGGGCGATGAACGAGATGGTGTTGGCGCTAAAGTGTTGCGCTGTCGTGGGCACCAGGAGGAAGGGGAAAGCGCCGATCCCCGGTGCGACAAAGGCCCACATCAAGTACGACATGCGCCGCCGCGAGGTGGAGGTGAGACTGCGCGCCCGGGCGCGGCGAATATTCCACCAACCGGCCATGCTGGCTAGGACATAATAGAGCGTAAAAAGCCAGAACAATGGCCCGGCCGTTAGATGATAGATAGCGCCTTTCTGGCTGACCCCGTCCACCAGAAGATCGGTAAAGATCGCTGCAGCACAGGAGAAACAACCTAGTACGTAACTGCCGATCACGCCGGCCCGACGCCAGTGAGAGAGAGACCCCGTAGCACGCAACACGGAATCGGAAAAGTGCAAGTAGGCTGCGGGCACAAAGGCGATCCCCAACCACTGGAAGCGCAGCCAGAGATTCGCCGCCACGGGCGTGGCCACGTCCGCAACGCTGACATCAGCCAGGTGCACCAACGTGACAAAGGCCATCAGAGCACAGAACGCCCGTGCTACCGGGCTGCGAAAGTTGTGGGTTAGTACGTAGGCAAAAAGCGAGAAGCCGATAATGACGTTAATGGAAGAGAGCACCAGATTGCCAAACGCCAAGATCGAACCGATCATCGCCGAATCCATCTATCGCTTACTTCCCCCACCAGCTCCACAAGGTAACCCCCAAAGGTAACCTCGTGATGCGCCAAAGGCTCACGAAGTCGCAACTGCGCCTCTTCGTGGCGCTTAGGCCCATGAAGCTATCTAACCTTCAGGACGCCAGGATGATGACGTTAGCGAAAAAGTACACAAGTGGCACAACCAATAACAAGCTATCAATGCGATCTAACATGCCGCCATGTCCGGGGATCAGGGTACCCGAGTCCTTAACCCCCACCTGGCGCTTGATGACCGACTCCGCTAGATCCCCAAAGGTTGCTCCAAAGACGACCAACAAACCCAGGATAATGCCCCAGGCGATTCCCAACCCAAGCATATAGTACCCCAAGAGCACCACGGTCACAACTCCTGAGATGACTCCCCCGATAGCTCCTTCTAAAGTTTTCTTGGGGCTTATCTTGGGGAAGAAAGGGTGTCTCCCTAATCCTCTGCCTACGAAATAGGCTCCCGTATCGCAGATCCAAGTCCCCAAGAGGGCCAGAAGGAGCCAATACATACCGCGATCCATGGCTCGCAGGCGCACGAAATGACTCAAGGATAAGCCAATGTAGGCCCCCCCAGCGACGGCCAGTCCCCAATTGAGCAATGCCCCTGGCCTATTGCCACGAAACACCTCAAGGATGAGCAAGGCCAAAGGGAAGAGGGTCATCCCCCAGAGCAATAACCCCCATTGAGGCCACTGGGCATCGGCGATGAAGAGGGAAATGAGCATCAGGCCGAACAAATAGGAGGGGGCAAAGTCCTTCTCGCGCATCATCCGCAGATATTCGTAGCCAGCCAGAAGCGCCACGAGAAAGACCAGGCTCAGAAAGTAGAAACCGCCCAGGTAAACCGCCGCCAAAACGACCGGGACCATGATCGTCGCGCTGATGACGCGTTTTCTCAGCACCTGGCCTCCCTGGCGAGGGTGGAAAGGAGCAGACGAGACCTAAGAAGGTTCAGAGCTTAATCGCCCATAACGGCGTTCCCGCTGCTGATAGGCGAGGAGGGCTTTATAAAGCTCTTGTCGATCGAAATCGGGCCAATAGGTCGGCGTGCTGTAATACTCGGCATAGGCCGCCTGCCAGATCAAGTAGTTGCTCAAGCGCATCTCCCCACCGGTGCGGATGATCAAATCGGGATCGGGTAATCCACTGGTATACAGATAGCGACCGATGGTTTCCTCATCTATCTGCTCGGCAGGGATGCCCTCAGCCACAATGCGGCGCACCGCGTCAACGATCTCTGCACGCCCTCCATAGTTAAAGGCCACATTGAGCGCCAATCGCGTATTGTGCTGGGTGAGCGCTTCTGCCGCACGGATCTTTTCTACCAGGCGCGGAGCTAATCCCTGCGTACGCCCAAGATGCCGGATCCTGACCCCGTTCTTGTGCAATTCGGCAACTTCGCTATCCAATACGTGCTCCAGAAGCCCCATAAGTGTATTCACCTCTGAGGCGGGACGTTGCCAGTTTTCTGTGGAGAAGGCGTAGATGGTCAACATGCTGATGCCGAACTCTACGACAGCAGGGAGGATACGCCGCAAATTCTCAGTGCCCGCACGATGGCCCGCCGCACGTGACAGTCCACGCGCCTGAGCCCAACGCCCGTTGCCATCCATGATAATGGCCACGTGACGAGGCACCTTAATCAGGGGAACCTCAACCGAGGCCTTGGTAACTACAGGCTCGCTCATCAGACTTCCATGATCTCGGCTTGCTTCAGCTCGCCCAGTTCATCAACCTTTTTAATATACTCGTCGGTGAGCTTTTGCAGATCCTCTTTGCCTTTGTAAAAGTCATCCTCTGAGATCTCTTTGTTCTTTTGCAGATCGCTCAGCTCCTTCAGGCCGTCGCGGCGGAGGTTCCTGATGGCCACGCGCGCCTCCTCGACGCGCCGGCTGACCATTTTGGAGAGGTCACGACGGCGCTCATCGGTCAAGGCGGGTATGGGTAAGCGAATGATCTTGCCATCGTTATGAGGCGTCAGGCCCAGATCGGATTTCAGGATAGCCTTCTCAATGTTGCCGATCAAACTGATATCCCAGGGCCTGATGGTCAGTAGACGAGGTTCGGGCACAGCGATAGTGGCCATTTGGTTGAGTGGCACAAGGCTACCATAACATTCCACCATCAATTTCTCTACCAGAGCCGGAGATGCGCGCCCCGTGCGGATAACGAGCAGATCACTGCGCAAGGCAGCAACCGCCTTATCCATCTTGTCCTCGATTTCCAAGAGCACGTCCTCAATCACGGGCTCACCTCCTCTGCGAGCGGTCAAGTCCGCTTCTATTTACATACGATCGTGCCGATCGGCTCACCCAAGAGAGCCCTAACCAGGCTATCAGGAGGAGCTAGCTTAAAGACCATCAAAGGCAAGTTATTGTCCATACAGAGGGTTAACGCGGTACTATCCATTACCTTGAGGCCCATATTGAGGGCCTCAATATAGGAGAGGCGTTCAAAACGCTTGGCAGCAGAGTTCTTCAGAGGATCGTCATCGTAAATGCCGTCCACCTTAGTGGCCTTCAGGAGGATCTCTGCGTTGATCTCCATAGCTCTCAGGGCAGCAGCTGTGTCTGTGGTAAAGTAGGGATTACCGGTGCCCGCCCCAAAAATGACCACGCGGCCCTTTTCCAAGTGCCGGATAGCCCGGCGACGGATATACGGCTCGGCCACTTGGCGCATCTCAATGGCCGTCTGAGCCCTGGTGATCACCCCCATGCGCTCAAGCGAATCCTGGAGGGCCAGGACGTTGATCACCGTAGCCACCATGCCCATGTAATCGGCCGTTGCGCGCTCCATCCCTCGGGCCAGAGCGCCCGACCCTCGCCAGATGTTGCCTGCCCCGATGACGATCGCCATCTGCACATCCAGCTCCAGAGCGCGTTTGATCTGCTCTGCGACCCCATCAACCGCCACAGGATCGATCCCAAACTCGGCCTCACCAGCCATAAAATCGCCGCTTAACTTCAGCAGCACCCTTTTGTACTTGGCAACCGCCATCGGGACCTCCCCACACTATACTCAAGCCGCTAGCAAGGCGGATCGGATAACAAGCCAAACATGGCCTTCTCCGCCCAACCTATCGTATTGGCCCGATTCTAGCCGATCTGAAAGCGGGCAAAACGCTTGATGACGATATTCTCACCCAGCTTGGCGATCGTCTCGGTAAGCAGTTGTTGGATCGTTCTGGTCTCATCCTTGATAAAAGGCTGCTCCAAGAGACAGCTTTGCTGATAAAACTTGGCCAGTTTGCCCTCTATGATGCGCTCCCACGCTTCCCGGGGCTTATTCTCAGCGGCGAGCTCTTTGCGAAACTCTTCTTTTTGAGCCTCCAGGACATCCGGAGGGATGTTCTCGCGGGAAATCCAAGAAGGGTTAGAAGCTGCCACCTGCATCGCCAGGTCGTGGCAAAAAGCGATGAACTGTTCGGTACGGGCCACAAAGTCGGTCTCACAATTGACCTCCACGAGTGCGGCCAACTTATTCCCGGGATGAACATAAGCTTCCACACGGCCATCAGCAGCCACGCGATCGGCCTTTTTCGCCGCAACCGCCAGGCCCTTCTCGCGTAGGATAATGGCCGCCTTCTCCTTATCGCCACCGGTGGCCTCCAAAGCCTTCTTACAATCCAAAATGCCGGCACCGGTCAGCTCGCGTAGTTCCTTCACCATCTCAGCGGTTATTGCCATGAACTGTTTAACCTTTCATTCTGATAACATAGAATGCGAGCTGGGCAACATGGCCAGCTCGTTTCCTTCAAATCAACCCCGAAGAGGCTAAAGGTTTTCGGCCTCTTCTTCATCAATGATGATCAAATCCTCCTCGTCTTCGGCCTCCAACGTGGAGCCTTCCAACTGGACAGATGTCCCAGGCGTCTCAACCGGCGCCATCTCGGTAACCGGGGCACCGACAGGACCTTCTTCCATGATAACGCCACGCATCTGCTGCCCTTCAATCACGGCATCGGCTATCTTGGTGCACAGTAGCAAGATGGCGCGGATGGCATCGTCGTTAGCTGGGATGACATAGTCAATGGGATCAGGATCGCAGTTAGTATCCACTATGGCCACGATGGGGATCTTGAGCCTATTAGCCTCGCGGACGGCTATCGCCTCATTGTTCGTATCGGTGATAAACACGGCATCAGGCAGGCGATACATATTGCGCAATCCGCCCAGCCTCCGCTGCAACTTGGCCAGCTCACGCAATTTAATCGTGGCCTCCTTCTTAGGGAGCAGATCCAGCTCACCACGATCCCGGCGCTCTTCCAGCTCGATCATGTAGTCAATCCGAGAGCGAATGGTACGAAAGTTGGTCAGAGTGCCGCCCAACCACCGCTGATCCACATAGGGTGATCCACAACGGGTAGCCTGAGAAACCACGCTCTCTTGAGCCTGGCGCTTGGTGCCCACAAAAAGGATCGTTCCCCCCTCGGCTACCGTATCCCGCACAAAGTTATAGGCCCTTTCCAAAGCGCGAATGGTTTGCTGCAGATCAATAATATGGATGCCATTGCGCTCGGTAAAGATATACGGGCGCATCTTGGGGTTCCATCGGCGGCTGCGATGCCCAAAATGGACCCCCGCCTCCAAAAGCTGCTTCATGCTAACAACAGGCACAGTTCCTCCTTCGTTTTGAGCTTCCGCCCCCTTCAGCCATCGGCGAACCGCTTCTTCAGCGGCACGACGCCTTTGATCCAGGAGCGTGTTTAATGATAATGGGCTTGTTAAATCGCCCAACAAAACAGTATAACATGAGTGCCTTTTCTAAGCAAATAAGTTGAGCCGAGTTATCATCTATGCTATACTCCGCTTGATTTCGGCGGAAAGCATTGAACGTTCAGGCCCCAAACTTGGAGGAAGCGTATGCTGAGCGAAGAACTTCTGGCTATCTTAGCCTGTCCTGCTTGCAAGCAGAAAGTCAAACTCCTGGCCGACAAATGGCTGATCTGCCTCAACCCGGGCTGCCAGAGGAAATATCCCATTAAGGATGGCATCCCACATATGCTCATTGAGGAAGGGGATAAATACATCCATGTATCGGAAGAAGACCTGGCCAAGATGGAACCTTGATAATCGGCGCCAGGGTTTAGGGGGCATCCTGCTACGAGCAGGTGCCATTGCCCTGATTCTGGCCCTGGTCGTGAACTTGTCTGCGGCTCCCGCTTGCGCGCAGACACAACTCCAAGTTACCTCCAGGCAGCAAAGTTATGTCTTCTCCGAATCGCTCAAGTTCGTCATTGAGGCCAAGGGCGAGGAGCCCATCGTGGAGGCCATCTTATTCTATGGCCTTGAGGGAAGCCGCCTAGTACGGCGCATTTATCCCCGGTTCACCCCTGGCCTACAAGTGCACATTGAGCATACCGAGGAACTGGAGAGCGGCCAGTTTCCGCCCGGCGTGAAGATCGTCAGTTGGTGGCGTTTGCGAGCTAAAGACGGCACAGTTTTGGAGACCGAACCTGCAACCTTTGAGTACGCCGATGATAACCAAAATTGGCGTCTGCTTTCCGGCCAACAGGCGGATTTGTTCTGGTATGGCAACAACGAGGCCAAGGCCAAGGAGCTCCTTGAGCGCGCCGACGAGGTCATCGTCCGGCTGCAACAGGAGATGGGCGTGAGCCTGGAACGCCGAGTGCGCATCTATGTTTATAATAGCGAGCGCGATATGCGCCGGGCGCTCTCTCGGCGAAGCGCGGGTTATGATGAGATGGTCACGACCTTGGGCGTCTCCATGGGAGAGAATACGCTATTGCTCTTGGGATCACACCCCGATGCCTCGTTGACCATCGCTCACGAGCTCAGCCATATCGTCGTCAAACTGGCCACAAAAAACCCCTATACGGACCTCCCACGCTGGCTGGACGAGGGCCTGGCGATGTACGCTGAGGGCCAGTTGCCGGCGGACAACCAGCGCGCTTTAGAACGGGCTATCAAAGAGGACAAACTGATCTCTCTCCGCTCCATGACCAGCTACAGCGGCCAGGCGAGCCAGGTGGATCTCTTTTACGGTCAGGCGTATAGCGTAGTAGCCTTCATGCTCAAGGAATACGGCCCCGCTAAGATGCGCGAGCTACTCCAAGTGTTCGCCGAGGGCACGCTACAAGAGGATGCCCTTCAACGCGTGTATGGATTTGGCCTGGCTGAACTTGAGAACCGTTGGAGAGCCAGCCTAGGGCTGGGGCCGCGAAGGAGAGCGGTCTCCATTGTCGCATCCGCCTCACCCACCGTAGAGGCGACGCGCTCCCCTGTTGAGACTAGACACACTTGCTCCTCTTCTTTCGGAGCGCTCCTGCTGCCCTGTTTCCTGGCTCTAATGCTGAGCATGCGGGCTAAGAGGCTGCGGAGGGTCGGCTGAATGCCCGAGCTACCCGAGGTCGAGACCATCGCGCGTCACCTGAAAGCTCAGCTTGTGGGCCAGTACATAGGCCAGGTAGAGGTGCGTTGGCCGAGATGTATCGCTACTCCCACAGCCACCCAGTTCGCGCACGAGCTTGTCGGGCGCGAGATCCTGGACGTAGGGCGGCGAGGGAAATTCGTGATCGTCTCCCTAAGCGAAAGCAAGTTCCTCCTTGTGCACCTGCGCATGACCGGCCGCTTGATCCTTGAAGACGCAAGCCATCCTGGAACAAGCGAGGAGATCACCCTGGATCCTCATACCCATGTGATCTTTTACTTCGTCTCGGGAAAAGCCCTTTGCTTTCGGGATACGCGCAAGTTTGGCCGGTTATATCTGGTGAATGAGCCGGCCGAGATCGTAGGTGACCTAGGCCCTGAACCCCTTTCGGATGATCTTACCCCTCAAGCCCTCTATGAACTGCTGCGCGGCCATCGCAAGCGGCTCAAGCCGCTGCTGGCCGATCAGCGCCTTCTGGCCGGCCTGGGCAACATCTATATTGATGAGGCCCTATGGGAGGCGAGGATACACCCCCTTCGCCACGCCCATACGCTTAGTGTGGAGGAAGCGGCCCGCTTGCATACGGCAATCCGTACAGTGTTGAGCCGGGCTATCAAGAACCTGGGCACCACTTTACGGGACTATCGCACGCCCCTGGGCGAATTAGGCGAACACCAGGAGGCCTTGGCCGTTTATGGGCGACAAGGGGAGCCTTGTCCCCGTTGCGGCGAGCCCATCCGGCGCGAGGTGGTAGGAGGGCGAGGCACCTGGTATTGTCCCTCGTGTCAGCGTCGGAACGAGTCCTGAGATAGAGCGTTGCTCGCTGCCGCTTACGAGGGAAAGCGGATGTACCGCATCCTAGTTATTAATCCCGGATCCGGTTCTATCAGGTAGTCATGTTCGCTGATGGAAGCAGAGCTCTTCGCGACTAATAGATCACCCTTTGGCCGAGATCGGACGTTATAGGCATATCGCCAAGATAGCCGCGGTTGCAAAGGGGACGTGCGTGCTATCGTGATGACCGAGAACCTGCTCTAACTTTAGCATGCCGGTGACCCGGATCAAGGGGCGCGTGGAGTGGATCCCCGTCTTGGAGATCCCCGGGGAGCGGGAGATGCTGGCGATAACTCAGGGAGTGCCGTGCGTGTTGCGCGGCGAGGAGAAAACGAAGGAGTATTCGTGCGATGCGGGCCTCCGACGAGATCGAAAAGGCTTTGGATGCGGCGTTGGCTCATCACCGAAGAAGCCAAGAGGAACGCGGGATTGTGCCTCCCCTCCTTTCCCTGGCCGAGACTCGGCGATTGGCGCAAGAGGTGGGCTGTGAGCTCTGCGAGGTGGAGCTAGCTGCGCTCAAGGCACGCATCCTCCCGGCGCGCTACCAACGCAATTTGGGCACGGTGGGTTGGGAGGGGCAAATGCGCCTCCTGTGCTCTACCGTGGCCGTGGTAGGCGCCGGCGGCTTGGGAGGGTGGGTGATAGAGGGATTGGCGCGTATGGGCGTCGGCCATTTGATCATCGTGGATGGCGACATTTTCCAAGAGAATAACCTGAACCGGCAGTTGGGCTGTACCGAGGCGAATCTGGGCCGGCCCAAGGCCGAGTGCCTTGCCGAGCGAGTAGCTCAGGTGAACAGCGCTGTGCGAGTTACAGCCCATGTCGCTTGGCTAACTGAGGATAACGCCAAGGCCCTGGTCGGCGATGCCCACGTGCTGGTTGATGCCCTCGACACGCTGCCATCCCGTTTCGTGCTGGAAAGGGTTGCGGGCCTATTGGGAGTGCCCATGGTTCACGGCGCCATCGGCGGCTATACGGGCCAAGTCATGACCATCTTTCCCGGTGATCCCGGCCTCAATGCCCTTTACGGCCCGGGCGAGAAGCCAGAGCGCGGCGTGGAAACCAGGCTGGGGAATCCCGCTGCCACGCCCATGATGGTCTCCGCCTGGGAGATTCAAGAAGTGGTCAAGATCCTGGTGGGTCAAGGGGAACTCTTGCGCGGCCGGGTACTGGTGATGGATGCCGAGTTCGGAGAGATCAACGAGATCCGGCTCTCTTGACAGCACAGAGGTTGCCAAGGGCTGCTCATTAGAGTGAGCTGACCCGCTTCATTTTGGTGTTGTTCTTCGGATTCCAAAAAGATTAACCGATTTCTAATATCCTGTATACCTCAAATATACCTTGGTGTGCTATGATTAAGTAGAATGAGGAAAATGCTCCAAAGCCTATTGGTATCCCGGCATAGTAAGGCGAAGGGGAGAAGATGAGGGAGCGCATCGTAGTCATCGCAGAGCAGAAAGCTCAAGGACAAATCCTGTGCGAACATTTACAGCAAGGCGGTTATGAGACCGTTCTGTTGTCCTTCTCACCCAAAGTACACGTTGGCCTAGCAGAACTGGCTCCTCGGATGGTCATCTACGATTGCGATCAATGCGCCAGTCCGAGTACAGCCGTCTTCCGCAACATTCGCATAGCGGTCAAAGCTCCGCTCCTAGTGATCGGCCCAAAACACAACGAAACGTTCGTGGTTCATGCCCTCCGGGAGGGCGCAGATGATTGCCTCTGCAAACCCTATAGTGCAGCCGAGCTTCTGGCTCGGGTTGAGGCTCATCTGCGCCGATACTTTCAGTGGCACAATACGAACCAGGATCTGAAGCCGGGGGAGCTTCTGCTTGATGAACTGACCCACTCGGTTATCGCGGATGGCAGGGAAGTTAAGCTTACCCCCACAGAACATCGCTTGCTTCGTTATCTCCTGGGACGTAATGGCAAAGTAGCCACCCGCGAGGAACTGAGAGAGTGTATCTGGGGCACCAGTGCTGGGGCGAAACCCCGCAGCCTTGGTCTGCACATCTACAGCCTGCGCAAAAAGCTGGAACCGGATCCTCATCATCCGCAGCGTATCCTCACCAAGCGAGGAATCGGCTATTACCTGAACTGGAAAGCCTATGAGGAACTTGCCAGCTCAGAATAGGTTCTCTCTTGAGGGGGTGGATCGCGGTAGTGCGCTTGTTTGAGGGATCAGGAGAATAGGAACTGTCAGGTCTGGGGTTCCGGGAGTCGGATTCGCGGAACCCCAGACCTTTTAGGTTCGCAGCCGGATGGAGGTCCAATCTGGCTTGACCACCAAGGCTCGAACGAGTAAAGATAGGAGATAACATTTCCCATCTTTCAGGAGACCCATCATGGCAAGGATTCCCAAGGATTACGAGGAGCGAGTTTACGCCGGCGTTCTGGGCAAGATCATCGGCGTTTATCTGGGCCGTCCCTTTGAGGGTTGGACCCATGAGCGCATTATGCGCGAGCTAGGCGAGATCAAGTACTATGTCCATGAGAGGCTGAATAAGCCGCTCATCGTCACCGACGACGACATCTCGGGCACATTTACCTTCTTGAGAGCCATGCCCGATTACGGGAATACGTTGAGCTTGACCGCAGCGCAGATCGGCCAGACCTGGCTCAACTATCTCATCGAGAAGCGCACCGTCCTCTGGTGGGGCGGGATGGGCAACTCTACGGAGCACACGGCCTATTTGCGGCTCAAGGCGGGGATCCGGGCGCCGGAAAGCGGTTCCATCGCCCTCAACGGCCAAGTCGTCGCCGAACAGATCGGGGCGCAAATCTTCATTGACGGCTGGGGGATGATCTCCCCTGGCGATCCCCAGCAAGCTGCCGAGCTGGCCCGGCGGGCGGCGAGCGTGAGCCACGATGGGGAGGCGATCTATGGGGCGCAGGTGGTGGCAGCTATAGAGGCCCAGGCTTTCGTCGAGGAGGACGTCGACGCTCTGCTGGAAGTGGGCACCTCGGTTATCCCCTCCAGCTCGCTTATCTACCGCCTCATCGGTGACTTGCGCGACTGGCACGCCCGATACCCCGACTGGCGCGATGCCTTCGCCCAGGTCGTGGCTCACTATGGTTACGACAAGTACGGTGGGAACTGTCATATTGTGCCCAACCATGCTTTGGTTATCCTAGCCCTACTCTATGGCGGCGATAGCTTCCAGAAAGCCCTGAGCATCGTTAATACCGCTGGCTGGGATACCGATTGTAACTCGGGCAATGTGGGCTGTATCATGGGGATCAAAGGAGGGCTCGCCGGCCTAGAAGCCGGGCCGGACTTCCGCGGGCCGGTGGCCGACCGCCTCTACTTGCCTACCGCCGACGGTGGACGCACCGTGACCGACGCCCTCCACGAAGCTTACGAGATCGCCCAGATCGGCCGGGCGCTGGCCCATGAGCCGCGGCCCCTTCCCAAAGGGGGTGCGCGGTTTCACTTTGACCTGCCCGGCGCCGTGCAAGGCTTTATCCCCGAAGATTCTCCCGAATGTAGAGGCACAGCGTGGTTAGAGAACGTTCCCGGCCACAGCGAGTCGGGCGCTCGGAGCCTGGCGATTCATTACAAAGCTCTGGCCGAAGGGCGCGCCGCGCGCATCCTTCGCGAGACCTTCCCCGCGCTCGTCGGCGATCCCTCGCATGGCTACGGCATCGTGGCCTCGCCCACGCTCTACCCGGGGCAAACGCTGCGCGCCCGGCTAGCAACCGACGAGGCGAATCGCTCGCCGATAAGGATTTGCCTCATAGTGAAAGCCTATGGTGAAGGAGATCAGCTCTTCATCATCCGAGGCCCAGAAGCTATATTCGCACCGGGAGAGGCGCGGATCCTAGAATGGCGGGTGGACGTGCCTGTGGGTTGCCCCATCGCTTGGGTGGGGGTTGAGCTTGGCTCCCAAGACCGGGCCGATGGCACAGCCTATCTTGACTGGCTGACTTGGACGGGCGCGCCGCAGGTCAAGCTGGGCCGCCCCACACATAACGGCACACGCTACCTCTATGCTTGGGTACAGGCCTGCAGCGCGGCTTTCCCCGATAGGGAGCATACCTATCGCCTCATCCAAGATGAGGGCACGGGTCTATTCATCCAGGGCACACGCGAATGGCGGGATTACGCCGCCAGCGCCACCCTCATCCCCCACCTGGCCCGCTCCTTCGGCATCGCCGCGCGCGTACAAGGGTTGAGGCGCTATTACGCTCTAAGGCTGGTTTTGGGGGGCAAAGCGCAAATCGTGCGTGAATTGGACGGCACCCACATCCTAGCCGAGGTGCCCTTTGCCTGGAAGCTCTACGAGCCATACAGATTGTGTTTGGAGGTCAGAGGGGACCAGCTCATCGGTTACGTGAACAACCGGGCGCTGCTCCAGGCGACGGATGGTGCGCTCAGCGAGGGCGCGCTGGCGTTGTTGATTGAAGAGGGAAGGTTAGGCTGTGATGAGGCGGAGGTAAGGCCGACAGAGTAAAAGAGAGCGGTCAGCTTCCGGTTGCAAGCTGACCGCTGAGAGCCAAACTACGCTTTGCCCCACTTCTTTAGGTTTTGCAAACTGATGCGCGCGCTCTCCAGGCTGGGACGCGCGCAAATGTCTTGCTCGACAATGTACCATTCAACGCCTTGGGACTCGCTGGCGGCAAAGATGGCCTGAAAGTCAAGCACCCCCTCGCCCACTTCGGTGAACGTACGTTGATCTCCGGTAATGGCCATGTCCTTCAGGTGGATGAGTGGAAAACGCCCGGCATGGGCACGGATGAAAGCCGCCGGATCCTCGCCAGCATAGTAGGCCCAATAGACGTCGCACTGGAATTTGACCAGGTCGGGATCGGTCTCCTTCAACAAGATATCTATCCCCCGCTCCCCTTGGACCACGTCGAACTCAAAGTTGTGGTTGTGGTAATAGAGCACCAAGCCAGCCTTTTTCAGCTCCGCGCCGATTCGGTTCATCGCAGCCGCGGCCTTGCGGAAGCCGGAGGGGTTACGCATCTCCCCTGGGAGCGCCGGGATGCCCACGAACTTGTTGCCGATGGCTTTCTGGAAGGCGATAACTTGCTCAAGCTCCGTCTCCAATGGCCCCAAGCTCACATGGCTGCCAGCCGGCTTGAGCTTGGTCTCAGCGAGCAAGTCCTTCATCTCCTGAGCGCTCAAGCCCCCTGTCCCGGCGAATTCAACGCCCGCGTAGCCCATCTGGGCCACCTTGCGCACGGTGCCCTTAAAGTCCTTAGCCGTCTCATCGCGCACAGTATAAAGTTGTAGGGCAATCGGGATTTTGGACATGGATACTCTCCTCTAACTGGTTTTTGTCTACCTATCCTGCCATAAGTAGATCATGGCATGCCTATCCTAGCCGCTCAAGGCCGGGCTGTCAATCCGCGCGCTCAGAGCCCGTGTTGTCCGCCGGCTTGTTGTCGGGCTATAATCGTATCTACGCCAAATCAACGCGAGTTAAACGCTTGTTGTGAAATGAACTGTCAATCGATTAGGTCGGCAAAAGCGAGATTGGGCCGACCGAGTCGCTGGTTGAGCCAAATGCAGAAGTTGTGGAGCGCAGCCTTGGCGGCCAAGCGGGCC
>DAOTVR010000149.1:0-3089 GCA_034436315.1 Anaerolineae bacterium
AGGGGCTTTATGAGAACGAGGATGTATCTAGCCATCAAAGTGGGCCTGGCGCTGGCCCTGTGCGCCGGGCTGTCGTTGGCCTGCGCCGAGCCAAAGGCGACGGGCACGCCGGCGGCACAGCCCCCCACGCAAGCAGCGGCCGCCTCGCCTACCTCCTCAACGCCGGCCGGCGCGGTTCGTCGCGCCGAGTTCGCCGGCTCTTGGTACCCCGGTGACCCGGCAGAGCTGGCCAGGACTGTGGATGAATTCCTGGGCGAAGCCGAGCCTCTGGAAGGCACACCCGTCGTGCTTATCGTGCCCCACGCAGGGTACGTGTTCTCCGGCCCGGTGGCCGGGGCCGGCTTTCGCCAACTGAAACGGGGCCATTACGATACGGCGGTCATCATCGCCAGCGACCACCAGTTGCCCCTCTCTAACCCCATTGCCGTCTGGCCTGAGGGTAGCTTCCAGACGCCCCTGGGCCTGGTGCCCGTCAACGCCGAGCTGGCCCAGAAGCTCATCGCCGCCGAAGGGCGCATCAAGGCCGACCTCGGCGCCTTCGCCGGGGAGCATACGATCGAGATCGAGCTCCCCTTCCTGCAGCGCGTTTGTCCCGCTTGCCGCATCGTCCCCGTGCTCATGGGCACGGATAAGGAAGAAGATATCCAGGCCCTCTCCGAGGCCCTCCTGAAGGTCCTTCCCCCGGAGGGGGCGGTGATCATCATCAGCTCCGACCTTTCGCATTACCCCACCTACGAGGATGCCCTGGTCATAGACAAGGCCACCTTATCTGCCATCCAAACGGGCGATCCCCAGCGCCTGCGCCAAACGATCGCCGAGACGATGCACAAGGGCTACCAGAACCTGGCCACCTGCGCCTGCGGGGAGACGCCCATCCTTGTGGGCATGCGCGTCGCCCAGGGCCTGGGGGCGAGCCAGATCGCCATCCTTAGCTACCAGAACTCGGGCGATCGGCCCCAGGGCAGCCGCAGCCAGGTCGTGGGCTATGGGGCGGTGATGTTTTGCCGCCCCCCAGAGCAGGGCCTCACGCCGGCGCAGCGCCAAGAGCTTTTAGCGCTGGCCCGCACCACCATCACAGAGTATCTGAAGACCAAACGCATCCCTGACTATCAGACAGACGATCCGGTGCTGAACGCCCATGCGGGGGCCTTTGTGCCCCTCAAAAAGGAGGGCCAATTGCGCGGCTGCATTGGTCGCCTTGTGGCCGACGTGCCGCTCTATCGCACCGTCCAGGAGATGGCCGTCGCCGCGGCAACCTCTGACCCACGCTTCCGTCCCCTAACTCTCAAAGAGTTGGAAAAGGTGAGCCTGGAGATCTCCGTCCTCTCGCAACTTTATCCCATCACCGACGTAGAGCAGATCGAGGTGGGCCGGCACGGCCTGCTCATCGTGGCTAACGGCCATCAAGGGGTGCTGCTCCCCCAAGTGGCGGTGGAAGAGGGGTGGGGGCGAGAGGAGTTCCTGCAAAACCTGTGCCTGAAGGCGGGGTTGGCCCGCGATTGTTGGACGAAGAAGGCCTCGCTTTACGCCTTTACAGCTACTGTCTTCGGCGAGTAACCGACGATCATCCGCCATGATCAACGTACACTCAGGAGAGCGAGATGTCCGAATCACAGCAGCCGGCCCCGCAACCCCACACGCCGCCCCCTCCTCAGGGCCAATCCAAAGCTTTTGAGGCCTTCAAGGCCTTCTGGTCAACCTTCCCCGGCATCCTGACGGCCATCGGCGGCCTCATCGCTGCCTTGGCGACGCTGATCTCCTCTCTGGACAAAGCCGCCCTGTTGCGCCACCCAACGCCCACGCCGCCGCCCACCGCCATCGTCAGCCAGGCGGCGTCCCCCAGCCCGGCCCTGAGCCCCTCGCCGCTCCCTACGGCGACGGAGGCGCCTTCCCTCACCCCCGTCCCGACCCTCGCGCCGAGCCCGACGGCGCTCCCCTCGCCGACAGCCGCGCAACCGGCCGAAGGGGCCTTGTGGGTGGACGACTTTTCCGATAGCAGCACCTGGGAGACAGGAGGCGACTCAGATTACGAGATCAGCTACCAAGACGACGAGTATCGGGTCGTGGTGCACAGCGTGGACACATTCGTCTGGGGCAACCCCAAGCGTTCTTACGACCTGAGCGACCTGCTTATAGAGGTAGATGCCCGGCGCGTCGCGGGGCCGGCGAATAACCAGATCGGTCTGATCGTGCGCCGCCAGGACGATGAGAACTTTTACCTGTTCGCTATCTCCAGCGATGGCACCTATGGGGTAGACAAGTTCCAGAACGGCGACTGGAGCAGCCTGGCCGAGTGGAAGTTCTCCAAGAGCGTCAAACGGGGCACAGAGTGGAATCACCTGCGCGTGGAATGCGTGGGAGCGCGGATGCGCTTTTACGTCAACGGCGACCTGCTCGCCGAGGTGGAGGACAAGGCCTTCGCCTCGGGCAACATCGGCCTCGGGGCCGGCACGGTGGACGAGGGCGGCGTGGAAGCGCGCTTCGATAACCTGCGCCTACAGGTGCTCAAGCGCCTGTAGGTCACCAATCGCGCATGTAACCGGCCGTCCAGCCGCCATCCACCGTCAGCACCGCGCCGTTGATGTAGCTGGCCTCCGGCGCGACCAAGAAGAGCACGGCGACGGCGATCTCCTCCGGCTTTGCAGGCCGGCCCAGGGGGATATGGGCCAGCAGGCTGGCCGCCTTTTCCGTGTAGGCTCCATTAGGCCCATGGAAGAGCGCCTCGGTGCCCCGGGTGAGCGTAGAGCCCGGAGCTACGCAATTGACCAGGATCCCCCGCGGCCCCAGCTCTAGGGCCATGGAGCGGGTCAGGTTGACCACCCCTGCCTTGGCCACGACGAACCCGCTTTGCAGGCGCAGGGGCACTAGCCCGGCCACCGAGGCGATGTTGACGATCCGCCCGCCGGGGTTCTTGAGCATCACAGGGACGACGGCTCGGCTGGTCACAAAGACGCCGGTGAGGTCCACCCGCGTGATTCGCTCCCAATCCTCCAACGAATATTCATGGATGGGAACGCGGCCCTTCGTGGTGTTGATGCCGGCGTTGTTGACCAGGATGTTGATCTTCCCGAAATGGCTCACGACCTGGG
>DAOTVR010000150.1:0-2724 GCA_034436315.1 Anaerolineae bacterium
TGAGCGGTAACCGCAAGTTGGGTAGCTTGGGAGAGCGTTTGGCCGGCGAGTCGCTCGTCAGACGGGGTTATGTGATCGTTGAATGCGGCTGGCGCACGGCGCGAGGGGAAATAGATATCGTGGCCCGCGATGGGGATTGTTGGGTTTTCGTAGAGGTCAAGACCCGCCGCGGGCGTAGCGCGGGACTACCGGAGGAGGCTCTTACCCCGCGCAAGGCGGCAAGGCTCGTTGAACTCGCCCAAACGTATCTGGCCGAGCATGCCTTGGGCGATGTGGACTGGCGGCTTGATTTAGTGGCCGTTGAGTTGGACGTAAAGGGTGGCGTAAAGCGTCTGGACATCCTGCCATGTGTGGTAACGGATTAGCGACCCAGAGGGATGCGATCAAGCTGTTGGTCATCGTGGGGCCCACCGCGGTGGGCAAATCCGCCCTTGCCATCCGTTTGGGGCAAGCCTTTGGCGGGGAGATCATCTCTGCCGATTCGCGGCAGATCTACCGCTATATGGATATCGGCACGGCCAAGGTCACGCCGGAGGAGCGCGCCAAGGTACCCCATCATTTGATCGACCTCGTGGATCCCGATGAAGAATTAACTCTAGCACACTATCGGCAGCTGGCGGCAAAGGCGATTGAGGAGGTCTGGTCGCGAGGCAAGCTGCCCATCCTCGTCGGGGGCACGGGATTATATGTGCGCGCCTTGACCGAGGGCTGGACCATACCCGAGGTGCCTCCAGATCGGGCTTTGCGCGCTCGTTTGGAGGAAAAGGCCCGGCGACTGGGGCCGGAGGCTTTGCACAAGGACCTGGCGGCCGTGGACCCCTTGGCTGCACAACGCATAGATCCGCGCAACGTGCGTCGCGTCATTCGCGCGCTAGAGGTGTATCACCGAACAGGGGTGCCTATCTCAGCGCAGCAGCGGAAGGAGGCTCCGGCGTATCGCCTGCTCAAGATTGGGCTGACGATGGAGCGCCCTGAACTTTACCGGCGCATTGACGAGCGCGTTGAGCGCATGATCGCTCAAGGCCTGGAAGCGGAGGTGCGCGAGTTGGTGGCGCGCGGCTACGGCTATGAGCTGCCTTCCATGTCGGGGTTGGGTTATCGTGAGATGGGACGATATCTGCGAGGCGAAGTGACTCTAGAAGAGGCTATCGCACTCATCAAGCGGCATACCCGTCGCTTCGTGCGTCAGCAGTATAACTGGTTTCGGCTCTCGGACCCGACCATTCACTGGTTTGATGCAGCGCACTTGGACGAACAAGCGCTATATGCGCTGGTGCGTGGATTCTTGCAAGAGACCTGAGCTTCAACCAGCCTAGGGAGCGCATATGCCTCGTTCCTCCCGGTTTGGAACGACTTCATCCGATAAGCGCTCGGCGAGCATCGTGCTGGCCTTGTTGGCTCTGATCGCCGCCTTCGGGGCCTTTAATTGGCTGCAAAGCCGCAACAAGCCCCTGCCGGCTACGGTGAACGTCACCGCCATCAGCGGCGAGGTGACGGTCAAACGGGCCGATGCCGAAGGCGGCCCCCCGCTCAAGGCGGGTGAAAAGAGCACCTTACAGCGTGGCGATGAGTTACGCACCGGCACTGACTCCAAAGCCAGGTTGACCTTTCCCGGTGGGGAGACCACCGAGCTGGGCAGTGACACACACCTAACTATCCTGGAGCTTTACCAGGCCCCCGTCTCGCGGGCGCTGGTGGTCTCGTTGGCCCTGCACGAGGGTAAGACGCTAACCCGCATCCGTCATGTGCTCCTACAAGGGATGAGGTTTGAGATCGAGACCCCTATGGTGGTATTGCAGGCGCGGGGCACGGTGTTCCAGTGCGATGTGCTGAGCAAGAACCAGACCTATGTGGCCGTCTATGACGGTGTGGTGACCGTCTCTATGGGCGAGCAAACGCTTGAGCTTCAGGCCGGGCAGGCGCTTGAAGCTCGCCTAGGCCAGCCGCTTGTTCCTGTGAGCGCACCTCAGGCTCCGCCAACGGAGGCCGAATCGAGCGAAGAAGCCGCTCCTTTGGTTTCTCCAACCCTAACGGATCGCCAAAGGACTCTCTTTCCCCCCGTCCTCACCCCGACGCGACCCGGGGATAACATACAGCTTTACACCGTGCAGCCCGGTGATACCCTCTACGGCATCGCGCGCAAGTTCGGCGTATCCTGGGAAGCGATCTTGGCAGCTAACCGGGATAACCTGAAAAAACCAGAGTTGCTTCGCGTTGGCCAGCAGTTGCGCATCCCCAAACCGTAGTTCAGCGTGCTGCGCTTTACCTTACAAGCTGCCGGAGCGTCTAGTCTCTAGTGCGCGATCCCTAGCTTGTGCATGCGCTTGTGGATGGCTGCCTGGGCCTCCAGGTAAGGCCGCTCTAGGAAGGCCTGATGATCCTCTTCGCCGTGATGATGGGTCACCGTGCCCGGTTCAGCCCGCGTGGCCATCTGGCGGATGTAGCTCAAGCCCCCTTCAATGAGGGTGAGCATATATTGCGCCGCCTCGCGATCGAAAAGCCACCAATCCTCCCCCACGGCAACGTAGATGGGCGAAGTGTGGGCAAAGATCCCTCGCCGCCAAGCATCATAATGTGGTTTGGCCTGGTAATTTGGCCCGGCACAGCGCGCGGCCAGCCAAGTATGCCCCTCTACTTTGAGTTTAGCTCGCACCTCTAGGCTGCGAGCCCCCTGTGTCTCCTCGGTGCTGGCCACTACTTGTCCTTGTTGGACGATCTGCAAGG
>DAOTVR010000151.1:0-6444 GCA_034436315.1 Anaerolineae bacterium
GCACTGGTCCTACTGATCGCTTTGGCGCTCCTGACCGTTCGTTGCGCCCCCACAGAGAGCGCATTGGCCCAGTTGCCGGGCCAGGAAGGAAACAAGGGCAATGTGACTGAGCCTACAGAGCAAACGACATCCATCGTCAACCCCCAGGCCAAGCAAACGCCCCTGACGCCGGCGCCCTCGGCCGCTGCAACCGAGCCGTCAAGCTCGGAGCCGGGACAAGCGCCGGGCAAGGCAGCTAGCGTCGAGTCGGCGGAGGAGGCTCAGGCCGTGCCCCTGGATCAGGAAAGGATAGATTCCACCGCCTGGCCCGTCTACAAAGACGACGCGCTGCGCTTCAGCATCTCCTACCCGCCCGATTACCGCATCAAGCGCCTGGAAGACGCCGAGCTGGCCCAACTCAGCCCTAGACCGGTTGCGGCGATCTATTTCTACAGCCAGCAGACGGCGGAGAGCGACGCGGCCGAGGTAGCTCCTGCCGAATTCGCCCTCCGCGTCTTTGAAAACGCCGAAGGGCGCTCCCTGGAAAGCTGGCTCGGCGCGACGGGCCTGGCCAGCCGCAAGGCGGGCTGGCTTATAGAGGCCTATCAGGGCAAGCACGTCTCGGGCGTGAGGGCCTCCTCGCCGAACTACATGGCTCCCGGCTGGTCCGTCTACGTGGCCGAGGGCACGCGCATCTTCCAGCTCACCCCGCTAGGGCTTGAGGCCGAGGCGATGCTGGAGACGTTTAGGTTGGTGCGGTAGTTGGGCTTAGCAACGCTCCTGGATTGCCTTGAGACGCGCCTTTTGACAGCCATACCCCCCTATGGTATACTCATGCCTAAAATCAAGCTTGTAACCGGCTTTTCCAAAACAAGGGTATGAGAGGGGGGTTAGATGTCTGCTTATGTCATCGTCGGGGGCGTGGCCGGCGGGGCAACGGCTGCAGCGCGGCTGAGGCGCCTGGATGAGCGAGCCCAGATCATCGTCCTGGAGCGCGGCCAATACGTCTCCTTCGCCAATTGCGGCCTGCCCTATCATATCGGCGAGGTCATTCCCAACCGCGAATCCCTCCTGGTCTCCACGCCGGAGAAGCTGAAGGGCGAGTTCAACCTGGACGTGCGCACCGAGCATGAGGTGGTGGCCATCGACCGCGCGGCCAAAGAGGTGATCGTGCGCGATCTCAAGGAGGGTCGCTGCTATCGCCTGGCCTACGACAAGCTGATCCTCTCCCCGGGAGCCAAGCCCATCAGGCCCAAACTCCCCGGCGCAGACCTTCCCGGCGTTTATACCCTGCGCGATATCCCCGATACCGAGGCTATCAAGGCCGTCGTGGATGAACTTGTCAAGCACAACGGCAGCCGTGGCCGTCCCCCCTTGGCCCTCGTCGTCGGGGGCGGCTTCATCGGCCTGGAGATGGCCGAGAACCTGGCCACTCGCGGCCTCAAGGTGGCTTTGGTGGAGATGATGGAGCAAGTCCTCTTGCCCCTGGATTTCGAGATGGCGGCGATCCTTCATCACCATCTCCGGGCCAAGGGCGTGCGACTGAGCCTCGGCGATGGCCTGAAAGCCATTGAGCCGGGCGCTGGGGGCGGCCTTAGGGCCATACTCTCCAGTGGCAAGAGCGTGGAGGCCGATCTGATCCTCCTGGCCATCGGCGTGCGCCCCGAATCGGAGTTGGCGCGCGCGGCCGGGCTGGAACTGGGTCCCCAGGGGCATGTGATCGTCAACGAGTTCATGCAAACGAGCGATCCCGATATCTACGCCGTGGGCGACGTAATCCAGGTCGTACACCCGGTGACCGGTGCGCCCGTGGCCATCCCACTGGCCGGACCGGCGAACCGCCAGGCGCGCATCGCCGCCGACCACATCGCCGGGCGCAAGACCCCCTATCGGGGCACATTGGGGACCTCCATCGTCAAGGTCTTTGAGTTGACGGCAGCCTGCGCCGGAGCTAATAGCCGCACCCTCAAGCAACTGGGCATCCCCTTCCTGTCCAGCATCACCCACAGCCCGGATCATGCCGGCTATTACCCCGGGGCGACGACACAGACCGTCAAGCTGCTCTATGCGCCGGGCGACGGTAGGCTCCTGGGCGCGCAAGTGGTGGGGCAGAAGGCCGTGGATCGCACCATTGACGTCCTCGCCGTGGCCATCCAGACGAGGCTGAGCGTCTACGACCTGGAGCACTTGGAGCTGGCCTACGCGCCCCAATACGGCTCGGCCAAGGACGCGGTGAACGTGGCCGGGTACGTGGCCGCCAACCGCCTGCGAGGCGATTCCGTTCTGGTGGAATGGAGCGACATCGCCCACTTGGATCCGCAACGTTACGGCATCCTGGACGTGCGCACCCAGGCCGAGTGGGAGGCAGGACACATTCCCGGCGCGGTGCACATCCCTAACACCGAGCTGCGCCGGCGGCTGAGCGAGCTTTCCAAGGACAAGGAGTGGGTCGTCTATTGCGCTGTGGGCCGCCGAGCTTACGTCATGGAACGCATGTTGCGCCAGCACGGCTATCGCGTGGCCAACCTCACGGGTGGTTGGACGACCTATAAGCTGGCCACGGAGCCACAGAGCAACCTCATGGATGTTGAGAGGTGTAAGACCGAGGTGAGTATGGGGCCTCACGCGCTTGTTTCCTTGACGGCAGGTGATTCCCAAGATAAGATGGACCTTAAGGATTGACATCCGAGCCTCTTTCAAAGGAGCGCAGATGGCCAAGGTAATCCAGATCCCCGAAGGCCCCTTTCAGCCGACCTGGGAATCTCTGGAAAACTATCGCGTGCCGCAATGGTATCTTGACGCCAAGTTCGGCATCTTTATCCATTGGGGCGTCTACTCCGTGCCCGCCTTCGGCAATGAGTGGTACCCGCGGAATATGTATCGCAGGGGTTCGGCTGAATTTCAACATCACCTGGCTACTTACGGCCCGCAGAAGGAGTTCGGCTACAAGGATTTCATCCCCCTCTTTAGGGCGGAGAAGTTCGACCCTGATCACTGGGCCGGCCTCTTCCGCAAGGCGGGAGCCAAGTTCGTCGTCCCCGTAGCCGAGCACCACGACGGCTTCGCGATGTATGATTGTAGCTATTCGGAGTGGAACGCGGTTCGGATGGGCCCTCAACTGGATATCATCGGTGAACTGGCCGAGGCAGTGCGTCGGCAGTGGCTCGTCTTCGGCCTCTCTAGCCATCGCGCCGAACACTGGTGGTTCTTTGATGTCGGGATGGAGTTTGAGTCGGACGTGCAGGATCCCCAGAACGCCGGCCTTTATGGCCCCGCACAACCGCGCACCACACAGCCCCACGAACTTTTCCTAGAGGATTGGCTGGCGCGCACCTGCGAGCTGGTGGATAAATATCAGCCCCAACTGGTGTGGTTTGATTGGTGGATTGAGACGCCGGCTTTTGAGCCTTACTTGCGCCAATTTGCCGCCTACTATTACAACCGGGGGGCACAATGGAACCGGGGCGTAGTCATCAACTACAAGAACCGCGCCTTCCCCGAACGTGCTGCCGTCTATGATATAGAGCGCGGACAACTGAGCGACATTTGCCCGCTCTTCTGGCAGACCGATACCTCTATCTCCAAGAACTCTTGGGGTTACGTCAAGGAGCAGGATTACAAGACACCCACTGCCCTTATCGGGGACCTGGTAGATATCGTCAGCAAAAACGGCGCGCTGCTTTTAAACATCGGCCCGCGCCCTGATGGCACCATTCCCGAGCCGGAGCAAGAGATACTCCTGGAGATCGGTAAATGGCTGGCGCTCAACGGCGAGGCCATCTACGGCACGCGGCCCTGGCGGGTCTTTGGCGAGGGGCCTACCCAAGTGGAGAGCGGCTCGTTCACGGATACCAAACGTCCGGCATTCACGGCTCAGGACATCCGCTTCACCACCAAGGGCGAGGCCCTTTATGCCATTCTCCTTGGTTGGCCCACAGGTGACGAGGTGAACATTCAATCGTTAGGCTCCAACCTCAAGCTCTACCCTGGCGAGATCGGCACAGTAGAGATGCTGGGGGTAAAAGAGCCACTGCGCTGGTCGCGCGGAGTGCGAGGGCTACGGGTGCAATTGCCCCCAGAGAAGCCTTGTGAGCACGCGTTTGTACTCAAGATCATGCCGAGGCGGTAATCCGTTTGCCGTGGGCGGCGATCCTGCGCTATACCCCTGCCGGGACAGGGGGCCTGGGATAGAGCGTCTCCAGCTTCTCTACGATCTCCGGCGGGATCTGTACCTCCAGCGCGCGGAGGTTATCTTCCAATTGCTCTACCGTGCGCACCCCTAGGATGACGCTGGTCACCGCCTGGTGGCGCAAGGCCCAGGCGATGGCTAAGCGCGCTGCCGTCGTGCCCAGGTCTCGGGCGATGCGTGCCAGCTCTTGGCCTTTACGCTTGTTCTCCTCGGTCCAATAGAGCTTCATGATCACCTGGTTCTGTTCAGGGTCGGCGGCGCGGCTCTGTTCCGGCGGGGGTTCCCCCGGAAGGTATTTGCCCGTCAGCATGCCATGGGCCAAGGGTGAGAAGACGACGTTGCCGATCCCCTGGGCCTGGGTCACGGGGAAGACCTCTTGCTCGGGGTAGCGCCATAGGAGGCTATAACGCGGCTCGTTAACCGCGATGGGCCTGGCTCCCAGTTGACGGGCGATGTATTGCGCCTCCACCATCATCCAGGCCGGCCATTCGGAAACACCCCAGTAGATGATCTTGCCCTGGCGCGCGAGGTCTTCCATGGCGCGGATGGTCTCCTCCAGAGGCGTGGTCGGGTCGGGCCGATGACACATGTAGAGGTCGATGTAGTCCATCCCCAGCCGCCGCAACGAGGCCTCGCATTGCTCGCGGATGTGCTTGGCCGAGAGGCCACGATCGTTCGGCCCCTCGCCCATCGGCGCCCAAACCTTGGTGAGGACAAAGAGCGAGGAACGCGGGTAATCGCGCAGACAGCGCCCCAAGACCTCTTCCGCTCGCCCGTGATTATAGGCATTCGCCGTATCAAAGAAGTTGATCCCATGCTCAATGGCCAAGCGCACGATCTCCCGCGAGGTTGGTTCATCGGTCTTGAAGCCTATGGTAAGATAGGAGCCGATCCCCAGGACGCTCAGGCGCACACCCCATTTACCCAGTTGACGATAGAGCATCTCGCCCTCCTTCCGTTTGCTGATGGGGATTCTAGCAATATCCAGTTTGCTTTTCAAGGACGACCGGGGCACTCACTCTGTATGTTACGTAGCTGAGGGCATAGGCACGGCATACCGGTTCTTTGGCGAGACGCAGGGTTCGCCGCCGAGCAAGCAGAAGACGCCATAAATTTCATCTGTCCCGCCTTGTTTTTCTCTGCGAAATCTATGGTTGATTCAAGCCCCTGGTCGTTGAAAGGCCCTTCTTGTAGATAGGCCCATAGATCTCGGCATCAAAGGGCACACACCCCGTGCAGCCATCGTCGCGCATGATCTGTGTGCAGCGGCTGCAGGTGATGCAAGTTCGGCGCGGATCCATCTCCCCCTTGATGAGCAGGTCACGGGCAAAGTCGGGATAAGCGAAGGCCTCGCGGCCCACACCCACCAAGTCGGCCCAGCCCCGGCGGATGACCGCTGCCGCCACACATCCCAAGTAGTGGCGCAGCCAGGAATACCCTGTGCCCACCACTACGAGGTCAGGGTAGGTCTGTTTCACCTGGCGGGCCAGATGGATCAGCCGCGCTACCCCTTGTAGGGGATGCTCATCAGGGGTGTAGCCGCCGAGGACGTTGGCATCAAATGGGCGGTTGATGTGGGGGGTAAAGTAAGGGTTCCCCGCGGTGACGTTGATCGCCGCCACGCCCGCCTCTTGAAGCAGGCCGACGAGTCGCAAGGGCTCGCTCAAATCGGGGCGGGAGGGATCCTCGCGGCTCACTCCCCAGCCCCAAGGGTAGGGGTGTCCGTCGTAAACGTTCAGGCGAATCGTGATCGCTAGGCCGGGCAGTTCCTCACGGATACGCCGCACTACACTAAGGAGCAATCGCGTGCGGTTCTCAAAAGAGCCCCCATAGCGCCCTGGGCGGGTATGAGCAGCCAACAGCTCGGAGATCAGGTAGCGGTGGCAACTCTTGATGTCCACGCCGTCAAAGCCACATTCGTAGGCCAAGCGCGCTGCCTGGACGTAGCGTCCCTGTAAGCGATCCAGCTCCTCATCGCTGATGAGGGGGTAATCCGCCGGAAGCCCCTGGGCTTGGTCCAAAAGGCCGTCGTGGTGGGCTAGGATGGGCTTGGGGCGATCCGAGGGGCGGCTGTAGCGCCCGGAATGGGTCAATTGGAGCACCGTGAAAGGCTCGTAGCTTGGGCCATTGGCCTCGCGGCCGGCCGCGAGGGCCTTCTCGCGCAAGGCCGCGAACTCGGAGGCGTTTTCGGGCACCAAGAGCAACTGCCGAGGATTGCCGCGCCCCTCATGGACGATGGCCGTGGCTTCAAACCAGAGCAACCCTGCGCCACCGCG
>DAOTVR010000152.1:0-5340 GCA_034436315.1 Anaerolineae bacterium
GGGCCGCCGAGCTGGATATAACCGGTTTCCTTCAGGTAAAGACAGGCTACATGGAAGATGGCCTCCTCATCGGTGAGGATGCCCGCGGCCTTATCGCGCTCATAGTAGGGCAGGAGCAACAGGTCAAGTCGGCCAAGCGATCCCGAGCCGTTATACATGCGGGCCATCATCTGGAACCAAGCGATCCACTGACAGGCCTCGCGGAAGGTGCGTGGCGGCTCGTTGACCAACCATTGGTTGATCTCGGCGATCTCCTCCAAGTTCTTTTTGAACTGGGGATTCTCCTCTTTCTTCGCCATCTCCCGAGCGGCATCAGCATGGCGCTGAATCCAATTCTGTGTCCCCAGGACCACGTGCTCCAATCCGGCATAAAAGCCCGCGCTCTTGGGAGCGTTCAGGTCGCGATAGTACCGGATTTTTTTGAGCAGGCCACCCCAGCCAAGGTTCAGGCCAATGGTCAGGTCCTGGCAAAAATGTTGCTGACCGCCCACCGGTGGGCTCTGCTTATAGCGCCAATGTTCCTCATAGCGCGGGTAACGAAGCTCCTCAGGCCAACCGACCTTGCGGTAAGAGCCAAAGTTGACCATATAGGCCCCGGCCAGGCTGCTCATGGGGTCGATGTAAACGGGATGCGCCTCAAGCAAGGCGCGATAGTTCTTGCCCACGATCTCCGGCCCAAACCAGCCGCCGGAGGGATGGTTGCTCTCGATCTTGACTCCCTTGATCAACACATCGGTGATCTCTACGCCCGAGCCGCTGATGGCCTTGGTCACCTCTCGCACCTCCGGAGGCGGCAGAATGACGGCCCAGTCGTCATAGTTCATCGCCCCGATGATCTCTTGCTTCTCTTTAGTATGGCGGAGCTTGGTCTCCCTCAAGGCATCCAAACGCTGCTGATAAGTGAGCTCAACGGTTTGCACGACGTCCATAACGGCCTCCCACTCTAAAGGTGCGCCTCAATCTAGGCGCAATAAAGACAAACTGCAATTAACTAAAAGAGTATAACCGAAAGGGCGTTCAGGTCAAATCGCTTTTAGGCCGGCACCGCCCACAAAGTGCAACCTTTTTCCGGCCCAGGTGTCATATTAGATAGTTTCAACAAGATCGCCGTTTTGGAGGAAGGGTTCTATGCGCATTCTCATGGTGTATCCCGAGTTTCCGGATACCTTTTGGAGCTTCAAGTATGCTTTGCATTTCATCCGCAAGAAGGCCTCTTTCCCTCCCCTGGGCTTGCTCACCGTCGCTGCCTTGCTGCCCAAGGAGTGGGAGAAGCGTCTTGTGGATATGAACGTGACTCAACTCACCCAGAAGGATTTGGAGTGGGCAGACTATGTGTTCATTAGTGCCATGGTCGTCCAGCGCGAATCCGTCCGTCAAGTGCTCAAACGCTGCAAAGAGGCCGGCGTCAAAGTGGTCGCCGGGGGACCGCTATTTCTCGCCGAACATGAGGATTTCCCCGACGTGGACCACTTTGTGCTCAACGAGGCGGAGATCACCTTGCCCCTCTTCCTGAGCGACCTGGAGCGCGGTGAGCCCAAGCGCCTGTACACCACGACCGAGTTCGCCAATATGGAGCAATCACCCTTGCCCCTTTGGGAACTCGTTGACATGCGCCACTACTCCTCTATGTGCATCCAATATTCGCGAGGCTGCCCCTTCGCCTGCGAGTTTTGTAACATCACCGCTATGTTGGGGCGCCGTTTCCGCACCAAGACCGCCGCGCAGGTTATCGCCGAGCTGGATACGCTCTATAACCTGGGCTGGCGCCATGGGGTCTTTTTCGTGGACGACAACTTCATCGGCAACAAGCGCAAGCTCAAGGCCGAGATCCTGCCCGCGATCATCGCCTGGCGCAAGGGCAAACGAGGGATGAGCTTCCAGACGGAAGCCTCTATAGACCTCGCCGATGACCCCGAGTTAATGCAGATGATGGTTGAGGCGGGGTTTGACACCGTTTTCGTGGGTATTGAGACCCCTGATGAACAAGGTCTGGCCGAGTGCAACAAGGCGCAGAACAAGGGACGTGACCTGATAGCCTGCGTCAAAGCCATGCAGCGAGCCGGACTAGAGGTACAGGGAGGGTTCATCGTCGGCTTTGATAGCGACACCCCCTCCATCTTCCAGCGGCAGATCGAGTTCATCCAGCGTAGCGGCATCGTGACCGCGATGGTGGGGCTACTGCAAGCGCCCTATGGTACCAAGCTCTACGAGCGGCTCAAGAGAGAGGGCCGGCTCCTGGCCAAGTCCTCAGGTAACAACACCGATAACACCATCAACTTCCTCCCCAAGATGGATCTGAAAGTGCTCCAGGAGGGTTATCGGCAGATCCTGGCGCACATCTACTCGCCCCGAGGCTATTATGAGCGGGTGCGCACCTTCCTCAGAGAATATCGGCGACCGCGCATAAGCTACCCACCCCTGACTTGGGACTATCTGGCCGCCTTCTTCCGCTCTATCGTCGTCTTGGGGCTGCGCGGCAAGGAGCGCCTAGAGTATTGGAAGTTGTTCTTCTGGACCCTATTCCGACGCCCCCGGTTATTCCCCGTGGCCATCACCCTGGCCATCTACGGTTTCCACTTCCGACGCGTCTGCGAGCGATACGTGCTCTAGCACCCAGTGTTGGCAAAGCCCAGGCGATCTGCCTGGGCTTTTTTCATCCCCAAGCCCGCAATGGCGCGGACTTGCTCTCGCCTGAAGGGCTTGAAGGAGAGCGTCTTACCGGCTAAACTAGCCCCACTAGGACGAAGCGCGTCGTGGCGAGGCCGGCTTCGCTCGCATTAGCCTTGATAAGCGTTTTCCCTTCTACAGAGGGAATAGCCATGAGATCTATCTCGCCCAAAGAGCGCGTGCTCACTGCTCGTCCTCCTCGGAGGCTTGGATAATGCCCATATCCTCCCCGGTGGAGACAAGGCCGAGATCAAGCGGCACGTGCTGCACGTGCTTGAGGCCGGGCAAGAGGGCGGACTGGTGATCGGCGCACATTCTATCGGGCCGGATGTGTCGGTAAAGACCTATGACTATCTCCATCGGCTCATCCTGAAGCATGGCCGATACGTTTGCTCACCGTTTACCCGACCAGAAGCTTTGGGTGATGACCTTCTCGCGACCTAATTCACAGAGATGGGAGGATGGAGCATGGCTTATCACATAGGAAACCGCAAGCAAGTATTCGTGGATTGGCAGCTCATCGAGCCGGGATATGGCGTCATGTGGGGCGGGGAGCGGCCTACAAGTTGGGAGATGCCTCATGGCCTGCGCCTGGCCGTGCAACCGCCGCGCATTGATCCTCAGCCTCTGGTACAACCTGACCGGCCCTGGGAGTCGTTCATCAACGTCTATTGCACCCTCTTTGAGGATGAGGGACGCTACCGCCTGTATTACGAGTGCCATTATCTAGGCGAAGGGGATGAGCCAAGCGACCTGCGGGCGATGCTGGCCTATGCCGAATCCACTGATGGGGTCAACTGGGTCAAACCGCGCGTGGGCACGGTCAGTTTCCAAGGCTCCACGGACAATAACCTAGTCTATGCCCTAGATGTCTCGTTAGGGCGCGGCGCACACGGGGCCACGGTGTTCAAAGATCCCAGCGCGCCCCCGGAGCAGCGCTACAAACTGGTGCACATGGGCGCGGTGGGAGGAACGGGCTACGTATATGGCGCCGTCTCGCCCGATGGGTTACGTTGGACGGCCCTGAAGCAGCCTCTTATCAGCAACTACTTCAGCGATACGCAAACAGTCGTGGGCTTTGATCCCCAGAAAGGGCGTTACGTGGGCTATTTCCGTGGCTGGCGAGGCATGGAAGAGGCCAACTGGTGGGGTCGACGGTCCATCGCCTACGCCGAGTCAGAGCGCTTTGAGAGCTGGCCTCGGCCGCGAATCCTGGTGACTCCGGATGTGCATGATAACCCGGATACCGACATCTATACCAACAGCTATACCCCCTGGCCCGGCACGGAGGGCGCCCATCTCCTCTTCCCCGCCTTTTACCAGCGCGCCCTGGACGTGACCGAGGTTCACCTGATGACCAGCCGCGACGGGCTGCGCTGGGAGCGTCCCTCGCGCCAGCCCGTGATACCCGCCGGAGGGCCGGGGAGCGGCTGGGAGGGAGGCGTTTACGCCGGGTGTGGGTTGGTGAGCATCCGGCCGGGGGAGTGGTCGCTGCCCATTGGGCCAAAGAAACACTCGCACAACCAGGGTCTGTTTGCCGAGGGGCGCTCCGTGCCGGATCGGGGCTATCTCTGCCTGGCCACCTGGCGAGAGGACGGCTTTATCGCCCTGGAAGCCCCCACAGAAGGCCAGTGCACCACCGCCCCGCTTACCTTCTCGGGCCGAGAGCTTCATCTGAACCTATGGACCCGTTTCGGTGGTGAGGTGAAGGTTGAGCTGGCCGATGAGGCGTGTCAGACGATCCCCGGCCACTCCTTTGAGGATTGTGATCTTATCTCCGGGGACTATTTGGATCATACGGTGAGCTGGAGAGGCAACACCGACCTCTCTGCTTGGGTGGGCAAACCGCTGCGCCTGCGCCTCTACTTGCGCCGGGCGAGGTTGTATGCTATGCAGTTCGTCTGAAGGGGGATCAAATGAGGCTTGAGGGCAAGGTAGCTATCGTCACCGGCGGCTCGCGGGGGATCGGCGCGGCCGTTTCCCTAGGGTTCGCCCGCGAGGGGGCTAAGGTTGTGGTCAACTACCACCGTCGCGGCGACCTAGCCGAGGGGATCGTGCAGAGGATCAAAGTAGAGGGCGGCCAGGCCGTGGCCGTCCAGGGAGACGTCGCTCAAAAGGCCGATGTGCAGCGGCTCGTCCAGGTGGCCCACGAGGCCTTCGGGCCAGTGGATATCATGGTGGCCAACGCCGCCTATTACCCGCGCACTCCCTGGTACGAGATCACCGAGGAGGAGTGGGATCGGGTGATGGCGGTAAACCTCAAAGGCGCGCTGTGGTGCGCCCAGGCCGTCTACTCGGATATGAAGGCGCGGGGCTATGGCAAGATCATCACCGTCTCCAGCGTGACCGTGGAGTTGGGCTGGGTGCCCTACGTTCACTACGTGGCCAGCAAGGCGGGGCTGATCGGCTTCACCCGTGCTCTGGCGCGCGAGGCGGGCAAGGACGGCATTCGGGTGAACTGCGTCATGCCCGGGGCCATCCGCACCGAGCAGGAGATAGCCGACTTCCCCAACCAGGAGGAGCTGGCCAAATTCTTGGCCCAGCGGCAATGCCTCCCCCGCCGGGGCGTGCCCGAGGATCTAGTGGGGGCTTTCGTCTACTTGGCCTCGGCGGAGAGCGATTTCGTCACCGGGCAGGTGCTCACCGTAGATGGGGGGTGGGTGCACTATTAGC
>DAOTVR010000153.1:0-4432 GCA_034436315.1 Anaerolineae bacterium
GCCAAGCCCTGTTCCGCTAGGCTGAGATCTTTGACATCATACTCTTTTTTCATCTCTTCCTCTATGTCGTTTGCGTTGATTCTCCTGCTACGCGCCGAGGGGTTCCCCAAAGACCTGGCTTTCAGCAGGTGAGAGAGACTCAAAATACGTCAAGTAACGTAGCGCGTCGTAGCGCTCCTGGATCTCTGTCAAGGTCAATGTGCGCAGACGATCCACGCTGAAATCCTGGACGGTGAACGAGGCCACAACTGTGCCGTGGATCACCGCCCGGCGCAGCGCCTCCAAGGAGAGGCGGCCATCGCGGGCCAGATAGCCCATAAACCCGGCAGCAAAGGTATCGCCGGCCCCCGTCGGGTCCACCACGGGCTCCACCGGATAAGCGGGAGCCAGAAACAGGCCCAGCTCAAGCTCCTTGCCCCGGGTAAACAACATCGCCCCGTGCTCCCCCTTTTTGACGACGAGCGCCCTGGGGCCCAACTCTAGGATGCGACGCGCGGCGGCCAGCAGATTGGATTCCCCGGCGAATTGCTTGACCTCCTTCTGGTTGAGCAGCACCACATCCACCATCCCCAGAGCCCGAGTAAGCGCTTCCCTCTTGGAAGCGATCCAATAATTCATGGAATCAAGAGCCGTTAGCCTAGGGGCGCGCATTTGCTGAAGGACTTCAATCTGCAGTTCAGGATCGATATTGGCCAGAAAGACATACTCCGTAGCCCGCAGATCCTCGGGCACAACGGGGTGAAAGTCGGCGAAAACGTTCAGTTGGGTCTCTAACGTCTCGCAGATATCCAAGTCCTCGCTATACCGCCCGGCCCAGAAAAAGGTCTTGCCCTCAACGATCTGCAAGCCCCGTAGATCGATGTTGCGTCCTCGGAGGAAATCCAGATGCTCTTGAGGGAAATCGGAGCCGACCACAGCGACAATGTGCACGCGATCATAAAGGCTCGCCGCCGTCGCGAAATAGGTGCAAGCGCCCCCCAATGTCCTGACGCGGCTCCCAGCAGGAGTCTGGACGCTATCAAGCCCCACAGAACCCACGACGAGTATGCTCAAGGACACCTCCTAAAGGCCCGGCCCTCAGGTGGATGCAGCCGCGCCGAGATAGCGACGTCGCAAAGCTGCGGAAACGTCACGGGTCAGTTCCATAATGTGCTCAGCCAAGTCCAGCGGCAACGATCCAAGGCCACATGAGGGAGTGATCATGCTGGCTTGAACCAGCGCCTCGCGCGAGACCCCTTTCGCCTCCAACCGCGCGAAAGCCGCGTCCAGACGGGCTATGAGGCTCTCCACGGTCTCCGTCTTGGCCGCGATATCCGCGGGAACGATCCCCCAGGCGATGACCCCTCCGCGGTCTAGAAAATGGATCACGTCCTCAGGATAGAGGGCCAGGGTCTCGGCATAGCCATAGGCATCCAAGCTCAGGATGTCCGCCGAGGTATTCAGTAGAAGCCCCCAGTCGGTATTGCCACAACAATGAATGCCCTTGATCCCCCGAAGGCCTGCAAAGACCTCTTCAATCAGCCCCAGCACTTGCTCACGCCCCAAGGAGACAAAGGCGGAGCCAAAGGAAGCCATGTAAGGTTCATCGATCAATAGGATCGTTCGCGGCGCGAACATGGCCAACTCGCGCTCCTGCCAAGCGGCCTTCAGCCGGATGTGTTTGCCGACGGCATCGGCCAGCACCTCATCGTAAAGGACGGGGCGCTTGTTCTGGTCCACAATGGTCAACCCCCAACTGACCGGTCCGGTTACTTGCCCTTTAAGGGCCACCAAGGAGGGCGGCAAAGGGAGTTGACCTTGGCGCAAGGCCTCCAAGGAAGCGGCGTAGGCCGCGCTGACGCGGCCATACTCCAGATCGTCCTCCAGATAAGCGAGATAAAGCCGCTCCAAGCCTTCATCCAAATCCCGGGTGCGATCTACAAAGATGCGCCCGTCCTCCAGGATGACGCCCGGGAAACGCTCACTGAATTGGACATACATATTCTCTAGGCGGCTTCTACGGGGAAGCTGGGGCCAACTGGGAATCTGCGGGAAGCAACGCAGCATGACATTCCAAGCCGCAGAGACTTCTGCGTGGGGCATGCTACCCAAAGCGAAAGGCAACCAACCCGGCTGAAATGAGATCACCTTCTTCCCCATCCCAGCTTAATCGCGTAAGCTGAAAAAACGATGAAAAACCGACCTTTCAAGGCTTACAATTTAACTAGAGCCGCTCACCCCGGCGAAAAACAGGCTGCCCTTCCGGGCTTCGTGGACGCCTCAGGTCAAAAAAAAGCTCCCTTGCGGGAGACTGGCTAGAGGCCTCCCTCTCATCTTTCAGGCAATCTCCAATTGCCTGCCGGAATTGGCACCGTTGGCTCGGGTCCACGTTTCCAAACATCGGCCCCCAAGCCGGGTTGCCGGGGTATCACCGGGCCGGTCCCTCCACCCCTCTGGATAAGAGTGCGCGAAATATCCGTTTATCTGCTGGGCAGATAGTATCATATAAGATGATACCTGTCAAACAGTTCCTGGGCTTCGCCGAGGCAACGAACACGCCGCTTATACACGCCAGGCCCTTGGTCATCCCTCCTCAAGGTACTCGCGCAACTGCCGGGTGAGGGCGATCGTCTCGCTCACGCAATCCACGTAGCCATGAGCCATCCATAACCCCGGCGTGAACTCCAGGCAGATCGTTCCCTGGTAACCGGCGGCCTTCAGATCGCGCACGATACGCCGGAAATCGATCCGGCCGACCTCTGTGGAACAACAGATATCCCCCGGCTTGGCCTGACGAGCGTGCCAATGAGTCCCGTAGGGGTGCATCAGGGCGATGTGCTCATAGGGGATATCGTGAAAGATAAAGTGCGAGTGATCCAGGGTGAGCGTCAGGCCGGGGACTTGATGGACCATCTGCACCGCGAGGAACGGCGTCCAGGTGACACTGGAGACGTGAGGCTCAATGCGCGTGAGCAACCCGCGCTTCTGTCCCTCGCCGACGGCCCAGCGCAGCTCCTCGGCCGCGCGCTCGAAATCCTCCTCCGCCGAATGGCCCGGCCAATACCGGCCAGGAGTTAACGTGACGCCCTCCAGGCCAGCCCGCTCGGCGATATCAAACCAAGCCTCCAGGCGCTCCCGAGAGATCTTTCGCACCTCGGGATCGGGATGGTTCGGCGGCTGCGGCAATTGGGGGAACACGTCAATGAAGCGTAGCCCCGCTTCGGCTTGAATGCGACGTAGATAGGCCACGGTATCCTCCACGTGCAAGGCCGCATCCATGGGGTCAAGGTCCGGTGCATTGCCGATGTCCATGCGCTCAAACCCCAAGGCGCGGATGATCTTGGCCGCTTGGAGGGTCGTCGCCTTGGCAAAGCTCCACTTGTGGCAACCCAGAGAGATCGCCATGTGCCACCTCCTAGTGGATCTCCACGACTTGTCCGCTCTTCGCGGAGCGGTAGGCCGCATCCAGAATCTTGACCGTATCAACGGCGACCTGGGTGGGGATGTGTAGCTCCTCCTCGCCCAAGATGGCGCGCACAAAGTTGCGCGGTACCTCCGCCGCGAGGTTCCTATGTTCTGGCTGCGCGAGGTCGCGCGGCGCGGGCTCGCCCTCCAACCAGATCTTGGCCGCCCAGCGCGTAGAATCCAGAGCAAAGAGACCCTTATCCCCGATGATTTGCGTGCCGAACGCCACCATGCGCGGTGGCACGAGGCCGCTGGAACCGATGGTAGCCAGAGCGCCGTTGGCGAAGCGCACCGCGATGACATCTACGACGTCAAAGGGCAAATCCAGGTTGTTCATGTAAGCAAAGACGCTCACCGGGCGCAGGCCACAGACGTAAAGCAGCTCGCCGATCGTGTGCGTTGCCTGCGTATGCCCCTGGCCCCCGCCCACGATGTTGGGGTCGGAGTAGGACGTGGGATTGGGAACGGGATAATTCTCCCCCCGCTCCTTTAACCCCGATACATCCCCCTTGTAGAGATCATAAACGCGCTGCGAGAAGGTGCGCATCATGAGCAACAAGTTCCCCAACTTGCCCTCGCGGATCTGCTGCCGGGCCTCAACCAGCCAAGGATGAAAACATTGAGGATAACAAACCGAGAGGAGCAGCCCCTTTTCTTGGGCGATGCGCGCCAGCTCCTCGGCCTCCTCGGCCCTGAACACGAAGGGCTTTTCCATGAGCACGTGCAAGCCGTGCTCCAAGGCGAAGCGTGCCTGCTCGTAATGCATGTTCGGGGTGGTGGCGATGATCACCCCATCCAAGCGATTCTCCTCAATCATCCGCCGGTAATCGCTATAGTACTTGGGCACGCCGTAGCGCTCGGCGCGCTCACGAGCCTTTTCCTCCGTGCGGCTATACACGGCGACGACCTCGGCCTTCTCATCCTTTGACAGCGGCTCCAGGTGGCCGACGGTTCCCCACCAGCCGACGCCGATGATCCCAATACGAGC
>DAOTVR010000154.1:0-2858 GCA_034436315.1 Anaerolineae bacterium
CCCGAAGTATGCCGCGAGTTGGCCCTCAGCCGCACTTCTTTTTACCGCAGCCATCAAGAGGCTTTTGAGGCGGTTGTCAGCGTCCTCTGGGAGCTCTATGAGCGGCAGAGGCTTGCAGTCGGCGATCGCAGTGGGCAGCTTCCCGGCGTGACGGCGGAAAGCTTGGCCAAGGAGGCGGCCGTCAAGGTG
Source organism: Anaerolineae bacterium (assembly GCA_034436315.1). GTDB lineage: Bacteria > Chloroflexota > Anaerolineae > UBA1429 > UBA1429 > DAOTVR01. Next base: position 190 of record DAOTVR010000154.1, read on the forward strand.
GCCCACGAGGCGCAACGCCAATTGGTGGACCTCGGCGAGGTCTTGGAGGGAGCCATACGCACGGTTCGTCCGTTGGCCGAACAACAGGGTGTCGCCTTGCGGGTGAGCGCTCCCGAAGATCTCCCTATGACCTTCGGCGATCCGGCCATGTTGCGGCAAATCGTCCTGGGCGTATTGACAGAAGGGATCGGGCTCCTGGAGGCCAACAGGCTGGAGCTAGAGGTGACGTTGACCGACGAAGGGACGCTCTGGCGGGTAAGCGGTCTGGATGAGGGAATGGTGTCCAGACGAGGCAACGAGGGCATCACCGGCTTCGCCGTCAGCCAGGGGCTATTGAGTGTGTACGGCGGCCGGCTTTGGTGGCAAAGAGACGAGCAGGGACGCCCCGTCCTGTGTTTCAGGATCCCTACCATCAAACCCAAGACGATCCTCATCATTGATGACGATGCCGATGCGGTGCGCCTCTATCAACGGTACTTACAGGGACAGAACTATGTGCTTCGGGTGGCCCATAGCGGAGAGCAGGCCCAAGCGCTCATCGCAGAGAGCACGCCGGATCTCATCCTGCTAGACGTGTTGATGCCTCGTGAAGATGGTTGGGACATCCTTCAGCGGCTGAGGGCTGCTCCGGAGACGGCGCGTATTCCCGTGGTCATCTGCTCTGTGCTCAGCCAATCCCGATTGGCTTTGGCGCTTGGGGCAGCTGATGTATTGGGGAAGCCGCTTGAGCAGGCGGCCTTGTTGCGAACGATTGAGCGCTTGCTTCACCAGCGAGGTAACGGGGCGGGAGCGCGTCAAGAAGGGCCTTCAGGCACTGAAGGCCGGTAGAGAGGCTGAGAGGCTCCCGGCAACTTACGCTGAGGGATGTTCCCAGTGTGGTGTTATCCTCAAGCCATCCCTGTGCGGAAACGACTACGACGGGCACCTCGCGCGTGCGCTCGGCAGCGCGCATCTTGGCGATCAGCTCGCCCCCGTCCATGCCCGGCATCACCAGGTCTATAAAGGCCACATCGGGCACAACCTGTTGCATGTATTGTAGGGCCTGAAGGCCATCATAAGCCTTGAGGATGTTATAGGGGCGCGGGATCAGGGTGAGCATGCGCTCCAATAGATCTACGGCGTCCGGGTCGTCATCTACCAAGAGGACCGTAGTTTCGCCATCCCGTTCCACTTTTCTCATGGCCGCGGCCAAGGCCTCTGGAGCGATGGGCTTGACAAGGTAGCCGATCACGCCCCGAAGGTGGTCCTGTTCAGCTGCACGAGGCAGGGAGCAGGTGATGATGGGCACATCAAAGGGAGCTTGTGCAAGCTGTTGGCGCAGGAGGTCGGCCACCAAGGGGGTGGTCAAGATAGCTCTCGGGTGCAGTTCGTCGATCACTCTAGGGGCGTCTTGTGGGTTGGGGATTCCCACGACCCGGTAGCCCTCAAGTCGTCGGGCGAAGAGGCGCATGACGCCAGGGTCATCGTGGACGATCAGGCAGCTATCATGAGGCTTCAGGGTGAGTTGGGCCTCACCCGTCCTCACGGTAGCGGCGGGGGGAGTCTCTGTATCCGGTAGAGGCACGGTAAAGTAAAAGGTTGTGCCCGTCCCTTGGCGGCTCTCGGCCCAGATCTGACCGCCGTGTAACTCTATCAGATGTTTGCTGATGCTCAGCCCAAGCCCGCTGCCGGCGCCATCTCGTGTCTCGCTAGGATGGATCTGATGGAACTCTTGAAAGAGTTTGGGCATGTCCTCCGGAGCGATCCCCCGGCCGGTATCTTGCACGCTAACCATCAGCACGCCGTCTTGCTGGCTGGTGCGAACAGTGATCCCGCCGTGCTCGGTAAAGCGGATGGCGTTGGTTAAAAGGTTTAGGAGGGCCTGACGGAGGCGCACCTGATCGGCGAGGATCCAAGGCAGGTTGCCGGCCAACTCTAGGCGCACATACAACCCCTTGCGCTCGGCCAAAGTCTGGACGATGTCCACCGCCTTCTTCACGACGTCTTCTTCCAAGTCGGTGCGGTCTTTCACGAGTGGCAGACGTTGGGCCTCGATCTGTGAAAGGTCTAGGATATCGTCCACCAGAGCTAACAGGTGCTGGCTGTTGCGATAGATGGCATCGATGTCTGCGCGATAGGCACGCGGGAGTGGTTCTCCGTAGCTCTCGGGTGAGAGGGCCATCAGGCGGCTGAAACCCAAAATCAGGTTAAGCGGTGCGCGAAGTTCGTGGCTAACCATAGCTACGAAGCGCCCCTTTAGGGCGCGAGCCACTTCTGCCTCATGCTGGGCCACGATCAGCTCGTTTTTGGTGTGTTCCAAGCGGTAGGTGGCCTCCTCCAGGGCGCGCACGACGCGATACATCTCCCCACGGCGCTCGCGGGCTTCTAGGAGCGCCTTATGGGCTTGATCCCATCCCGCCAGTGCCCAGGAGACCGAGGTTTTGAGCGGACGGGCGGCCAGCCAAGAGATGCCGGCTGTCAGTAAATAGAGAGTAAGCACCTGGGTGTTGCCCACAGCTTTGGATGCGTATCCGATCAAGTATTGTGCTATCCCCACACCCAGCCAAGCGAGCAAAGCGATGAATAGGGCCTCGCGGGTGCCTAAGAGGGCGTTGGCGGCGATGACGATCAAGATGCCGAAGGCGGGAGCCAATGATCCCGGCTGAGCGGCAACGATGAGGCTTTCTGCC
>DAOTVR010000155.1:0-23022 GCA_034436315.1 Anaerolineae bacterium
GGCTTACCCGATCTCTACACCACCGATATCCAGAACTCGGTCGCCTTCTGGAGCATCATGGAGGCCGGCGCCTGGGGTGGCCCCTTGGGCGGCTCGGTGCCGGTGGGCATGCCGCTGTGGTTCCGCATGATCGCTATCTGCGGCTTTGACGAGCTCGGTAACCCCATCCCCTGTAACTGGCAGGAGCCGATGGTCACACGCAGCTATAATGCTCCCGCGGCCGAGATCACCATCGGGCGGCTGGAAAAGACCCCTCTAGGCGTTAACAAGGGCGTGCGCATCAACTTGCCCCCCGTCGCCGAGGAGATCCCCAATCCCTTAGGCACGGGCAAGTGCGCTTGGTCGGGCACGGGGCGCAACGATTTGGATATCACCCTGGATCATGAGCTCGTCATCCCCGCTGGGGCGGCGGGCCTCTTGACCATCTCCTCTTCTTGGGCTATCGAGGCGGATTACGATTATGGCTATGTGATGCTGAAGGACGGCGACGCCGATTGGGTGTTTCTGGATGACCTGGATGAGATACTCACCGAGGATAACCCCAACGGCGCTAACCTGGGGCATGGCTTGACCGGCGAGGGCGAAGGAACCCTACGTTTTGACCTCTCGGCCTATGCGGGCAAGACTGTCACCTTGCGCCTGCGCTATCGGACCGATGCGGGGGTCACCGAGCCCGGCTGGTGGATTGACGACATCAAGCTAGATGGCGCCCTCGTGGACGATTTTGAGGCCGCGGTCGCTCCTTCCACCTTCCCCGGCTGGGCTAATTCGGATCCGGGATGGTTCGTCGCCCCCACGAGCCGGAGTTATCCCAACTATTATCTGGTGGAGTGGCGCGCCGACACCAAGTACGACCGCATGGTGCGGACGGCTTACGTTACCACCTACTCCGACGAGGACGAGTGGCAGGTACAGCGCGTGCCCTACAACATCCCCGGCGCGCTCCTCTACTACCGCAACGCCAAATACTCTGCTAGCTATAGCCTGCTCCCGAATGAGTATGATCCCCCCAGTATCGGCCCCAAGTATCAACTGCTGGTGGTGGACATGAATCCCGGCCCGCTCCGCCTGGGGGCCACGGGGCCGTATAGCACTACGATACTCAGCGCCCGTGCGGGCAGCTATGACGCCGCCTTGACCTTGCAGCCATCGGAGGCTTTCACTCTTACCGGGGCCTTTATCGGGGGGCAACCGGTGACGGGCACCTGGAGCTTCCCCTCCCGGCCGGCAGTGACCAGCTTCAACGACGCCAAAGGATACTACGCCGGCTTTTACTACGGCACGCCTTGCCCGGCGGGGCATGTATGTTTCAATAATCGCGCGGGGAGCGCAGTGATCCCGGCGCGGGGTATCTATTCCACGCGCATTACCACCTTCGACGGCCGGCCGCTCTACGAGCTCTATGGCGAGAAGGTGTCGGGCCTCCCTTTAGGCAGCGGCAACCCCGGCGACGATAACGTGCAGTATGGGGTACACATCAGGTTGCTGAACAAATCCTCCGATAACGCTCGGGCGACTTTGCGTTTCGGCAATTACAGCGTGGATATGACCACAAGCTACGAGCGTGAGGTGCCTTTGGCCATGCCCGGAACATATAGGCTGAGCTATCAAACGGTCGTGGCCAATGTGGGGGCAGAGATCGCTCGCCAGCTTGCCCTGACCTATACGCTGGATTCGGAGTTGAACCTGGTCAGCATGACCTCAGAGGGGCCGACGGGGGCGGTGAACCTGTCGGCAAGAAGCTGGACGGCCCAGGAGCTATTGCCCGGGCAGGCGGTGACCGTGACCGTGGTATGTACCGGAACGGCCAGCTCGCCCCATTGGGTCAGCTCGGTGCTCGACGGCCACGATGGGTTGGTTGCGCGCGGGCCTTGGTTGCTCAACAGTGCCGTTTTGCAAAGATCCATGATGTGGTTGCCGTTGATCTTCCGCTAGGAAGGTGGGGCGAAGGATGTGCCTGGCGCCATTGGTGCAAGCACAATCCTTCGCCCCTCGTCGTTTTCTTGCCCTTTCCCTTCATGGTATAATCGGGCCAGGAGCCAGCCGGCAAAGCTAGGGAAAGGCGCAAAGCAGTGTTCCGGTTCACCTTGGGGAGCCCGCTCGCGGAGATATCGCGCGCACGATATATTGCCGAAGTCTTGGTGCGCAATGGCTTGGGGTTCCTCGTTGAAAGCTTGGGGTTGAAGCGTTTTCTCTTTCCCTGGAGGGCGCGCAGCGTTGAAGCGGGTGCGCGGGCAAGTGTGCTGTCTGTGCCGCAGCGGGTGCGCCTGACCCTGGAACAACTGGGGCCCACCTACATCAAGTTGGGCCAGATCCTCAGCACGCGCCCCGATATCCTCCCTCCCGCGTACATCGCCGAGCTAAGCAAGCTTTTGGATGCGGCGCCTCCGGCTCCTACTGCCGAGATCGTGGCCACCATTGAACGCGAGTTGGGCAAGCCCTTGCGTCAATGTTATCTTGATTTCTCCGAGACGGCCATCGCCTCGGCCTCGATCGGCCAAGTGCATCGTGCGCGGTTGCACGACGGCACGGCTGTGGTGGTCAAAGTGCAGCGCCCCGGTGTGGAGCGCCTCATTGAGGCTGATCTGCACCTGCTCTTAAGACAGACGCACTTTTTAGAGGCGCGCTCGGCGACGTTGCGAGATTATCGCCTCTCAGAGATCGTGGACGAATTCTGTCAGGCTTTGCGCGATGAGTTGGATTACACGATTGAGGGGCGAAACGCCGAAAGGCTGCGGGCGATGATCACCGATGAGGGCGTGGAGATCCCGCGCGTCTATTGGGAGCTCACCACGCGGCGGGTGATCACCCTCAGTGACCTCCAAGGCATCAAGCTGACGGAACTTGAGCGCCTTAAGGAGTGCGGTTACGACCTGCATAGCATCGCCGAGCGCATCGTCCAGGTCTATTTGAAGCAGGTCTTTGTCTATGGCCTCTTCCATGCCGATCCTCATCCGGCCAACATCCTGGTTTGCGACGGGCGCATCGGCCTGGTGGATTTCGGCGTAGTCGGCTATCTGACGCCGCGCATGCGCGAGGACCTTGGGGACCTGCTCTTTGCGCTCACCCGGCAGGACGCCGAGGATATGGTGCACACCGTCGTGCGCATGGGGGCGGTAGACCGGGGGGCAGATCGGGATGGGCTGCGCCGCGAAATCCAACGCCTGATCACCCGCTATTACGCCGCCTCGCTGGAGAGCGTGCGCATCGCCGACTTTCTAAGCGATATCCTGGGCGCGGCTTTCAAGCATAGGGTGCGCCTCCCGGCCGACCTGGCCCTTCTGGCCCGTACCGTGGTCGTGTTGGAGGGCGTGGCGCGCACGTTGGATCCCTCCTTCGTCCTGGCAGGGTACCTGGAGCCTTTCGTCGTACAATTGCTTAAGGAGCGCATCTCTCTCAAGCACACCTTGTGGGAGGCCGCAAGCACCTTGCACGACCTAGAGGGGATGCTGCGCGTCTTACCCCGACGCATTGACCTCCTTTCCGAGCAATTGGAGCGCGGGGAGATGACCGTGGGCATCGATGTGCGCCATCTCGCTCAGGCCCTGCGCAAGTTGGATGCTATCGGCAACCGGCTCTCGTTTAGCATCGTTGTTGCGGCCATCATCGTGGGCTCGGCGATGGTCCTGTTGGGAGGGGAAAGGGCGGTCTTTCGCCTGCCCTTCACGAATATCGGCTTGCCTATCCCGCAGATCGGCTTTATCATGGCCGGGTTACTGGGCACCTGGTTGCTCTTTTCCATCGCGCGCTCTAAGGGGTTGTGAGTTGGCCAGGTGTTCATCTAACATAACTGGAGGAAGGAAAACAGGATGAAGGTGATGGTGACCGGTGGAGCCGGCTTCATCGGCTCCCATGTGGTGGATGCGTGTCTGGCGGAAGGCTACGACGTGTTCGTCGTGGACGATCTCTCCACGGGCAAACGAGAGAACGTCAACCCCCAAGCTCGGCTCTATGTGGTGGACCTCCGCGATGTGCGCTCCTTGGAGCAAGTCTTTGCTCAGGAGCGCCCGGAATACATCTGCCACCTGGCGGCCAAGGCCAACGTGCGCGAGGCGATGGCCTTGCCCATCCTCTACGCCGAGGTGAACATCATCGGCTCGCTTGCCCTCTTAGAGGCGGCGCGCAAATATGGTTGCAAAAAGATCGTCTACGCCTCCACCGGCGGCGCCGTCTACGGTGAGCCGGAATATCTCCCCGTAGATGAGAACCATCCCATCAAGCCGCTTGATCCTTATGGGGCCAGTAAACACCACGTGGAGCATTATCTTTATATCTATCGCACGCATTACGATCTGGATTTCACGATCTTGCGCTTCCCCAACGTCTATGGCCCCCGCCAAGACCCCTATGGCGAGGCCGGCGTAGTGGCCATCTTTGCTATGCAGATGCTCAACGGCAAAACGCCCGTCATCAACGGCTCCGGCGAGCAAGAGCGCGACTTTGTCTATGTGACTGACGTGGCCCGCGCCAACGTCCTGGCCCTCACCCGTGGCAGTGGGGAGATCTTTAACCTCGGCTCTGGCATCGGGACCTCGGTGAATAGCATCTTTGCCCAGCTCAGGGAGATCACCGGCTCGCAATGCGAGGAGGTTCACGGCCCCGCCAAAAAGGGAGAGGTGTTCCGCACGTATCTCTCCTGGGAGAAGGCCAAGGCAGGGTTAGGCTGGCGAGCCGAGATCCCCTTACGCGAGGGATTGGAGAGGACGGTGGCCCACTTCAGACAGCTCAAAAACACGGGTGACCACAGGGGTTAGGATGAGTGCTGAAGGGCCGATTGAGGAGGCCACTACACCTCAGGCGGGCAAGAGAGTCCTATCTGCTGAGGAGCTCCTTGCCTCCATCTCCCGGGAGATGAACGTCTCTCAGGGTGAGCAGATCGTTCACGTTGAGGTGTTGGCCGATCGTCAGGCTCAATACGCTGACCCAGAGCCCCCGCTTCCCCTCCCCTTGCAACGCGCCCTTGATGGGTTGGGCGTCTCGCGCCTCTATACGCATCAGGTTGAGGCCCTGCGGCGGGTGCGCGATGGCGAAGACATCGTCGTCGTCACGTCTACGTCCAGTGGCAAGACCCTGTGCTATAACCTGCCCATTATGGAGCGCATCCTCGGCGATCGCTCTACGAGGGCGATCTATATCTATCCTATCAACGCCCTGGTCAACGATCAGCTCAAGGGCCTTTTCAGGATCAACTTGGCCCTGGGCAAGGAGGCCGTGGGGATCGCCCGCTATACCGGCGCGCTCACCAACGACAAGCGCAAAGAGACCCGCGCGCGCAGCCCCCATATCTGGCTGACCAACCCCGAGATGCTACACTTGAGCTTTCTCCTCTGGCACCCGAATTGGGAAGAAGTCTGGCGCAACCTGCGCTTCATCGTCGTGGATGAGATCCATACGTACCGCGGCGTGTTTGGGACCAATATGGCCCATCTTTTTCGTCGCATGCTGCGCGTCGCCGAATATTACGGCTCTGCGCCTCAATTCATCTGTTGTTCGGCAACGATCGCCAACCCTCAGGAACTGGCCGAAAAGTTGACCGGTCGGCGCTTCGCGGTAGTGGATCGCGACGGCTCCGGACGGGGGCGCAGGTACTTTGCCTTGTGGAATCCTCCTTTGCTCCGCGATGATGGCTCGAACCTGCGCCGTTCCTACGCTGAGGAGGCGGTGGATCTCTTGTTGCATTGCCTGCGCGCCGACTATAACACCATCCTCTTCGCCCGCGCGCGGCGCTTGACCGAGCGCATGTTGCGCCTGAGCCGCAGCCTCACCGAGGAACGGGGCGAAAGCCATCTTCTGGAGCGCATTAGCTCCTACCGGGCGGGGTATCTTGCCGAGGAGCGCGAGGATATTGAGAGCAAGCTCAAATCGGGGGAGATCAAGGGGATCATCACCACCAACGCCCTAGAGCTGGGGATAGATATCGGCGGCCTGGATGCGGCGATCATCTCCGGTTACCCTGGGACGATCATGTCCACCTGGCAGCAGGCCGGGAGGGCTGGCCGCCGAGGGCGCGATGCCCTGATCTTCCTGGTGGCCTCACAGAACCCTCTGGATCAGTATTACATGCAGCATCCACAGCAATTTTTCTCCCAGCCGCACGAGCTCGCCGTGGTGGACCTGGATAACCAGGTCATCCGTCTCAAGCACGTGCTCTGTTCCGCCCGCGAGCTCCCCTTTCAGCCTGCCGAGTTGGCCCGAATGCCCTCCGAGCTGCGCAGCCTGATTGAGGAGTTGCGCACAGCGGGCCTTCTTGTTCCCCGCCGCCGAGAGGATGGCACAGAGGAACTGGTTTGTGCAGCGAGCGACCGCGATGTCCACTTGCGCACCTCGCTGCGCTCGGCCAGCCAGGAGACCTATCACATCTTGGACGAGAACCACAATGAGGTGGGCACCATTGAGCCGCCGAACGTCTTCCGCGAGGCCCATCCCGGGGCCATCTACCAACACGGCGGAGACGATTACCGCGTGACCTATCTGGACCACCAGCGCAAGCTCGTCCGCGTGCGCGAGGAACACGTCCCGCATTACACCCGTGCCAGCAGCTCGCTCAAGGTGAGGGTTAAGCATATCTATGAGTCGCGCCGTTTGGTTTTGGGTGTCGTGCCCTTTGAGGTGGCGTTGGGGGACGTGCTGGTTGAGGAGGTCATCCACGGTTATCAGGAGCTCAAGCTGGGGACTGAGGAGATGGTTAAGCGGGTGAACCTGGACTATCCCTTGACCATCCGCCTGCACACGATGGCTATGTGGCTCACGCTCCCCGCAGCCTTAGGAGAGCTGCTCGGAAAGGATCCTGCGGAGCCCGGTCAGCAGAATGCGGAGGGCAAAGCTGAGGCCCAAGGTTCACCCTTTGCCGCAGGCCTGCACGCCGTGCAACACTTGCTCACCGGGATGATGCCGCTGCTCGTCATGTGCGATCAGCGGGACGTGGACGGTTTCTATCATCCGGAGCACCCCGACTTATCCGCGCCCGTCGTATTCGTCTACGATGCCTACGAGGGAGGCATTGGCCTGGCGGAGGTGGCCTACCACCGCATGGAAGAGCTCCTGCGGTTAGCCTATGACACGGTGGCCCGCTGTGGTTGTAAGGAGGGGTGTCCCTCATGTATCCAATCGGGCATCTGTCGGCTGCGCAACGAGTCACTGAACAAGGCCGCCTCGCGGAGGATCCTGGGCGTTCTCACCGGCCAAGAGACGGTAGATTGGGGCTATGTGCCGATGATGATCAAGCTCTCAGAGCGCCCGGTCATGACCCCTTCTGGTGAGGCAGAGAAGCTGACCCTGCGTCGGACGCATGCCCTGCAAGAGCTTTTGGAGCAGGCGCGACGCAAGGGCATCTACACCCATCTGGCTTCCGCCGAGCAGACTCCCTTGCAGCCCAAGTACGTCAAAGGGGATTGGGTAGAGCAGACCCCCTATGGGCGTGGCCTGGTGCTGGACTCGCGCATCGAGGGCCAGCGGGAGCTGGTCACCATCCGTTTCCTGCGCGGGCTGGTCAAGGAAGTTGACGCCTCAAAAGGGGCGCTGCGTAAGGTCAAGCCGTAGAGGAACGCCCTCGCCCAAGCAGCGTCGCCCCGAACAAGAGCGCCAGGCCCAGGCCGTCAAAGAGGAGGAAGCGCGTGGTCGTGCTCCGCAAGGCTGCGGATCCGGGCGGAAGGGAGAACCACAGCGCCGTTTCCCCCAGAAACCCGATGGCCTGCATGGCCAGCGCTTCTAGGAGCGAGATGCGGTGTCGGCTTGGATGCCAGAAGGCGACCGCATAGGGCACATTCCACATCAAAAAGAGGAGCCCGATCCCTCGCACCATGGCCACGCCGCTCATGCCCGCCAACTCCAGGCCGGGCGCATAGCTCTCTGGCCGCCATAGGAAGGCCAGTGCGCACTCCAGGTTCCAGCAGAGCACTGGGCCGATGAGCAACCGCGCAAGCCATACTCTGTGCCCCTTAGCCACGATAGCTTTTAACACCGGGGAGCCTCTGCACGAAGATAAAGGGCGAGTTGGAGGCCCGTGCCTCTATGGATATAATATTATAACGTGTATTCACTTTTTGCGAGACGAGGGACGAGCTATGTCCAGCTTGGAGAGGAAAGGCAAGAGGGGCCTCACAGACTTGAGCTCGCTTGAGGCTTCCCTGGATTTCGTGCGCGAGATCGTCGCCGCCGATGTCAAGGCCGGCAAGAACGGCGGGCGCGTGCACACGCGCTTCCCGCCGGAGCCAAACGGCTATCTGCACATTGGCCACGCCAAGTCCATCTGCCTTAACTTTGGGATCGCTGAGGAATTCGGCGGCAAGTGCAACCTGCGCTTTGACGACACCAACCCGACCAAAGAGGATGTAGAGTACGTTGAGGCCATCAAGGAGGACATCCATTGGCTGGGGTTTGACTGGGGGGATCGGGAGTATTATGCCTCGGATTATTTCGATCAGCTCTACGAGTACGCGGTGATGCTGATCAAGGCGGGCAAGGCCTATGTGTGCGACTTGAGCCCGGAAGAGATCCGCGCGTATCGCGGCACCTTGACCGAACCGGGCAGGGATAGTCCCTATCGCAACCGTTCGGTGGAGGAGAACCTAGAGCTGTTTGAGCGCATGCGTGCCGGGGAATTTGAAGAGGGCTCTCGCACCTTGCGGGCCAAGATCGATATGCGCTCGCCGAACATCGTCATGCGCGACCCAGTCATCTACCGCATCCTCAAGGTGCCTCATCATCGGACGGGGGACAAGTGGTGCATCTACCCGATGTACGACTTTGCCCATTGCCTTTGCGACGCCCTGGAAGGGATCACCCACTCCATCTGTACGCTGGAGTTTGAGAACAACCATGCCCTGTACGATTGGTTCCTGGATCAGTTGCCGGTGCCCTGCCATCCTCAGCAAATCGAGTTCGCGCGCCTTAACCTGACTCGGACGCTGACGAGCAAGCGCAAGTCGCTCCAGTTGGTGCGCGAGGGTTATGTTACCGGCTGGGACGATCCGCGGATGCCCACCCTCGCGGGATTACGCCGGCGCGGCTACACGCCCGAGGCCATCCGGGATTTCTGTGACCGCATCGGCGTGTCTAAAGCGTTGAGCGTCGTGGACATCGGCTTGCTGGAGCATTGTATCCGCGAAGACCTGAACAAGCGCGCGCCCCGGGTGATGGCCGTCCTGCGGCCTTTGCGGGTGATCATTGATAACTATCCGGAGGGACAGGTGGAGGAGCTGGAGGCGATCAATAACCCCGAGGATCCCTCCATGGGGACGCGCAAGGTGCCCTTCTCGCGCGAGCTGTACATTGAGCGCGATGACTTCCGCGAGGATCCTCCCAAGGAGTTCTTCCGCCTAGCCCCCGGCCGCGAGGTGCGGCTGCGTTATGCCTACTTTATCAAGTGTGTGGGGGTCGTCAAGGACCCCCAGAGCGGCGAGGTGCTTGAGCTCCATTGCACCTACGATCCGCAGACGCGGGGCGGCGATGCGCCGGATGGGCGCAAGGTCAAGGCGACGCTCCATTGGGTCTCGGCTGCCCACGCCATCCCGGCAACGGTGCGCCTGTACGACCATCTCTTCCTGACGGACAATCCCAGCGAAGAGCAGGAGGGGCGCGATTGGCGGGCGAACATCAACCCCCATTCGTTGGAGACCTTGACCTCTTGCTGGGTAGAGCCCAGCCTGGCGAACGCAACCCCTGGGAGCCGCTATCAGTTTGAAAGGCTGGGCTATTTCTGCGTGGATAGCGTGGATTCGCGCCCTGGGGCGTTGGTGTTCAACCGCACGGTGACCTTGCGGGATCAATGGGCTAAGATAGAGAAGGCCCAGAAGACCAAGTAGAGCGCGCAGCGGCGATGATCCCCCGGGCGGCGATCTCCCCCGTGGCCGCCGCCCCGCCGATCCCTCGGGCGACTCCGGCGCCGTCTCCGGCGACGTAGAGGCCCGAGATCTCGGTTTGCAGGTTGCGGTCGGTCTTGAGCCTTGTGGCGTAACGCTTGAGCTCCAGAGCGTAAAGCAGCGTGCGGTCGGCGTCCAGCCCTGGGATGACCTGAGCCAGCATCTCCAGGCCCTCCAAGAGATCGGTGGTGATGCGATGCGGCAGGGCCATGGAGATATCGCCCGGGGTGACGTCGGTCAGGGTGGGCGTGACATCTCCTGGGCTCTTCTGGAGCCTACCCCATGTGGAACGTCGGTGGCGGCGCAAATCCCCCAGGCTTTGCAGGATCGGCTTGCCGCCGCCGATGGTCGTGGCCAAGTGGGCGATGGAGAGGCCATAAGCGCTGGTGCTCTCCACCGGCTCGGTCAGGTTGACGCTGACGAGCAGGGCAAAGTTGGTGTTCGTTGACTTGCGGCCCCTTAAGGCGTGCCCGTTGACCCCGACGACGCCCTCATCTTCGTATACTTCCTTGACCACGAACCCCTCCGGGGAGACGCAGAAGGTCCTCACCCGATCGTCGTAGGTGGGCGTGCGGATGTAGAACTTGGGATCATAGCAGATGGAGATGATCTCCTCCATGACGATCGCCGGGACCTCGACGCGCACGCCGATGTCCACAGGGTTATAGATAACGGTCAGGGCATGTTCTTGGGCCACCTTCCTCATCCACTCGCTGCCTACTCTCCCCGGGGCCAGGATGACGAAATCGGCTTCAACGCGCTCCCCTCCTTCCAGGAGTAGCCCCTCAACCTTTCGCCCCCGACAGAGGATATCCACGACGCGAACGCCCATATGGAAGCTGACGCCCATCTGCCGCAGGTCGTCACCGAATCGCTGGATCAGATCCGTGAGGTGATCGGAGCCGATGTGGGCCTGTCGGATGGGGAGGAACATTACCCCACACTTGGCGGCCCGCCGTTCGAGCTCGCGGGTCGCCTCTTCGTCCGTGGGGATGGCGCTGACGCCATATTGGGCCAGGACGTGTTCAATATGTTCGACCAGTTGCCAGGCTTCCCCCTCGCTGAGGAAGCTGAACAGGTTGCCCCCCACATGAGGATGAAAGTTCACCTTGCCGTCCGAGAAGGTGCCGGAGCCTCCCATGCCGTGAAGGAGATCAAAGGGATCTTCGCGATTCCTTTGGGAGACCTCCTTGCCCATATCCAAGACTAGCACCTCAAAGCCCTTTTGGATCAGCTCATGGGCCGCAAAGAGCCCGGCCGGGCCAGCCCCAACGATAGCGACTCTGCTCATCTTTTTCCCCTCTTTGACTTGGTTTGATGTTTTCTCGCTCAGCCCTTGTCCAGCCGATGCAGGCCGGCCGCCCGTGCCAAGCGCACTGCCTCGGCGTACTCGGCGACGGTGATGCGCCGCGCCAGCTCGGGGAACTCGTGCGCCCGGTAACAGGGGCGATATTGGGCCATGATGTTGATATATGTATTGGGCGAGATCTCTTTCGCCAGCCAGTTGACGATCTCGGCCGTCCCCGCCAACCCATTGGGCAACACCAGGTGACGCACCAAAAGGCCGCGCATGGCGATGCCGCGCTCGTCTATCTGCAGATCGCCCACCTGCCGGTGCATCTCGGCCACGGCGGCGCGGTTGATCGCGGGGTAATCCTTGACCAAGGAAAGGCGGCGGGCGGTCGGCTCGTCGGCGTACTTCATGTCGGGCATGTAGATATCAAACACCCCGTCCAGCAGGGCCAGGGTCGCGAGGGCGTCGTACCCTCCCGTATTATAGACCAAAGGCAGGCGTAGCCCGGCTTGGGCGGCGATGAGCACGCCGGCGAGGATCTGGGGCACGACATGCGACGGCGAGACGAAATTGATGTTGTGGCAGCCCGCATCCTGCAAACGCAACATCATCGCCGCCAGCTCCTCCGGCTCCACCTCGCGGCCCTCGCCCAATTGGCTCAGCTCATAGTTCTGGCAGTATTGACACTTGAGGTTACACCAGGAGAAAAAGATCGTCCCCGAGCCACCGTAGCCGACCAAGGGGGCCTCCTCGCCGAAATGGGCGTGAAAGCTCGCCACCCTGGCGCGCTCCCCGGTATTACAGACGCCTCGGGGGCCTTCTTTGCGCCGGTTGACCTTGCACTCGCGCGGGCAGAGGTCACAGGCCTCCAGGCGGCGGTAGGCTTCCTGAACGCGCCGCTTGAGCTCGCCGCTGCGTAATAGGCGCAAGTATGCCGGCTCGAAGGTTGTCATCATCCTCATCCCCGAAAGGGAAACAAACCCGCCCTCGCCTTAGCTAGCGAGACGACATGGCCGACGCTCAAGAGTATACAACGTTGCCCCGATTCTGACTACTACGGGCAATGTGCTAAAATCAAGATGTCGCTTTGGCCAACACTGGGGATGAGAACTAGGAATGCCTCCAGAGATAAGTTGATTCGGAGGTAGCAGATGGCAGCATCAGGCCTTGATGACGAGCTTGTGTACCGGGAGAGCGATCGGGAGTACCTTAGCCAACAATTGCTCAGCACGTTGGCCATCGTGCTCCTGGTCACGGGATGGGTTTGGGGCATCCTGCTCATCGTCATCGGGCAACCCGTGATGTCCTGGTTTTATTGGAGTGCCCCTCTCGCGCTCCTCCTCAGCGGCGCGTTGAGCTATCGCCTGCTTGAGCAGCATCCCCGCTGGGCTGCTGCCCTTGGCCTCGCGGCCATGTGGTTAGCCCTAAGCGCGACGGCTTATGCCAGCAAGAGCCCCATATTCCTTCTCAGCTTGAGCTTTGTGATCGTTCTGACCGGTGTGCTCTCCGGACGTCTGTTTATTGTCTTGGTCACGGGGCTATCCGTGGGCTATATCTGGTTGATCTACCGGCTGGGTGAACTCCCCATAGGTTCACTGAAAACCGCTTTGCCTTTCATAGGCGCATCGTTCGGGCTTTCGTGGTTGCTTTGGTATTACCTGGATATCGCCTTGGAATGGAGTTGGCACAACCATCAGCGCGCCGTGCGCAGCATGCTGGAGGCGCGGCAACGGAGGGCAGAGCTGGCCCGGCTCACCAAGGCGCTGGATGAGGAGAACGACCGGCTGATCCGCTTGAATCGGGAGCTTCTTGAAGCTCGCCGCGAAGCCGAAGAGGCTCGCCGACTCAAGGCGGAGTTCGCTGCCAACGTGAGCCACGAACTGCGTACGCCCATCAACCTCATCGTGGGCTTCAGCGAGATGATGTACACGGCCCCGGAATCGTATGGCGGCCAGGTGCTTCCGCCCGAGTACTTGGGTGATGTCCATGCCATTTACCGCAGTGCCAAACATTTGCAAGCCCTCATTGACGACATCTTGGACCTATCTCGTATTGACGCGAAACACATGGCGCTCACCCGCGAGTGGACCGATCTCGCCGAAGTCGTGACCGAAGCGGTAGAAGCCATCCGTGAGCTGGTGGAGCGCAAGGGCCTGGACCTCCAGGTGGAGATCGAACCGGGCCTGCCTCAGCTTTACTTGGATCGCACGCGCATCCGCCAGGTCCTCTTGAACCTGATCGCTAACGCCGTGCGCTTTACCGAGAGCGGCTACATTCGCGTGGTCTGCTGCGATCATCTCGCGCAAGAGTCGGCGTTGCGAGGACCCTCTTCCCCGTCGCGTCCCCCATCGTCAGGGCCTTCTTTGCCCGCCTCGCGCTACGTGAGGGTGAGCGTCTCGGATAGTGGCATCGGCATTCGCCCCGAAGACATTGAGGGCATCTTTGAGGAGTTCAGACAGGTGGACGGCTCCTTGCGGCGCAAATACGGGGGGACGGGCTTGGGCCTGGCGATCAGCAAACGGTTTGTGGAGCTACATGGTGGCTGGATGTGGGTGGAAAGCGAGCTGGGCAAGGGCAGCACGTTCCACTTTGCCCTTCCGGCCGAGGAGATATGGTCACACCCGGAACTGAAGGATACCAAACTTCCCATGGTCGCCCAGCCCTTGGACAAGGTGGTGGTCGTGCTGGATGATGATCCCAACGTCATCCAGCTTTTCCGTCGCTACACCCGAGGTTACCGCGTGGAAGGGGCCGGGGATGCGCAACAAGCGGTGCAGATGGTCGCCGATCTGCACCCAGAGTTGCTCGTACTGAGCAACGACACCCCTATCGCCGAGATCAACGCCCTGGTAGAGGCCGATCCCTCCTTACAAAACGCGCGGTTGACCGTGTTATCTTGCCCTATCTCTAGTGCCCGACGCAAGGTTCTGGCTATGGGCATGAGCGATTACTTGGTCAAGCCAGTCTCCAAAGAGGAGTTATTGAGCGCCCTAAGGCGGTTGCAAGTCCCCCTGAAGACCATCCTGGCCGTTGAGGATGATCCGCATATGATGCGCTTACTGGAGCGCATGCTCTCAGGGCTGGAGGATCCGGTACAGCTCAAGAAGGCCTACAACGCCGAAGATGCCCAGGAGATCATGCGTTCCCTCGTGCCCGATCTCGTCTTACTGGACTTTTCTCTTCCGGGGATGGACGGGCACGCCTTGCTTAACTGGATGCGAGAGGATGTGCGGTTAAAAGAGGTGCCGGTCATCGCCGTGACGGCCACCACCTACTGGGAGGAAGTTTGGCCGCTTGAGGTGCCTTCGGTGAGTTTGGTACGCCGTTCGGGGTTCTCTATGCACGAGATCCTTCCCTTCATGGAGATGGTGGCCAGCAAGTTCCCCTCCCAGTATGCTGCCCTGCTTGAGAAATCGTCGTCTTAAGGCAGCTTTTCTCACAGGCCTTCTGGCCGCGCGGCCCCTTCCCAACGAGCCAAAACGGCCAATAGTTCTTTCTGGGTGATCGGTTTCTTGAGATAGTCATCGGCGCCCAAGAGGGAGGCTAACTCGGGCTCGTTCAAGATGGAACAGATCACGACGGGGATGTGGCTCGTTTCGGGGTTGTGCTTGAGATGCTGGAGGATTTCCCAACCGTCCCGGCTGGGCATCATCACGTCGAGGGTGATCAAGAAAGGTTTGACTTGGCGGGCCAGGGCGAGGGCTTGCTCGGCGTTTTGGGCGCTCACAACTTGGTAGGGACTATCGGCGAGGAAGCGTTCGACGAGCCGGATGAAATCCTGGTTATCATCCACGACCAAAAGGACCAGCGAGCATCGGGGAAATTGCAGGCAAATGGAACTTTCCTCAAGGCAAAAGTGGCCTCCGCTCGCCTCGGTGAGCTGCCGGCTGAGGATGAGCCGCTGGGAGGTTCCATCGTCAACTAACGACCCCGAGGGCGCGAGGCCGTCCTTGAAAGCAAAGGTGATACGCACCTCATTGGCCGAGCCCTTCAGGTCCACTTGTAGGCGCTTTCCCTGCGCACAGGTTAAGAGATGGGTCAGAACGTTGAGCAGGATCTGCCTGAATAGCCCTGGGTCACCGTAGATCGGGCAGGGACAAGGGGTCGTGCTCACCTCTAGTTTCACCTGGTGGCTATCGGCCAACTTTTCCACGGCCTGTAAAGCGCTACGCAGGAGAGCCTCAACATCCAGGGCCTCGTGGTGGGCGCCGGCAACGAGCCGTCGCACTTCTTCGGCGGCATTGCCTATTTCAGCCGAGGGACCAGCGGGAGCGCCTTGATGGGAGGCCTCTGCCGATCGCATTTGGTCCCACAGGAGCCCGCTCAGCCCCTTCAGCGCTTTGGCATGCTCGCGTTGAAATTGGCGCTCACTGATAGCCAGTTCCTCCAGGATTCTCCCCATGGGCATGCGTTGCACATAGCGGTAGAGCAACACCCTGTAGGGCCGCCACTCTTTAGAGCTGTAAGGGACCTGAGGCCCGGGGCGAAGGCCTTCAATGGCCTCAAGCAATACACGGCGCAGGGATTGCGCATTGCTTATGGCCCCGGCCGGCAGATCGGCCAGGAGGATCCTACAAAGGGGATGCTCTTGTAGGTAGGCGATGTCGTACAAATGTGCCAGGGCATCCCGCACTTGGTGGGCGAATTCCTCTTCTTCACTCATGACAGAAGGCATAGTCTAAAGAGATGGCGAACTTTTGGCGCAAATTTGGCGCCACAAACGGTTGATAACGTGCTATAATAAAATTAGATAGGGGCTTGTCGGCCTTTTGTTGGTGTGGGTTCATCTTATCAAATATAGCCTGCCCGGTGTTTTCTGTCAAGCGAGGCCGGTAGTGGATGGTGTGCCTCAGTCCGGGAGGTTACTTTACATGGGCGTGATGCCAAGAAAGGAGATGGCCTATTGAGCTAGATAATGTCGTGTGCAATGAGGGGGATCAAGAATTCTTGTTAGACTGATTTTTAGGAGGAGGACAGAATGGAGAAGAAATTGACTCGCCGGGTGTTCTTACGTGTGGCCGGCATGGGAGCTGCGGCCGTCGTTGCCGCTGCCTGCCAGCCCAAGGTGGTTGAGGTCACCAAGATCGTCGAGAAAGAGAAGGTCGTCGAGAAGCCGGTAGAGAAGGTCGTGGAAAAGACCGTGGTCGTGGAGAAGGAGAAGGTCGTCAAAGAGACCGTGGTCGTGGAGAAAACGGTTGAGGTCAAGGCTCCCGTGCCCAAGGGGAAGGTCATCTTCTGGGGCCACGATCAGCACCCCTTGGACCTGGCCGGCGCGGGCTTCCAGCAGAAGTATCCCGAGGTCAAGTGGGAGTCTCCACACCCGGCCGACCGTGGGGCCAAGATCAAAGCGGCCATGGCTGCGGGCAGCGGTTGCCCGGACCTCTTCTGGGCCGAGGCTACGGACGCCCAGGACTGGGGCTGCCACGATCTGCTCACCGACCTCACTGAGGAGCTCACCCCCGTCAAAGATCAGTACCATCCAGCCAAGCTTCAGGAGACCTTCATCGTCAAGACGGGCAAGTACATCGGCTGGCCGGGCGATATCAGCGTCAGCGGGTGGTACTATCGCTACGACATCCTGGAGAAAGAGTTCGGCCTCAAGGACGAAGACATCAACAAGATGACTTGGGATGACTTTATCCTCTTCGCCAAGGAGGCGGCCAAGAAGGGCAAGTACGTCTACATCCAGCCCGCGAGCGGCCATCCACAGCCCTTTGAGTACGTCATGCATCAAGTAGGTGGTTCGCTGGTCAGCAAAGACGGCCAGAAGATCACCATGAACGACGAGAAGGGCGTCCTGGCCGCGACCATCTGCAAGAAGCTCTACGATACGGGGGCTGCTCTGGACGTGGGCTGGCTGCAGCCGCCCTATTACGCGGCGCTCAAGGAGGGCACCCTGATCGGCGCCTTCATCGCTGCCTGGGAGAAGGGCTTCTGGGAGTCCGCCCTCAAGGGGCCCGAGGAGAGCGTCGGCTACTGGCGCGTCGCCAAGTTCCCCGGCGGAGAGGGGATCAAGTATCGCACGGGCATCTTCGGGGGCGCGCAACTGGTCACCCCCAAGTGCGCCGAGAACCGCGATAACGCCATCCTCTTCATGAAGTACGCCCTGGGCAGCTTGGAAGGGTGTGCCTTGACCGGTGGCTGGGGCATTATCCCCGCCTATCGCCCCTACCTGAACAGCACCCTGTTCACCAAGGCGCGCACGCCGCTCTTTGGCGATTGGCCCTTCAACGAGTTCTGGGCCTCGCAAGAGAAGGAGCTCTCTCCGGATTACGTCCGGCCTGCAGGGTGGGGCGCCCTTGACGCTCTGTTCTGGGCTGGCGAGTTCATGCCCATCCTTAAGGGCGAAGTGGGCATTAAGGAAGGGCTGGACAAGTTCGTGGAGAAGGCCACGCCCGATTTCGAGCGCACCAAGTGCAAGCTGTAAGCCGGCGGCCGGATCGTTAGGCGTTTGAATGCGGTACCTCCGAGGTCTCGGAAGAGACCTCGGAGGTCGGTTGTCCTTTTGTGTGTATGATCCAAGATGGAAAGATGCATGTGCCGGTCCTTTTGGTCTAGTTTGATGTCCCCATCCCCTTTCTCTGCTTACGGAGGAGATGATGAGTGAAGTTGTATTGGCCCGTCCGCCGATCGTGCGGCCCCCGAAGCCTTTATGGCGCCAGGTCGCGGAACACTGGATGGATTATCTCTTTATCTCGCCCTTCTTCATCACGTTCTTTGTCTTTGGCCTTTATCCTCTCGGCTGGGCCGTCCAGCTCAGCTTCAGCGAGTGGCGCGGCTTTGGCCCCATGAAGTACGTCGGGTTGGATAACTACCGGGCCATGCTGAAGGACCCATATATCGTGCAGGCCCTGGTCAACACCCTCCAGTTCGCTTACATCCTGCTACCGACCGGCATCCTGATCGCCATCACGTTGGCCGTGATCCTTAACAACAAGAACTTGACCGGGCGAGGGATATTCCGCACGATTTATTTTTTGCCTTACGTGACGTCTTCTGTGATCGTGTCTATCGTCTTTATCCAGTTGTTCGACGATCAGATGGGCTGGATCAATGCCGGCCTGAAGTCCATTGGTCTAAAGCCCGTCAAGTGGTTGCGTTCGGATCCCTGGGCGGCCAAGTTTGTGGTCATCTTGCTGACCCATTGGATGGGGATCGGCTATAACATCCTCCTTTTCCTGGGCGGCTTGCAAGGGATCGAGCCCGAGATCTATGAGGCGGCCAAGATCGATGGGGCCAACGAATGGCAAACCTTCTGGCGGGTGACGATCCCCCTGTTGCGCCCGATCATCTTTTTCCTGACGGTGATCGCCACCATCGGCTTGATGAACATGTTTAACGAGCCCTACATGCTGACGCGCGGGGGGCCGCGTGGCGCGACGTTGACCTTGATGTTACGGCTTTACCAACTGGGCATCGGCGGCTCGCGCTTTGGCGATGCTTCCGCCTTTGGGTTTATGATCGGTATCCTGGTGATCTTTATTTCGGTGATCCAAATGCGCCTACAACGGCGTTGGATGGGATGAGCGGAGTCAGGAGGGCGAGATATGGCTTCAACGGCTAGTGCGGTTCCACACGGGGCGAAGCGCGTACGACAGTGGAACATACTGATTCCACGCATCATCCAGCGCGTGTTCCTTTATCTTTTCTTGATCATCCTTGCGATCATCTTTATCTTCCCGTTCTACGACATGGTCATCGGCTCGTTCATGGACGAGGCCGATCTGTACAGCCGTCATCCCAATGTCTGGCCCAAACACGGCCTGGACATCAGCGGGTATACGGAGTTGTTGAACGTCTATGGCTTCTGGCGGCCCCTTTTTAACAGCTTTTACTTGGCCGCGGTGCGCACGGTGGGCACCCTCTTCTTCTGCTCTTTGGGGGGCTTTACCTTCGCCAAGCGTCGCTTCCCGGGCCGAGACAAGTTGTTCTTCTTCATGCTGGGCACGATGATGTTGCCCTACCAGGCGACGCTCATCCCCTGGTACCTGTTGATGGTCAAGGTGTTCAAGTGGGCCGATACCTATTGGCCCTTGTGGCTCCCCGCCTTTGCCTCGCCGCTGTATATTTTCTGGGTGCGGCAGGTCGTGGCCACGACGATCCCCGACGAGATGATCGAGGCGGCGACGATCGATGGCTGCTCCATCTTCGGCACCTTTCGGCGCATTGTCCTGCCGCTGATCGCTCCCGGCCTCTCGGTAGTGGCCATCCTCACCTTTATCGGCGGGTGGAATGACTTCTTGGGACCCCTTTTGATCCTAAACAAGCCCGAGAAGATCACGGCTCCGCTGGCCTTGGCCAACTTCTTGGGAACGCAAACGATCCCGCCACGCTATGCGATCATGTTCGCCGGCAGCACGTTGGCCACCATGCCCCTCGTGATCATCTTCTTCGTCTTCCAGAAGCAGCTCGTCTCGGGGATCATGTCCGGGGCCCTCAAGGGAGGCGCCTAAGCGAGGCGAGCCGTTTATGCGCCGGATGGAGTCAGATGAGGTGGCCGGCCCTGCGGGGGCCGGTTGCCTTTTTATGATGGGGTTGGCCTTGGGCCGGTTTCACGGTATACTTACCTGGGGACGATGCCAGAACAAGAATGAACGAGGCTTGAGGACCAGCGATGATCAAACTTTCTCCGTTTTCCCTTCCCGGACGTTGGTTCAAAGGGAACCTGCATACGCACACCACCCGATCGGACGGCCTGCTGACCCCTGAGCAGGCCATCGCCTGGTACCGTGAGCGCGGCTACGATTTCATCGCCATAACGGATCACTGGGTGCTGAGCCGTGGACAAGGCCTGGCCCCAAATGGGGATTTTATCACCCTCAGCGGGGCCGAGCTACATGGGGATTCCTATCACATGCTGGCTTTAGGCATCCCCGCGCTGCCCGATCAGGGCCTGGCCGATGATCCCCAGGTTATGGCCGCACAGGTCCTTGCCATGGGCGGCTTGCCCTTCATCGCCCATCCCTATTGGACGGGGCAAACCTCCGCCGAGGTGGCCCTCATCAAGGGCATCCTAGGGATTGAGGTCTTTAACTCCGTCTGCGAGAAGCAGGTTGGCCGAGGATATGCGGGCGTCCACTGGGATGACCTCCTGGCCCAAGGGTTGCGCCTCGGCGGGTTGGCAGTTGATGACGTGCACTGGAAGTACGGCGAAGAGGGGCAGGGGTTCGTGATGGTTCGGGCCGAGAGGTTGGATGAGCCCAGCATCCTGGAGGCATTGAGGCGAGGACACTATTACGCCAGCACCGGCCCGCAGATCAACGACCTGCAGATCGTCCGTCAGGAAGACGGGAGCCTCGCTTTGCAAGTCCGTTGCAGCCCTTGTCGCAGCATCACCTTTCACGCCTCCGGCCCACGCGGGCGACGCTTTGAAGCGCCCGATGGGGGCTTGCTGGATAGCGCCAGCTGGCCCATCCACGCAGAGCAAGTCTACCTTCGGGTGGAATGTCGGGATGCTCAGGGCAACATCGCCTGGACGAACCCGCTCTTTGTGGAGGACGTCCTATCAACATAAGCGACCGAAGTTTGTAGGGCGCGAACATTAGAGCTATACTGGTTATAGATTCTCCCGACGGTTAACGGCCGACGCTCCGGGTTACTGCATAGTGTGTCTGAGGAGGGGAACTATGGGACGAGTGGGCTCTCTGGTGATGGGTTTGCTCCTCGCAACTGCAGTCGTCGCCTGTGCGGGCGGAGGTAAAGGCCCCTCAACCCCGACTCCGCACCGCATCATCGTCAGGTCTGCCGTGGATGGGGTTTGGTACGTCATCGAGAAGGAGGACCTCCAGAAAGCCGTCCAGGAAGAGGTTTCCAAGGCGGGCCAACAGGTGACCGTAGAGATGGGCACCTATCTGTTCATGCCGGCCAAGGAGCCAAACATACTCTATTGGTGCAATAGCAAGGAGAAGCGAGACGTCCTGGACGATTGCGTCAAGATCGAAAACGTCCTGATCAAGCTCGGCTATTGAGCGGCGACGAGCTCGTAGACCCGCACCGGCCCCGAGGCATAGCGCAGCCGATAGGAGGGGCTGGCGTCCAGGTCTTGAGGCATCAGGCGGCCGCCGCGGGCCCCGACAAAGACGTGGGTGATCCCCTCGCGGGCCAGGCGTTCGCGCAGGGTCGCGTCGTCCAGAGACGCGCTTTCTTCTACGGCCCGCGCCAGGTCGTTTACCGCCTCCCGATAGGCCTGTGGACCTTGGGCATACAAGACGCTGGGCAGGCTCACCTGGCGCTTGGCGAGGAGGGGAAGCCACCAGCCCGCATCGGTGCCCATCCGCAGTTCCTGCATCCATTTGCCCGTGTTGATCAGGAAGCGCGCCTCCGGTGGGGTGTTCTCCGCCACCCACTCCATGGCCCGCAGGTCGTCCGGCGTCACCAACACCGTGATCGGGTTGAGCACGTCCACCAGATGCCAGCTCCCCCAGAAGGCCAGCGCGACGGTCGCCGCGGCCAGAAGGGCCGAGAGCAGGCCCTCCCCGGGCCAGCGCGCCGATAGACGCCTGAGCCCCCTTATCAGAAGAGACCAGAGATCTCCCACCAGCCAACCGCAGAGGAGGCTCATCGGCAGCCAAAGGGAGATCATCACCGATTCGTTGTGGATCAACCAGAGGTCGGCCAGGCCCAGAAGGTGCAGATTGGCCACCAGGAAGCCGAGGCCCACCGTGGCCAGAAGCACCACGACCTCCCCCTTACGCCGCAGTAGGCCCCAGATGGCCCCGGCGCCGGCCAGGTAAAGGAGCGGGCGGCCCCAACCGATGTTCAATGGGCCCATTGAGAGGGCGTTGTTTGCCCCTTCAGGGGCGGCCCAACCGCCGTAGACTTCCCCGACGCGCGGGAGGACGCGCCCCAGGAAGCGGGCCACCCAAGGTGAGATGGCCGCCAGAGACAAGGCCGCCAGGGTGAGGGCGGCGAGGGACACCGCTCGCCCCTTGAGGCCCGCGCGACGCGCGCGCCACAGGGCCAGCGGCAGGTAAGCCGAGACGAACAAACCGTAGAAAACCAGGACGCGGTAATGCGTCAGGGCCAATCCGCCCGCTAGGATGGCCCCCAGCACCCAGAGCCTCCCGTCTGGGCTTTTGCCCGTGAGGAGCCAGCTCGTTACCTGACAGAGCACGGGCAAAAGCAGCAGGCCCGTCAGTTGGGTATAGCGCCCCCAGCTCACGTAATAGGCGGGCATGGAGGAGAGCAGGCCCACAAAAAGCGCCGAGGCCACCCCCGCCCAGCGGTTCCTCGCCCAACACGCCACCCCCGCGTAGGCCGTGAGGGCTGCTGCCGCGTTAAGCGCTTGTCCCAGGATCAACACCGCCTGATGCGCCGGGAGGCCGGTCAGCCAGACGAGTGTCGCGGCGTTAGCGTGGAAGCCAAAGTGATAGTGAAAATCCCCTATGGGGAGGTAGGGTTGATAGGACGAGGGTACCGCGCCCCCCTCGGCGATGAGCTGGGTGATCAGGGTGTGATGCAAGGAATCCACCCAGGCGGGCACGACCAACTCGCGCACGTGAAGCAGGCGCGTGGCCAGCGTCAGGAGCAACACCACCGCCAGGGTGATATCGGGCATGTAGTCGGGGCGAGAGCTGGGTTCTCGAGCCAGGCCGCCGGCGTTCCCTCTGTGGGCGTTTGCCTCCCTTGCCTTGCGGATGCCCCCCCATAAGCCAGCCACAAGCAGGAGGGCGACGAGGCTCCAAATGCCGCCCTTGGCCAGGTTAAGGCCAGCCACGGTCGCCCAGAGCAACATCAGGGGCCATGCCGCCACGCTGAGCGCCAGGGCCAAGGCCAGGTGGCTCGGCGCATCACAGCGTCCGGCGGGAAGCAGGTGGAGGCACAGCACGAGGCCGGGCAAGAGGAGGAGCACTGAAAGCGCGGGGAGAT
>DAOTVR010000156.1:0-11346 GCA_034436315.1 Anaerolineae bacterium
GTGCCTAACGCTGAGCTAGGCAAGACCATCAAAAGCCCGAGGACGATGGTCCCGATGATAAAGTCACGCCAGAACTCGCCATGGGATTTCCATTCAACCGTCATGCCGCGTCGCCAGAGCGCGCCCGTGATGAACAAGACGAGAAGAGGAGCCGGGATGCCTTGCTGGAAGTCGGTTAAGGAGAGCATGAACTCGGTGGCATTGCGCGCAACGGAAAGGGCCGGTTGCGTATAGAGATAGGCGAACGCGCCGGCAACTGCTAGAAACCCCCCACAGGCGGCTAGAATGGGCCCTTGAGGATGAGTTTGCAAGCCATACCTGGCAGAGGAAGCGGCGAGCAAGAGAAGCAAAATCAGCCAGGCGGGATACTCCGTGCCCTGGGGGGCGACGAGAGGGTTATTCAGAATGATGTGGACCAAAGGGGTCATCCAAGCGGCACGGGTGGCCGCCGAGACCAAAGGGATGAGCCCTTGCTCAAGCCAATTCCAGCGTCTCCAGGCGCTGCCACGCATCAAGACCTCCTAGATGATGGGACGCTAGCTCCTCCGGCACTTCTGGTTTCGTATCGCCTACAGTGAGCAGGAACACGCCGTGCCCGGCCTCTTTGAGGGTGAGCAGGACCTCGTAAAGTGGCTCCTGGGGAAAGGCGGTGATGGCGAGAACGGACGCTCCGAAAAGTAGCTGGGGCCGAAGCTGACGGAGCATCTCGTGAAAGGGTAACCCTCGGAATGAATCAAGCTCGGCCAGGGTTGAAAGAATCTGCGTCGCTTGTTCCGGATGCCGGCTGGGGCGCAGGTATAGCCAGGTTTGGCCGCCTCTACCAAGGCCGTTGGCGCAAAGCCCTACCATGTGGCGCTCGTTCAGGGCGTGCATGGCCAACGAGGCAGCCGCACAGATCACGTACTCCAGGTATTCGGGCACGCACTCATAGGCAAGGGGCAAAGTCTGTACATCTACCGAGATGATGAGAGCCAGGGTGGCGCTGGGATCAAAGACCTTGGTTTGTAGGCTGTTCACATGTGCTGAGGTTTTCCAGTGGATGAAACGGGGATTATCGCCTGCCACGTATTCTCGTACCATGGCGAAGCGCAGGGGATCCTCTATAACGCGCCGAGGAGCCAGCCATTCTCCCAAAGGGCGGGTGGCCGGTAACCCCAGGGCCGAAAGGGGCACAACTTTCGGGTAAACCGTGAGCGTATCCATCTCGGCATCCTCTCGTCGGCGGCGCTGGAAGCCAAAGATATCCCCCGAGCTAATCTCAGCGGGGCCGAACTGAAAACGGCCTCGGTGCTCTCCCCGCAATTTATAGGTACGAGTGACCCGCTCATACCAGCGCAGGGAAAGCAGAGAGACGAGCATACCATGCTGGGAAAGGGCCTTTTGTCGCGGGTTACTCGTTACTAGGCTGAGCTTGCTGGGATATTTATCGCGCACTAACAACCAAGCCAAGGGCAAGGGCTTGGCATTGGTAAACTCCAGAGATAAAGTGGTCTCCTCGCCGAACGCGATGCGGGAATGGGCCAGGCGACGGCGATAGGTAACATTGCTCAGGCAGTAACGTGCCCATACTTCGGAGGCTGCGGCAGCCAAGGCCAGGGTGATGACGAACGCGGCCAGTATCCCTTGACGTCGCAATACGGCGAGCAAAAAGAGCAGGGCCAGCGTTGCCCACCAAAAGCTGCTCTTCATCCTTCGCTTTCTCCCGTCCAGTCCTCCTCTACCGGCACCGGCACCTGGTCTACAAGATCGGCCAGGATGTCCTGAACTTTTTTACCATGAAGACGCATTTTGGCGCTGGGGATCAAACGATGTCCCAGAACAGGCTCAATGAGGCGTTGCACATCGTCGGGCAAGACAAAGTTGCGCCCGTGCAAAGCGGCCAAGGCCTGGCTGGTGCGGTATAGGGCCAACGTAGCTCGTGGGCTGGCACCCAAGGTCAAGGCGTCACTTGCACGGGTGGCGCGCGCCAGGGCGATCATGTAATCCTCAACGGCCTCATGCACGTAGACCTGGCGGCATTGGGCTGCTAGACTCAATACTTGTTCCGCCGAGAGTACGGGTTGCAACTCGGCCAAGGGGTCCTCGCGCTGGAACCGCCTCAGGATGGCTCGTTCCTCATCGGGGTCTGGATAGCCGAGGCTCAGCCGCAGCAGAAAGCGGTCCAGTTGCGCCTCAGGTAGGGGGAAGGTGCCCTCTAGTTCAATAGGGTTTTGCGTAGCCAATACCAGGAACGGCGGGGTCAACACACGTGTGACCCCGTCTACCGTAACCTGGCGTTCTTGCATGGCTTCAAGGAGCGCGCTTTGCGTTCGGGGGCCGGCGCGGTTGATCTCATCTGCTAAGATGACCTGTGCAAAGATCGGCCCAGGACGGAACTCGAACTCGCGCGTAGCCTGATTGTAAACGCTCACGCCGGTTATATCCGAGGGCAAGAGATCCGGCGTGAACTGGATGCGCCGAAACGTGCAGCCCAAGCTGCGGGCCAAAGCCTTGGCCAAGGTGGTCTTGCCGATTCCCGGCACATCTTCTATAAGGACGTGCCCCTCGCAAAACAGGGCGACAAGCATCAGCTCCACCACACTCTCTTTGCCGACGATGACGCGGGCAACGTTTTCGCGTACGCGCTGCCCCGCCTCTTGGACGGCTTTGATATCTACCACGCTCATCTCCTTTTTTGAGAAGTCATCGTCGTTAGCATACCGGATGATATTCGCCCTACCAATCTATGGCCGTACCATCGTCGGGATGATACGTTTCCGGGTTGCGCCAATCATGGCCGATTTTATCGGCCATGGCTTCCTCATCCAGCTCGATGCCCAGGCCGGGCGCGGTGGGCAAGTCCACATAGCCGTCTTTCAGGACGAAAGGCTGTTTGAGATAGCCCTCGCCCAATGAGGCGTGTTCTTGGGCCAGAAAGTTGGGGATGGAAGCATCGAGTTGGATGCAGGCAGCCAAGGCGATGGGACCCAAGGGGCAGTGCGGGGCGATAGCCGCATAATAGGATTCGGCCATGCCGGCGATGATCCGACCCTCAAAGATCCCCCCGCAGTGGGCGATGTCCGGTTGCAGGATGGAAGCGGCGCGCTTTTCCAGGATTTCCCTGAAGCCCCATTTGGTGAAGATGCGTTCGCCCGTGGCGATGGGCAGATGCGTCTTGCGGGCCAAATCCGCGAGGACATCCACGTTTTGGCATTGCACCGGCTCCTCAATAAACATGGGTTGGTAGGGCTCAAGGGCTTTGATGAGCAAGGCCGATGTCTGAGGACTAATGGCCCCGTGGAAGTCTATGGCGATATCGATGTCTTTGCCCACGGCTTCGCGCATAGCGGCAAATTGGGCGACGGCTCGTTCAATGAAGGCTGGGGATTCTACGATACGTGCCGGGCGCCCGCCGTTAACGCCCGTCTTCAGGGCGATGAAACCGCGCGCCACGCGCTCGCGCGCATTACGAGCCGCCTCTTCGGGCGTATTTCCGCCACACCCGGCGTACATTTTGATCCGCTGGCGCAATGGTCCTCCCAACATCTTGTAGATCGGCAAGCCTGCGGCCTTGCCCGCTAGGTCCCACAGAGCATGTTCAACGCCTGAGAGCGCGCTGGTCAGGATAGGCCCACCACGATAGAAGGCGTGTTTATACATCGCCTGCCAATGGTGGATGACGCTGGTGGGATCCTTACCTATAAGATAGGGCTCTAATTCCGCTACCGCCTGGGCGACGGTTAAGGCTCGGCCTTCTAGGATCGGCTCGCCCAGGCCGACCAACCCTTCGTCGGTGTGCATCTTGAGGAAGAGCCAACGTGGCTTGACCAGAAAGGTCTCTAATTTGGTAATGCGCATGCTTGCCCTCCAAGTGGATAATGAGATTTTAGCCTCATGGCTGAAGCAGTATCATCCCAAGTATAGCGCGTTTGTGATTCTGGTGACAATTACAACAGTTGCGCTTTCGTCCTAGTCTCGGCTATATTGGGGCGCATGTGAACGGAAGCCGAGTTATCAGGATAGCGCGTAAGCATTTGGTATAGGGAGAGGACTAATGGGCGAGGACGAATTTGGGACAGCTGCGCCTTTGGTTTCTGCTACAGTGAACGCAAGAGGTGGCAATCGGCGTCTCGTCGCCCTATATTGTGCGGTGGCCTTTTTGTACCTTATGGCCCTCTATCTTTATATGCCCACACTGCCGACCTATGTACAAACCAAGACAGATGATCTGGCTTTGGTGGGGGTTGTGCTATCCATGTATGGTTTGTGGCAGGCGGTTGTGCGTTTGCCTTTGGGAATTACTGCCGATTGTCTCGGGCGGCGCAAACCGTTCATCGTCGGCGGGCTCGCCTTAGCTGCAGCAGGGGCATGGAGCATGGGATCTGCGAGGGGGGTCAATGGCTTGCTCATCGGGCGGGCGATCACGGGGTTAGCGGCTGGCACTTGGGTGCCGCTTGTCGTCGTGTTTAGCAGCTTATTTCCACCGGACGAGGCCGTGCGGGCCTCTACTATCCTAACTCTCTTTAGCTCCGCAGGGCGGATGATCGCCACAGCGGTGACCGGCTCGCTCAATGACTGGGGAGGCTATCCGTTAGCCTTCTTCTTGGCTGCCGGCATCGCTGTCCTGGCCCTCCTTCTCACGCTTGTCGCCCAAGAGGGAAGACGCCCGCCTCAGACCCCTTCGGTAAAGGCCATTGGTCGGCTGGTCATTCGCAGAGATGTGCTGCTTCCCTCCATATTGAGCCTCATCAGTCAACATGCTAATTGGGCGGCCACGTTTGGCTTCTTGCCCATCTTGGCACAACAACTGGGTGCCACGAATGTGGCCTTGAGCGCGCTAATGACCCTGAATATGGGCTTGATCATTTTGGGCAATCTGCTGGCTACAGCTATCGTCACTCGCCTGGGCGCTCAGAGGCTGGTTTATCTTAGCTTTGTGTTCCTCGCCCTGGGGATTGGGGGCGCAGCCCTAGCCCCGTCGTTGGGGGTGATCTTCGCCGCACAGGTTTGTATCGGGCTCTCTCAGGGTTTCGGCTATCCGGTGCTCATGGGCATGGCCATCCGCTATGTATCCGATGGCGAGCGCACTACGGCGATGGGTTTACACCAATCCATTTACGCCATTGGGATGTTCAGTGGCCCGGCGCTGAGCGGCCTGCTCGCCGAAGCCATAGGCGTCCGGCCAATGTTTGCCGTGACAGGGGCAGTTTGTCTGATAGCGGGCCTTGGGCTAACGCGCAATCTCGCTGAGCGAGCAGCGGGCTAACGGCTTTGCCCAATCCGCCTTTCTATGTTATCATCTGTTTAGCGTTCGGCTCTTTGCGATGGACGATGGAACGATCTTTTGCGATAGTTATTGGCGGGGGATTGGCCGGCTGTGAGGCCGCCTGGCAGATAGCTATACGCGGTTTTGACGTACGGCTCTATGAAATGCGGCCTGTAGTCAACACCCCTGCCCACAAGACGGATCTGCTGGCCGAGCTGGTTTGTTCGAACTCGTTGGGCTCCGATCTCCCCGACCGTGCACCTGGTCTCCTGAAGCGTGAGCTACGAAGGCTGGGCTCGCTTATTTTGCGCTGTGCCGATGAGACCAAAGTGCCTGCCGGCGATGCCCTGGCCGTCGGCCGCGAAGCTTTCTCTGAGGCGGTGACGCGAGCGATCTGTGGGCATCCGCGCATTAAGCTCGTGCGCCAAGAGCTGACCCGTTTACCTGAAGGGGTGTTGACGGTCGTCGCTACGGGGCCGTTGACTTCCGACGCACTGGCGAAGGAGATCGCCGCTTTGGCCGGTCAGGAGCAGTTGTATTTCTACGATGCCATGGCCCCGATCGTCTCTTTGGAGTCTATTGATCTCTCCAAGGTATATCGCGCTTCGCGTTATGGGAGGGGCGAGGGGGATTATATCAATTGTCCGATGACGCGCGAGGAGTATGATCGCTTCTGGGAGGCATTGGTCTCGGCGGAGACGATCCCGCTTCGTGATTTTGAGCGTGAGGATAAGCGTTTTTTTGAGGCTTGTTTGCCTATAGAGGTGTTGGCTGCGCGCGGACATGATGCCCTGGTCTTTGGGCCGCTTAAACCCATGGGCCTGCGTGATCCGCGGACGGGGCAACGGCCTTATGCGGTAGTGCAGTTACGCCAGGATGACCTGGCCAACACGCTCTATAACTTGGTTGGCTTTCAGACTAACCTGCGGTGGACAGAGCAAAAGCGGGTTTTCTCTCTGATTCCCGGTTTGGAGTCGGCAGAGTTCGTGCGCTTTGGGCAGATGCACCGCAATACGTACATCAATTCCCCCGAGCTCTTGGAGCCGACGATGCGCTGGCGTACGCGCTCGGACCTCTATTTCGCGGGACAGATTGTAGGCACAGAGGGTTACATGGGCTCGACGGCGAGTGGCTTGGTGGCGGGTATCAACGTTGCCCGAGCTCTTGAAGGGCGGCAGGGCGTCGTGTTTCCTCCGACGACGATGATCGGGGCGCTGATGCGTTATGTGACTTCCTCTCCGGAGCGTCCGTTTCAGCCTATGAAGCCCAATTTTGGCTTATTGCCCCCTCTGGAGCCGCCGGTGCGTAACAAAAAGAGACGGTATATGGCTTTTGCAGAACGTTCAGCCCGAGTTCTTGAGGAATTCATTACCGCTGAGGGGCTCCTGGATGATGTCATTCAGTAGGGAACAGGATGCTGAGTTCAGGTGCCTCAGCACGACACAAGGTGTGTCAGAGCAACGCAGAGGAAGAGTTCTCGCAGGAGGGCATGCTCAGACCGAGGCGCTTAGATTGATCCTCGTTGGCTTATTTGTTTTCACTTGCGTTGCTTGCTCGGGCAGCGAGCGGCGCTTCAGCGGCAGGCGCGCCTTGGCTCATGTGAAGGCCTTATGTGAGATAGGCCCGCGGCCTGTGGGCAGCAAGGCAAACGCTAGAGCCGTAGAGTACATTTCCCGTACCCTGGAACGACACGGGTGGCAAGTTGAGGTTCAGTCGTTTGCTTATAGCGGAGTTCCTGTGCGTAACGTCGTTGGGACGAAGGGCCAGGGGCCGGTGATCATTATAGGTGCTCATTTTGATACGCGGCCGGTGGCCGATAAGGATCCCGCTGACCGGTCATTGCCTGTTATGGGGGCCAACGATGGTGGCAGCGGCACGGCGGTACTCTTGGAATTGGCGCGTGTATTGGATAAGCGGGCTACGGATCAAGCCCAGATCAAACTGGCTTTTTTCGATGCCGAGGACCGAGGCGAGCTTGGAGGATGGCCATGGTGTGTGGGCTCTGAGCATATGGCCAAGACCTTGGCCAATCGGCCTGCTTATGTCATCGTTGTAGATATGGTTGGGGATGACGATCAGCGCATCTATTATGAGTGGTCTTCAACGCTTTGGCTCTCAGAGAAGCTCTGGCAGATCGCCGACCGCCTAGGTTACAGGCAGCACTTTATCCCGGAACATCGCTACTCCATTCTAGATGATCACAGCTCTTTCCTGCAATGGGGCATGAATGCGGCTCTGATTATTGATTTTGACTATCCCTATTGGCATACGCGCTACGATACGCTGGATAAGATCAGCGCTGATAGCCTCCAGCGTGTGGGCGATGTACTGGAGACATTGCTCGAAGGGGAGCCGTTTTCGAGTTCTGGCGTGGAGCCAGGTTCAAACTGAGATCCCTGAAAGGAGACTATCATGAAGATCGCCGATCGCATCGCCAATTTGCCCCCTTATGTCTTTGCTACGGTGGAGAAGCGAATCAACGAACAGCGCGCTAAGGGAGTGGATGTGATCAACCTGGGCATCGGTAGCCCCGACCTTGCGCCGCCCAAGTTCATCATCGATGAACTTTATCGCTCCGCACAACGTCCGGACACCCATGGTTATGCCGGCTACTATGGCACGCCCGCGCTGCGTAAGGCTATTGCCAACTACTATCAGCGACGCTTTGGTGTGGAGTTGGATCCGAATACCGAGGTTTTGCCCTTGATTGGCTCTAAAGAGGGGCTGGCCAATATGGCGCTGGCTTTTATTGATCCCGGCGACCTGGCGCTGGTGCCAGATCCTGGCTACCCGACCTACTCTATGGGGGCGTTGATGGCCAACGGGGATTATTACCTGTTGCCGTTGCTTGAAGAAAATGACTTCCTGGTTGATTTTGACCAGATCCCCGCAGAGATCGCTCGCAAGTCAACGCTTCTCTGGTTGGACTACCCGAATAACCCCACAGGAGCAGCAGCGCCGAGGTCGTTTCTGGAGCGTGCCGTACAGTTTGCTCGTGAATACGACATTCTGATCTGCTATGATAATCCCTATTGTGATTTGACCTTTGATGGCTATGTAGCCCCCAGTATCTTGGAGATACCCGGGGCCAAGGAAGTGGCAGTGGAGTTCAACTCCCTCTCAAAGACGTATAACATGGCCGGGTGGCGCGTGGGGATGGTGGTGGGTAATCGTGAGGCTGTCAATGCGCTCACAACGGTAAAGACGAACATTGACTCGGGTATCTTTCGCCCTATCCAGGACGCGGCCACGGTGGCCCTGAACGGGGACCAAAGTTGGATTGCGGAGCGCAACTTGATCTACCAAAGGCGACGTGACGTCGTCTTGGAGTGGTTGCCACGCATTGGGATGAGCGCGAGGCCACCCAAAGGGGCGCTTTATGTGTGGGCCAAAGCTCCGGAGGGATTGGATTGTGAGCAGTTTGCTCTGGATATGCTCCAGAAAACGGGAGTTTGGCTGACTCCCGGTACTGCTTTTGGCCCTCATGGTAAAGGGTACTTTCGTATCTCTTTGTGCATGCCGGAAGAACGGCTTAGAGAGGCAGGTGAAAGATTAGCAAGAGCGGTCTGACACGCGAGCGCAATTCGCCGATTGAGCTGGTCAATGAGGCCGAGCGCGCCTTCTTGGTGGGCGTGGAGTTACGCGGCCAAGTGCAGCTATTTGATGTTAAGCATTCGTTAGATGAACTGGAGCAATTGGCACGCACTGCAGGGGTTGTCGTGGTGGGGCGCACGTTCCAGCGCCTGGAGGCCGTCAACCCGGCAACGTATATCGGCTCAGGCAAGGTGGAGGAAATCAAAGCCTTGCGCGAGGAGCTCGGTTTTGATGTGGTCATTTTTGATGATGAGCTTTCGCCAGCCCAACTGCGCAATCTGGAAGAAGCTCTGGAGATCAAGATCTTGGATAGGACAGCCCTCATCCTGGACATCTTTGCACGGCACGCAAAGACGCGTGAAGGGGCACTGCAGGTGGAGCTGGCACAATACAATTATCGCTTACCTCGCTTAACTCATCAGTGGACGCACCTTTCTCGTCAAACAGTCGGCGGGGTTGGCCTAAGAGGTCCGGGCGAGACGCAGCTTGAGATAGATCGGCGCGAGATAGATCGCCGTATGGCCTATTTGCGGCGCGAGTTAGAGCAAGTGCGGCGGCAGCGTGCCCAACAACGTCGTCGTCGGCGCCGCGCGGGTATTCCGGTTGTTGCCATTGTAGGTTACACGAATGCCGGCAAATCCACATTGCTTAATCGGTTATCTGGCGCGGACGTGCTCGTCGCCGACCAACTCTTTGCCACGTTAGACCCCACTACGCGCAGGGTGAGTTTGCCCAGCGGGAAGGAAGTGCTGTTCACCGATACGGTGGGCTTTATACAGAAGCTTCCGACCCAGCTGGTGGCAGCCTTTCGAGCTACATTGGAGGAGGTTCAAGAGGCCGATGTTTTGTTACATGTGGCGGACATCAGCGACTTGAACCTAGCGAACAAGATGGAAGCGGTGCATCAGGTTTTGGAGGAGCTAGGAGCTGGCGATAAACCCATGATTGCAGCCCTGAATAAGGTGGATCTGATCGACCCAGAGACCGACCTGAGGGGCTCTTCCGGCCACCTGGCCATGCGACGCGACCTCGCAGGAGAACTGCTAGCGCGTTATCATCGCGTCGTGCCCATCTCTGCGCAGCAGGGCGTGGGGATCGAAGAGTTACTGGACGCGGTGGAGTTTACTTTAGCCGAGCAGATGATAGAGTTGGATCTGGTTCTCCCTTACCATGCCGGTGACTTGTTGGATCTGTGGCATAAGCAGGGAGTGGTGGAGAGCGTGACCTATAAGCCTGCGGGTATCCGGGTGCGGGGCAAGTTGCCTAAATGGGTTATGGGGGTCATCATGGAGCATATGTCCGGCGAACATGAACAAGAGAGGGTCTAGGGATCTCTGCGGCGGGCCAATGCCCCGCTTTCCTTTTTGGATATTTGGGATTTCATTTGGGATAACCCATCCAAGAGGCTTTAGGTCAAAAAAAACGGCTCAAAGCGATAGGTATTAAAGGCTCAGTGGCATTTGGAAGCAGGGGCGCTTTCCGTTGAGGAGAACGAACGGCGCGGCCCGATTCGCGTCGGCTCCGACTTTGGCGAGCTCATAGAGCTCGCGGAATTTACCTTTTTTGCGCCAAGCTATGATCCTTTTCGCTGACTTGGGGCCGATGCCCGGGATCCTTAAAAGCTGCTCTCGTGAGGCTGTGTTTATTTCGACCGGAAAGATTTCGGGATGATGCATTGCCCAAATCAACTTGGGGTCCCCATAGGAGGGCATGTTACCCTGAGGATCAAAGACGATCTCCTCGTAATGAAAGCCGTACTGCCGAAGTAGGAAATCAGCTTGGTAGAGCCTGTGCTCGCGCGAAGGTGGTGTCAAAGGGTGATTTTCTAAAGGGGTGTTCTCGATGGGTTGAAAGGCACTGTAATAGGCTCGATCCAAGTGCAGCTTGTGGTAAAGGTGTGCTGCACTGGAGAGGATCTCTCGGTCTGTCTCGTCTGCAGCTCCTACGACAAACTGCGTGGTGATACTTACAGGGCGGCCTGTTTGGCGACGGAGCTCGTCAACTTTGCACAGCGTTCCTAAAAGATCGTGTTGAAAGTCTTTGCTTTGGCTGATGGCCTCTAGCCGCATGGCGTTAGGGGCCTCCAGGTTTACCGACACGCGTTGGGCCATCTTGATTGCGGCTTCTATACAGGCGTCGTCTGCGCCTGGCAATATCTTGAGGTGTACGTACCCCGCGAAATGATAACGTCGGCGGATCAGCTCAACGGTGGCCAGCATGCGCTCCATGGCCCGTGAGGCATTGCCACAAACGCCGCTGGATAGGAACAGCCCCTGGACCAGGTTGCGTTGGGCCATCTGGGCAAAGGCATACGCGAGTTCATCGGGAGTAAAGCTTGTTCGGCGAGTGTTGCGCGCGCTGCGGTTGGCGCAATAGAAACAATCTTTCTCGCAGATGTGGTTTGCAGCACTTTGAGCATGTCCATGCGAGTGCCATCGGGGCGGGTGGCCGGGTAGATCCATCGGCCCAGGTCATCGCGTGTCCGACTCGTTTCCGTGCCACAGCCT
>DAOTVR010000157.1:0-6002 GCA_034436315.1 Anaerolineae bacterium
CGCTCGTGCTCCATTGACTTTTGGATTATAGCATAGCTCCGGCGGAGAGGCAAAGGTCAGGGCGCTTAAGGCCTGCGAGGATTTTTGGCGGTCAGCGACGAGCAGGGGCGGGTTTCAAACCCGCCCCTACGTCTGCTTCTCTCATCCCAGCTTCCCGAGGGCCTCCAGCTCGTCGGCCACCTCGCGCAGGCCCAGCTCCTCCAGTTTGGCGCGGGTGGGCCAGCCGTTGGCCGGGTTCCAGCCGCGCAGCTCATAGTACGTGTCCAGTATTTTGAGGAACCGCGCCCGGTCTAGGGGAACGCCGTCCAGATCGGGGTAGCTCAGGTGGTCCAGGGTGTATTCGTCCACCGCGCGATTCCGCCCGTGGTTGCGGATGTCGATCGCCCGCAAGAGGTTCCAAATGCGTTCGCCAGCCTTGTCCAGCTCCTTCTCGCTGGTCTCCACGCCGGTGGCCGCAGAGAAGAGCTTGGACATGAGCGCCGTATCCGCCGCCCCGTCCTCGCTCAACATACTAAAGACGCGGGTGTGCTCGTAGTCGCATAGCACCAACGAGTCCACGATCATCCCCCGGTCGGAATGCCAGATGGCCGGGATGGCCTTGGCCTCCGGCGGATCGTAATCGTAGGCCGGATCGCCCACGTCGGGATTGCCGTACACCTTGGCGCAGACGGCGCGCACCTTTTCCAGGGGGAAAGGCCCCTTGTGCGGCCCGTATTGCGGGAGATAGGGCTGCACGTGCTCCGTCCACTGATGGGTGCTATCGTTGGCCGGATCGCGTGTGTCCACGCACCACTGCAAGAGGGGCGGCAGCCACCAGGGCCACCAACAATGCCCGCCCGGGCCCCAATGGCCGGCCCAGTGTTCCGTCTGGCCGGCGTGGCGGGGATAGATGTGGTCTAGCAGGGGGATCCCTTTGCCGCCGAAGAGTCGCTCGGCGGCGTAGCACGTGCCCTCGGCCAGGGCATCCCCTAGCTCGCCCTGGCGGTTGACGATGAGGCGAAGCAAGGTATGCAGGAACTCGGCGGAGACGGGCGACACGTCGCGCAGATATTCGATCGGCTTGTCGGGCGCAGGGATCTCCAGGCCGTCGATCTTCTCGATCAGCCCGTGCTGCTTGCACAGTTGCAACCAGGGGATCATGCCGTAGGAGATCTCCCAGCCGTTCAGCCCGTAATCGCTGGTGATGGCCCGTGCCTCCAGCTCGGCGTTGTGCGAGGTGGCCTCGTAGCCCCAGCACTGCCGTGCGACGGTATAGATCCCTGCCGTGGCCTCGCCGGGGATGTTCATATACAGACGATGGACACAAGGGGTCATACAAAAGCCACACTTGCGCGTGCGGTAGTGGGGGCCGGAGCGGGGCTGCCCCTGACCCTCCCAATCGCTGCCGGGGTTAGTCGGCGTCTGGCCCTCGCGGCTGGCCTTCAAGCAAAGCTCTAGGAAGGTCTGAGGATGGGCGAGGCGCACGCCCCTCGTGCCGCGCACGGCGATGGCCTTGAGCTTCTTGGCCCCCATCACCGCGCCATAGCCCCCTTGCCCGGCGGCGTTGCCCGTCTCGCTCTGAATCACGGCGATGCGCGAGAGCCGTTCCCCGGCCTGCCCGCAGGAGATGACCCGCGTCTTGGGACCGTGGATGCCGCGCAGGATGGTGGTCGTGGCGAAGGTGCCCCGGCCCCAGAGCTCCTTAGCGTCGCGCAATTCTACCTGGTCGTCATTGATCCAGAGGTATACTGGCTTATCTGCCGCGCCTTGGATGACTATGCCGTCGTAGCCGGCGTACTTGAGCTCGGCCCCCCAATGGCCGCCCATGCCGGAGCGAGAAAAGATCGCTGGCCGCTGTTGGGGGGCAATCCCGGCCACCTCCAAGCGCCCCGCGCCGGAGGCCAACGTGCCCGTCAGTGGCCCCACCATGATCATCAGCAAGTTGCCGGGGTCAAAGGCATCGGTGCCCGGCCTGAGCTCCTCCCAGGCGATCCCCGCGGCCACGCCCAGGCCACCGATCAGACGCGGCACGTAACGTGGGGTCTCGATGTGCGAAATAGTGCCTGTGGTCAGATCTACCCGCAAGATTTTGCCCGTCCAACCGTAAATGTCGGTCATACTAACACTCTCTATTCTGAGGGATGAGGCCCTAGCATCGAATAGCTATGTCCTTTTCGTCCTGGCCCTGATGCGCTCGATCATCTCCCGCACCCGCTGCATGGCCAGGCGCTCTTTCTCGTCGGCGGGCATGGCCCAAGGTTGGGTTACCCGCCAGGTGAGCTTGCCCCCCAGGGGCGGCTCGGGATAGGCGCCGGGATCGTAGAGGGTGTAACTGCGGAATTGCACCGGCTCTTCCTGGTAGCAGCACCAGACGGCTTTGCGGATCATCTCCGGATCTCCCTCAAATTGCAGGTCGATCAGGGTGATCTGCTTGCGGAAACGCTCGATAAAGTCCAGGGGGAGGTTGAATAAAAAGGGGTGGGGCGCGGCAGTGCCAATGATGCGCCGCTTCTCGTCCACCCCGTTGGCCATCAGCGCCTTTAGGGCCTCCCCCGTAAGGTGTCCCTCGGATTCCGGCCCGCCCAGGATCAAGTAGCGGATATTGGGATTGGCCACGATGTTGCAGATCATCTTCTCGAAGCCGATGTTCTCGGTCTGTACGGTGCCGGAAAGGGCGGCGCCGCTTTCAACTCCCACCCTGACCAGCCTTTCCAAATCAGGGGGGATCTTGTCGGCGTCAGTGTTCAAGATGATGGCCACGGCCACGGGGGAAAAATCGTTCCCGCGCACAAAGCGCCCTTCCTCAGGCGGGTAATCGGGATGCGGTCTCACTTTAAGCATAAGGCTCCCCCAGGGGCCCTGGCTTAAACCTCGACCATCTCAATGGCATGACCACAGCACTCGACAGCACATCGGCCACATTCATTGCACTTCTCATAATCAAAGAGGATCCTACCGCCCAGCGGCTCGTTCTCGTCCTCCAGGTAATAGATCGCGCCCGTGGTACAGACTTTGATGGCCGTGCAAAGGTCCCTCTGCACGGGGCAACGCCTCGACATCAAGCGTGGCTTCATGTTCATCCTTTTGCTGTGGAGATTTACTATCGGCGAGCTCTTCCTTCCAGGAAGATATAGTCGCCCCCTCATCAATCCTTGCTCTTGACGTACGTCATCCCCTCGATCTGGGCGACGTTGGCCTTGAGCGCCTCTACAAGGCGGATATAGGCTCGGCTGCGCTCGGGCCCGGGGCCGATGCCATAGGCCCCCATGAGCCGGCTGATGATGGAGCTCACGTCCACGCCGGCCCGCTCATCGGGGGGCTGCTCGTTGGCCATCTGTAGGATCAGCTCCCGCAGGCGCTCCGGCGTCAACGCCGCCAGAGCTTCCTCCAAGCTTTGCATGGGCCGCGAACCTCCTAACCTCTCCCTAAGTTAGCGTCTTCCTTCCAGGAAGACGAAATCGCCCCCTCATCATTCGTCTACTTCGACATAGCGCATCCCGGGGATTTGCTCCACCGTCTTGCGGATGGCCTCCTTGAGCTTCAGGTAGGCCTCCCAGCTCTCGGCGCCCTGGCCCAGTTCCTCTCCTTGGGCAAGGGCCTCCACGATGGCCGGGATCATCACCCCTGGATCATCGGGGGCCTGCTTCGCCGAGAGCTCCAGGATGATGCGGCGCAAACTCTCCGGGGTGAGGGAAGCCAAGATCTGCTCAACCTTCATCTTGTCCCTCCTCGCACCAAAGCGTTGGTAGTGTGCCCGTAAGGGCATGAACGCCTGACGGCGTCACTACGAGCCGTTCGTAGTGTGCCCGTCAGGGCATGAACGCCTGACGGCGTCACTACGAGCCGTTCGTAATGTGCCCGTCAGGGCATCTCAGGGTATGCTTGCAAATCCTCGTAGCCTAGGGCCTTGCGCCCGTTTTGCCGCCTTGGGGCCTGCGTCCTTGAGAAGTAACGCCCCCAAGGGGCTAAGCTACCGCTCTGGATTTGCAAACACGGCCTGGCGATTGCTCAGGCGACCTCTTTCAACCATGCCTTGACCCGCGCTTCGATCTGATCGCGAACCTCCCGAAACTTGGCCAGCTTCTCCTCTTCGGAGCCTTGAAAAGCGGCGGGATCCTCAAAGGGCCAATGCAGGCGCACGCCCATGCCCGGGAAGATCGGGCAGCTCTGCTCCGCCCGGTCGCACACGGTGATCAGATAGCCAAAATGCACCTTGCCGAGGTACTCGCGGATGTCCTTGGCATAGTGGCCCTTCATATCGAAGCCGATCTCTTGCATGACCTTGAGGGTCAGGGGGTGGATCCCCCGCTCCGGTTCCAGGCCCGCGCTATAGACCTCGAAGCGATCCCCACCGTATCGGCGGAGGAACGCCTCGGCCATCTGGCTGCGCGCCGAGTTGCCCGTACAGAGGAATAAAACCCTGGTCTTGCTCATCTCATCCCTTTCTCGCAAGTTGTGCAATCCTGGGCCGGGCAACCCTGACAGGGGTCGGCGCCCGCGCCGGGATTCTCCACGCGCTGATAAAGCACCGCCCTGGGGGGCATGACGATCGCCTGGGGCGCGCAGGCCCTGGCGCATTTGTCACACCCAGGGGCGCACTCATAAGGCTCCAGCACCAACACCACGGTATGCTCCGGATTCCACCCCAGCACGCCGTTGGGACAGACCTTTAGGCATTCCCCGCAACCGTTGCACTTTTCGGCGAAGAGGGTGGGATACCAGGGCTTGTGCTCCTTGCGCGGGTCGCGCCAGATACGTTCCGCCGCGCCCGAGGCGCGCGCCTTGAGGTATCGGCTATATTCCCGGAGCAAGGCCGCCTCGTAAAGGGAGACGGCGCTCTTGGGGACGTAGTTGTGTTTCTGCAACTCGGCCACCAGGCGCTTGCCCAGGCCCGGCGCGTCGGGAGCCACGCCCTCTTGGGCCAGCGCCTCCAGGATCTCGCCCAGGCCGATCAAGCCGGTCATCGTTTGCCCGATCATCACCTGG
This sequence comes from Anaerolineae bacterium, assembly GCA_034436315.1. GTDB lineage: Bacteria > Chloroflexota > Anaerolineae > UBA1429 > UBA1429 > DAOTVR01. Next base: position 4,966 of record DAOTVR010000157.1, read on the forward strand.
CAATAACTCAAGCCGCTGTTAGACATCTTTTCAGTCTCCGAATGCCATATCCAATGCAGACACAGTTTCCAGGTCTTGTAAGCTCATTCCAGAGCGTTCGTGGCATGCCCGTAAGGGCATGAATCGCCTGACGGCGCCACTACAAGCCCCGTTGTCAAACCGCGCCTCCAGAAGGCTATTGGGTTGCTTCCGTCGTCGGTTGAGCGAAGCGCTCTTTATAGGAATCCACCAATGTCTTGAGCTCGGCGTCATCGGCCACGTCGGGGCCCAGCTCAATCACCGTGCTCTGGGGATCGTGCACCCGCCCTTGAGCGTCCAGGGTCACGTCCAGCCGGCCGAGCCATTCGCCGTCGTAGCCCATCTGGGTGATGACGGTGTTGCCGACGATGTCGGGCGCTGGCATGAGCTTTCTGGATCTCCCGCCGATGATGAGGGCGATCTCCGGAATCGCCTGGGCCAGAGCCCGATCCCTCTCCACGCCGAGGTGCGAGAGCACGATCAACACATCGCTTTGTCCCTTGATCTCGGCGAGGTACTTTTTCACCGCACCCACGGGGTCAAGCACCTGGGCCGCCTCGCGGACGCCGGGGGCTTGGAGGGCTTCGGGCTCGGTAACCCCTATCACACCAAAGCGCACGCCGCCCCGCTCCAGGATGGTATAGGGCTGGAAGATGGGCTGCTGGCTTTGCGCATCCACCAGGTTGCAGGAAAGGATGGCGAAGCGCGCCTCCTTGGCCCGGGCCTGGAGCGTGTCCACCCCTTTGGCCAGGTCTATTTGCCCCACGGCCATGGCGTCGTAACCCATGGCGTTCATGGCCTCAACGATAACCCGCCCCTCGCTTTGCAGGGCCAACATCTGGCCGAAGAGGGTGTCCCCTGCATCCAACACCAACACGGGATGCTGGGCTTCGCTGCGAATGGCCTTGATCTTGGTAGCCCGCCGGGCTACGCCTCCTTTGGGCACGCCTCAACCGCAGGGGTCCACATAGCCCCGCGAGTCGTTGGTGTGCAGGATGGTGAGCTTGATCCCGCCGACG
>DAOTVR010000158.1:0-5259 GCA_034436315.1 Anaerolineae bacterium
AGGCCCGCTTGGCCGCCAAGGCTGCGCTCCACAACTTCTGCATTTGGCTCAACCAGCGACTCGGTCGGCCCAATCTCGCTTTTGCCGACCTAATCGATTGACAGTTCATTTCACAACAAGCGTTTAAGCTCTTTGAACCAGCACGTCACAGAGATGCAGAACACAGTACAGCGCGTCCAAGAACGCGTGAGGCGCTTTGACGCTTTCTTCGCCTCTTTGCGTGACTTGCTTGATGAGCTAAACATCAGCTCAGGGTCTGATAAGCCTTCAACACCTGAAGGATAGAGTTCATTGCCGGCTTAGGAAAACGAAGGGAACCTGATAAAGGAAGATAATAGATGTTGGCAAACAGAGAAAGGTTAGAGGCCCTGGAGGACGAGCAGCTTGCCCCCTATGCTCAGCGGTCGCGTGATTCCCGGGGGCGGGCTTACCCTGAGCAAGAACACCCCTACCGCACGGCCTTCCAACGAGACCGGGACCGCATCTTACATACGACGGCATTTCGGCGATTGGAGTATAAAACACAGGTCTTTGTGAACTATGAAGGAGACCACTACCGCACTCGCCTGACGCACACTTTAGAAGTGGCCCAGATCGCACGCACCATTGCGCGCGCCCTAATGCTCAACGAAGACCTTGTTGAAGCCATTGCCATGGCCCATGACCTTGGGCACACCCCATTTGGCCATGCAGGCGAGACCGTGCTCCATGAATTGATGGCCGACAAAGGGGGCTTTAATCATAACACCCAGGGCCTGCGCATCGTGGAACAGCTAGAAGAACGGTATCCCAATTTCCCCGGCCTCAACCTCACCTGGGAAGTGCGCGAGGGGATCGTCAAGCATGCTACAGAGTACGACACTCCTGAAGCCACAGCCTATGAACCCGGCCTACGCGCCACACTGGAAGCACAGGTTATCAACGTCGCCGATGAGGTAGCTTATAACACCCATGATCTGGATGATGGGTTGCGGTCGGGGCTTATCTCCCCGCGACAGCTTCAGGGGTTGACGCTCTGGGAAAAAGCCCTAGAGGCCCTGAGGATACGAGCTGAGGATGTTTCCGATACACATAGAGCCCAGATCATCCGCTACCTGGTAAACCTGGAGGTGACTGACATCCTTGAGCACACTTGCGCCCGGCTTCAGGAGATCAAGCCCACTTCCGTGGAGGATGTGCGCCGACAACCGTCTGACATCGTCTCCTTCTCACCGCAAATGCGCGAACGAAATCGCGAGCTCAAGGACTTTCTCTTCAAAGGGCTCTATCGGCACTGGCGAGTTATGCGTATGGCCGAAAAAGCCAAGCGCATGCTCACGCGTCTTTTTGAAGCCTATGTACAGGCCCCCATACAGCTTCCTTACAGCGTTCAGGAACGGATCAGCAGAGATAATCTAGAGCGCGTCGTCTGCGATTATATCGCTGGCATGACCGACCGCTTCGCGCTGCAAGAATACGCCAAGATGTTTGACCCTAACGAGCGCACTTGAGATCGCCTCAGCCCAGAGACGGGTTCATCTCCGCCAATAGCTCAATGTTCAGGTATGCAAAGATGCTATCCGGAGCTTCTTCGTCTTGAGTGTATTCAAAAGCCTTCAACGTCGCTGTAACCCGCAAAGACAGCGTTTGCAGGATAAGGGTCAAACCGGGTTGAGCCTGGACCAGCTCGCCTTTGCCGCCGAGCCTGGCTTTCAGGGCTTCATCCTGATAAGCGCGCTCGCTGACCAGGATTTTGGAGACGGTGCGGATGTCTCCCTTGTCGAAAAGCCAGATCTCAAAGGCATCCACCTGCTGGGCAACATCAACACGCAAAACGTCACAGATCCCTACACCACACTCGCCGAGGAATTCCCCGCTAGGCGACTCAATACTGAACGAACGATCAAAATCATCATCTCCAAGGCGATACTCCACCTCAAACCTGCCTAAAGGGGTCACGCGCGCCCCTTGCGCGCTAGGAGAAAACCGGCTTGTCTTCTTGGGCGCTTCGCCCTCAGGCTGTTCGATCTCGACCTCTTTTTCGGCAGGCTCCAAGGAGATGTGAGGTTCAATCGGCATTCTTGATCTGACATCAGGTTTGAGCTCTGGCTCTTCCTCGTATCCTTCTTCCTCATAGTCCAGATCTTCTTCCAACTCCTCCAAGGCGGGGGATAAAGTCTGAAGCTCTTCCCCCGGCGCGGGCTTGCTGGTCGTGAAGGACCAAAGGGCTCCTTCTGAGGGTGTAGGCCTGGTCCCTGTCTCCTCTGGGCTCGCCGTTACCCCTTGCATGGCGAGGCGTGCCTTTGATCTCTGAGCTAGGTACCACAATAGTATGGCCAAGGCGACGAGAAAAGCACCAAGGGATAGCAAAAAGATCAACAGACGAGTGGATCGGCTGAGAGTCTTGGGTGTGGGCACCACCGGAGACATCTTAGGCTCAGGCAGCTGGGCTATCTGGGCCAAGCGCCGGACGCGCAACGCAGCAGCAACGTCACCAACTTGTTCTCGCTCCAAGGCCACGCGCTCAACCAGGCTGGCCACCTGCTCCCATGTATTCCTCTGATCCACCAGGTCGGCAAGGCGGCGCTTAGCCACCTCCTGGTTCCCGGTCACAGCCAACGAATCCGCCGCCATGAGGACATATGTCATCTTGTGCTGCTCGCGTAAATCTGAAGGGTCTGTATCATACCACTTGACCGGCCAGACCCGCCAGCCCAAGATAAGCCCAATGAAAATCCCGATGAGGACACCTATCGCAATCAAGGGCCAAACTAGCCTGCGAAAACTCTCCAACAAGCCCTGAAGCATCTTGCACCTCACTCTCTCAGGCACACCATCCAACCAAGCTGCCGTAACTTCCCTTCATCGCCCTCCGGGGGCGCAAGCATTCTAACACGAAGGCCCCCCACCCCTCAAGGCCGAGCCCCGGGGCAAGCCCCCTCAGCATCTTCTCGAAGAGACAATGAGCTTAGCGAGCCTCAATAAAAGGGACTTTTGGGGCCTGGGTTAATACCTGAACCTCATCGTCTGTCAGGAACACCATATCCTCAATGCGTACACCACCCCAACCAGGCAAATAGATACCCGGTTCTACGGTGAGGATAGCTCCCCGCGGAAGGGGCTCCTTATAAGTTTGAGAAGCGCGAGGCTCTTCATGAATGGCTAGGCCCACACCATGCCCCAAACCGTGGCCGAACTTGCCCTCATAGCCCCCATCGTAAATAATTTGCCGGGCCACGGCGTCGGCTTCATTGCCGAGCATCCCCGGCCTAAGGGCCTTCTCGGCGGCCAGTTGGGCCTTGAGCACCAAGTCCCATATCGCCAGATACTTATCATCGGGTTGGCCGATACAGAACGAGCGCGTCAAGTCAGAGCAATAGCCTGCATAAACGGCTCCAATGTCAACGACGAGCGGATCGCCCAAGTGGATGACGCGATCTGAGGAAACAGCGTGAGGCATCGCCGCATTCTCCCCGGAGGCAACGATGATGGGAAAGGAGAGCCTCTCCGCTCCGTGGGTGCGCATATAGACCTCAAGTTCCCAGGCCGCTTGGAGCTCGGTCACCCCCGGCCGCACCCATTCCATGAAATGAGCCATGGCCTCATCGGCGATGCGCACTGCCCTTTGGATGGCAGCAAGCTCCTCAGCATCCTTCACCTGTCGCAATCGCTCCACGATGCCGCTAGTCGGCACCCACTCAACGGCCGGCATAGCCGCTTTCCACTGTTCATAGGTCTCGACGGTCAGCACATGGCTCTCAAAGCCAAGGCGCCTGAACCCCAACGTAGCGATAAGGTTAGAGAGCACACCATGCAATGTGTCGTTTACCTCAACAAGCCGGAAATCCGGCGCTTGCCTCTTGACCTGTTCATAATAGCGAAAATCAGTGGCCAAGAGGGCCTGCTCCTGGCTGATGAGCAGCACGCCCGCAGAGCCGGTGAACCCGCTAAGATAGCGCCGATTCTCCGGCTGGCTGATCAAAATGGCATCCAACCCCTCGTCGGCAATCCGTTCACGCAGGCGCTGCAACCGAGTATTCATGGCGTAAGCTCCTGTGCCGGGGGATCCCCGTACGAACTTTATGAGCTAGGACCAGCCTGCTCGTAGCTCAGCGCGATATCGCGTAGGGCCGCTAATGTGCTTGGGACCAAGTCTACATTAAAAAGTTCGGCGAAATGCCGGGCGAGGCGCGCGCGTATCTCAGAAATAGGAGGCGCCTTGGGCAATTCTAGGGCCATACTGGTCACCCCACCGTCTGTAATCCCACAGGGGATGATCAAGCTCCAATGAGACATATTCGGAGCTACGTTGAGGGCGAAACCGTGAAAGGTCACACCGCGCTTGATGCGCACGCCTAACGCGGCGATCTTGTTATTGCCCACCCAGACGCCGATGATGCCCTCACGCCGGTGTGTCACAAGCCCATAATCAGCCAGAGTGCGGGCGATAACCTCTTCTAAAAGATGCATATAGTCGCTCGCCCCTAGATCATAACTCGGCAAGTGCAAGATGGGGTACCCCACAAGCTGGCCTGGGCCATGGTACGTCACATCGCCGCCACGCTCCACGCGATATACCTCAATCCCCTCGCGTTGAAGTAGCTCAGGGGGAGCGAGGATATGAGCCTCATCACCGCGCCGCCCTAAAGTGATCACAGGAGGGTGCTCAAGAAGCAATAACACGTCGCCGATGATCTCGCGTTGACGCCAGTCCACCAGCGTGTGCTGCATCTCCAGCGCGGGGCCATACGGCTCAAGGCCCAAATGGAGTAACCAGACTCGTTTGCGAGGCAACGATCCCTCCTTAGCCTCCTAAAACGCTTCCCACAAACTGCCGCTGTCCACGAGCAAACTCGCGGGCGCTGATTCCCCTTTTACCCTCAAGCTGTACCATCTCCAAAAGCAACAAGCCTTTGCCCGTCACGACGCCGATCCCTTCTGACCCCTCCACAACGGTCCCTGGGATCGCAACATGCTCAAAATCCGGCAGAGGTCGCGCGCGCAGAACTCGCAAATTCTTGCCAAGATAGGAGGTAAAGGCTCCAGGCCAGGGCGAGAAAGCGCGAACTCGGCGAGCGATCTCCTCCGCTGAGAGCCGCCAGTCGATGAGGCCATCACTCTTCTTGATGGGCGGGGCATAGGTCGCCCGCGAATCATCCTGGGGAACCGGCGTAATTTGTCCGGCCAACCAAGCCGGCAAGGTCTCGATGAGCAACTCGGCTCCCAGGAAGGCGAGCTTCTCGCTCAGGCTCTCGGTGGTATCATCCGGCGCGATGGAGA
>DAOTVR010000159.1:0-4134 GCA_034436315.1 Anaerolineae bacterium
GAAGCTGTGGGAGAGGTTGAAAGGGATGAACGGCGCAGCTAGGAGTCCTAGCCAACGCCGGGGATTCGCGCGGTACCATTCCAGATCGCCGCGAGTGCGAGGCCACTGGAAATTGAAGCGCTTGACCTGTCTCACCACGAGCCCGCCGGCCTCGATGAACGCGCGCCACTCCTGGCTGGTAGCAAATCGTTCGACGACCTGTTTGTGGTTAGGGCCATAGCCCGTACGCAAAACGTTCCAGATGATATCGGGCAGGTAATAACTGTTCGGCACCATGATGAGCGCTCGCCCTTGCCATTTCAGCACGCGCCGTATCTCCAGGAGCCCCCTTCCAGGATCGATCAAGTGCTCAAGGCTGCCTAGGATCGTAACCCAATCAAAGGAACCGTCGGCAAACGGCAGGTCTTCGGCGTTTCCCACCAAGAGCTGGGCGTCTGGCACCCGCTTGCGGGCGCGTTCGATGGCTACAGGAGAAAGGTCAATGCCGACGCAGGCAACCTGTCTTTGGACAGCGTAGTGAAGCAAGTCTCCCAGGCCACAGCCTATATCTAAAAGGCTTCCTCCCGGCCTAGGGGCCAACATATCCAATGCCCACCGGTAATAGGAATCGTTGTTCCTAAAGCCATCGGCCTCATAACGCGCATCATAGGCCCTTTTTACCTTAGCGAGGCCGGCTATCACGTGAATCTCGCCCTCCGTCATACATGTGGATTCATCCCTTAGCTTAGACCAGAGACTCGTAAAGAGCGAGTGTGCGTCGGGCAGCCTCTTGGCGAGAAAAGCGCGCCGCACGCGCCAGTCCGCGTGCACGCCGCTCTTGTTGTGCCGCCGGGTCGTTGACTAGCTCGCTGATGAGGCCTGCTAGGGCCACTTCATCGCGCGGATCCTCCAGCAAGACGGCTGCGTCACCTAACACTTCCTCAATAGCCCCCACATGTGAGGCGATCACCGGTGCCCCGCAAGCCATCGCCTCCAGCGGCACCAGGCCGAAGCCCTCATGCAAAGTGGGAAAGACCACACAGGCCGCTCCACTATAGAGGCCCGGAAGGTCTTCCTGGGGGACGGCGCCGGTGCGCACAACCCTGCCTGTTTCGGCCTTCATAGCCAAGTAGCGATCCAACTCAGGGTCTCCCTTGGAGCGATAGGGACGCCCGACGAGCACCAAATCCCCGTTAAATGCCCCTTGCTGTATCAGCCTGTGATAGGCGCGCGCGAGCGTGAGCAGGTTCTTTTTAGGCCATATGCAGCCAACGTGCAAGAGATAAGCCCTCGGCAGCCGATATTTGGTGCGCACCCTCATGATCTCTTGCTCGCTGGCGGGTTTAAAGATCTTGTCAATACCCTCATGGATCACTTCTATTCGCGAGGGTGAGAGGCCGTAATAAGTCTTTAGGTCCTCGGCTGTAGTCTGGGACACGGCGATGATGCGATCTGCGTTCCTTAAGCAGATGGGCTCAATCGTACGGTAATAGAGCACGTCTAAAGGATGAAAGACTTCGGGATGCAAGAGCATCATCACATCGTGGACCGTCACCACCGAGGGACAGGGATTGAAAAGCGTGGCCAGGTTTTTGGTGTGATGGATCAAGTTGACTCTCTCGGCGCGAAGGAAACCGGGCCAGGCAGCTTGAGCCCAAATGCGTACAAGGAAACGCTGTTTGACGGGAGCTATAATCTGGCGTACACGGCCTTTGTAGATGTCAAGCCAGGGCTCATGCTGATCAAGAAAGATAATGTACTCGTTCAGCTGGTCCAGCTCCAGCAGAGGCTCCAGCAGGTTAAGTGTGGCGGACCGTCCACCACCAGGCCGGCTAATGCCCAAGGCATCAATGGCGATCCTCATGGTGAACGTCCTCCTTGGCCGCTTCTTGCCGGCTTCTTGAGCACCCAATTGAAGTTGGGCGCGAGGGGCATTATGGCTTTCAGCAACCATCGCGGCAGGTGCGAAATCCACCCTAAGCGTCCCATCTCCTCGCGACAAGCGTAATGGTCCGGGTTTTGTAGCATATCCACAGTGAAATCCTGAATCGCAAAATGCCTTAGTTTCCTGCGCAGGGCCCAAAGGGTGCCCGAGTGGATGTCCAGCTCCTTTGCACGTCCAAAGGCACGTAAAAGGCGAGCCGCTAAAGCGGCAGGCAGCCAGTGTACGATAGGGAGCCCATAATGCTGCTCTACAGGATAGAGACGATTCGGCCCACTGAAGAAGCACACTCCTCCAGGAGCGAGAACCCTTTCGATCTCGGCAAAGAGAGCTTGGTCGCTGGCCACATGCTCATAGACCTGCGTACATATTACGACATCCACGGTTTCATCCTGGATCGGCAAACATTGTCCATCACCACGAACAAAAGAGAGATGTTCTGCGGACCATTTGTTGGCCTCTTGAATGGCTTGCAAGTCATATTCCACGCCCAGGGTAAAGCGAAAACGCGGCGCCAGGTGCTTGGTGATCAGCCCAAAAGAACACCCTACGTCTAAGCAAACCAGCTCACTCAGGTCTGCGCCCAAAACGCTCTCCAGCACCGCAAGGATTTTGGCCGCCTTACGAGCGCGAGAGGCTTCGTCGGCGAGTTGCCCTTTGGCAATGCCCTCACCCATGCGATTCATGACAACATTCTCGGTAAAGTGCCTCAAAGCGGCGCGCCATGCTCTCTATGGAATAGTGGGCCAGAACCTCTTGTTGTGCCCGGGCACCCAATGCGGCGCGTAGAGGGGCATCCCGCAATACTTGAACTAAAGCTCTCCCCAAGGCCTCTTCATCGCCTGGAGGAACCAGCACGCCAGCGACTCCATCGCGCACTACGTCGGGGATCCCCGCTACACGGCTGGCGATGACTGGACGTCCACTGGCCATAGCCTCAAGAAGCACTAAAGGCAAACCATCCACGTTGCCCGCAGCGTCAACGACCGAGGGCACGGCCACCACGTCACATAGGGCGTAGTAATCAGGTGTGTCTTCCCAGGCGACGGGACCCACAAAAATGACGCGCTCGGCCACGCCCAGCCTTTGGGCTTGGGCAACCAACTCCTCTCGGAGGTCGCCGTCGCCGCCGATGATACAATAAGTATCTGGCAGGTTGGCTAAGACGAAACGCATTGCCGAGATGAGGTGTCCGAAGCCCTTTTTATAGACCAGCCTGCCCAATGCCCCTACAACTTGTGCCGAGGGCGGGAGCCCCAATTTGGCGCGCATCCGCTCCCGGTTCCCGCGCAGATATCGTTCAACCTCTGGGCCGGGAGGGATCACCGTCGCTTTGCTCTCGTCCAACCCAAGTGCCAGGGCGCGGGTGCGAAGGTCCTGGCTTACTGCGGTGACTCGTCGCGCTTGGTGGAATCCCAAACGAGCTGCTGCCGCGTACAACGCGTTGTGTTCCGCCACGTAAACATCCGAGCCATGTAAGGTGATCACAAGGGGAAGCCCGGTCAGAGATGAAATGATGCCCGCGATAGCGCCTCCCGGGATGGCCCAGTGGGCATGAAGGAGATCAAACCGCTCGCGACGATGAAGGCGCCAAATCATCGCTATTGCAGCTACTACGAAACCTGGCATGAGCAAAGGCACCACGCCTCTCATGCGCACATCGCCCCTTAGGGAACGGCCGTGCCCAGCTAGATGAAGGTCGTCGTGGGGCGCATAGCGAAAGCGATGCATGTGTACGCCCCCCTGATCCATCTCCACAAGCGCCGGGTCATAGGGTGCGACCACGTGGACCGTGTGCCCTTGCCGCACCAGGGCCCGCGCGAGAGAGCTCACGATGAGGCCATTGGCATCCCCCGGAAAGCGTGGATAGGAGGAGGCGAGCATACAGATCTTCATAGTTTGCTCCGGCGCACGATCAGGTCGGCGAGGAGGCCAAGAGCTCCCATATGGATTCCCGTGAGCACCAGCATCACTGTAGACGGCGCAAAGTGGAAACGATAAGCGAAGATATCATAGATCATCTTGCCGAAGCCAACGGAAAGCAGAGTCAGGGTAAGGGGGACGAAGAAGCGCAGCGGATTAAAATACATGATCGTGCGTAGCACCAGCATCAAGTAGTTATAGGTGTCGTTGATGGGGTGAAACGTGGAGCGCCCGATGCGCTTGTAGTAAGCGACGGGGATCCACTTGACCACATAGTCGCTGCTCAGAAA
>DAOTVR010000160.1:0-12651 GCA_034436315.1 Anaerolineae bacterium
TCCTGGAAGAAATGCGCGCTCTCGCCGGAAGTCACAATGCGCCGCAGACGATCCATCAGCCTCTCACGGGCAACGAGGCTTTCGCGGCGAATCGCAGCCAACGCGGGGCTAGCCCTATCCAAGACACGCCCCTCATCATCCAGGCAACGCTCTATCTCATCCTGGATCTCGGATAGAGGTTGCAACTGCTCTGCTATCCGAGCTAACAGGGGGTATTCCTCTCTCAGTCGGATAAGCAGGTTCTTTAGATGGCGCGCGCTAGCCAGCGTACTGCGCACATCCAATAGCTCGCCAGGCTGAAGGGTAGCTCCCAACGCGGCACGCCGCGCGCTCGGACGCACGTCCCTGGCGCCCTGCACACCGAGGTCGGGATGCGTTGAAAGCAGGGCTTTGGCTTCCGTTGTCTCTTGGAGGCGACGGCGCACCTCATCCACATCAGATGAGGGGCGCAAGTTCAGGGCTAACTCCCGGCTTGCGGAGAAGGCCGTATATTCTGCGAGCTGCGCCAAGATCTTGGGCAGCTCCAGGGTGATGAGGTATGGATCGTTCAAGTCTAGTTGGGATCAAACGTGTAACGCGCAACGATGGAATGCAGCTCGCGCGTGCACAGCTCACAGAAGGGCCAGCCCATCTCGGCCTCTTCTTTGGCATGTTCGACAAGCTCCTCCACCGTCGCGGCATGACGCATGACGCAGGTATTGGTGCAGTGCATCTCCAGCCCCAGGCGGGCGACACATTCCTGGCGCGTAAAGCCGGGGATAGCAAACACATGGCCCAGATGGTGCCGTACGAGCCTGGTCAAAGCTAAGGCCTGTATCTGAGTGTTCGCAAGCCGCCGCAGACGATGCACGGACATCACTGCCGAGGTGCCTGGGAAACTCGTGCCGAGGCTATAATGGTCGGGGCGTAACCTGGCCAAAGGAGAGGGAAAATCCGTCAGATCCAGATCCAAGAGGGCCAGGTCGAAATGAGGCTCCGTACGCTGCCAGGGCTCCAAACGCACCAATTCCAAAAACACGGGAGCGATGACCCGCTGTACCTCACCATCAAAACTGGTGTTAATATACCACTGAGTGCCCCAGTAGGGTTTATCGGGCACCAAAGCCGGGATGATCCAGTTCCCGAACACGCGCACCCGGATAGGCGGATCTTCTAAGGCAGTTGGCCGGCGCAGGTACAACCACCGCAAGGTCTTCTCAATGGTCTCCGTAAGGATCCTACTTTCTGCCTCGCGAACACCCTCAGACCAGGTCACCGAGATGAACTTGGTCATACACCCCGAACTCCATCCTATTAGCCCAGGGACCCTAACAATTGATATTATGCCACGTCTAGGCCGATTTGCCAAGAGATGCGCTGGAGAGCTCCACGGAGGTAGCGGCGAAGAGGTTTGGCCAGTATACTGTCATCAGAATCACCGGAGAAGGAGTGAACGCATGGTTGCTAAACCCATTGACCCCTACGCCTTGCTCAAGCACTACAAATACTTGCGGGTGGTGGACGTCTGTGACGCCATGGACGGGATCGGCTACTTTGACATCGGGCTGATGGACCCTGAGGTGCGTCCCCTCTGGCCGGGGATGAAGTGGTGGGGCGTGGCCGTGACCCAGCGCTGCGTGCCGGCCAACCGCCCCATGTGGCCGCTCAAGACGACCGAGGAGATCGTGAACGCCCACAGCATCTGGTTCAAAGAGGTGGGACATCTCAGCGTTGATGAGCACGTCCGCCCGGGGAGCGTCATCGTCACCGATACGGGTGGCTCCAAGGAGGTGGGCTTTTGGGGCTCTAATAACGCCCTCTCTATGGTCGCGCGGGGAGCGGTGGGCATCGTCACCGACGGCTACTGCCGCGATACCTACGAGCTGGCGCTGCAAAAGACGCCCATCTGCGCCCGGCGGCGCGGGCGGACGATTATCCCCGGACGCATCCAGGTGGTAGAGGTGCAGACGACCATCGCCTGCGGCGGAGTGCAAGTGCGCCCCGGCGACATCGTGGGCTGCGACGACGATGGGGTATTGGTGGTGCCCCAGGAGATCGCCCAGGAGGTGATCCAACACGCCGTGGCCATCCTCCTCGCCGATATGAGGGGCCGCCGGCGGCTCTACGAGCGGCTGGGCATGCCCTTGGACGAGACGGTGGATTACGAGCGCGTCGCCGCCTACTATGAATCGCTCAGGCAGGAACAGAGCTAGCCTTCTCTGGATCGCAGCCGGATTGAGCGAGCTTGTCGCGTACAAATGAGCGCACTGTCTGGGCGATTTTGACGCTTTGTTCCGCTTCCTCCAGAGTGGGTAAATAGAAATCATCGGCGTATCGGACCTCTACGCCATAGAGGCTCAGAGCGTCTGCCTGAAAAGCATAAAGCGTGTCAAATCCCGGGTCCAGTTCTTTGCACTGTTCGATAAGCTCGGCGAGGACATGAGTACGGCGGAAAGGCTTTTGGTGGAGGGTCAGGTACGCCTTGAGATATTTCTCTACACACTGCTGCATGTGGAAACAAACCATGTCGGTCGGGGGTTGCGCGGCTTGCAGGATCGCCAGACCGGCTTTCAGGTCGTTCTCGGCTTTGATTACCCAGCGGCGCACCAGTTCGTGAACCTCGGCATTCATGGGATCGGCACTCCCTCCCGCGCCACGGTGTAGCCGAGGTGGCCGGGAAAATCCTTCAAGCGCCGGAAGCGCTCGGCCGAAGCAAGGATCACATCATTGGGGATGCGCAGCCGGGCCAGTTCTCGCTGGATTTCGGTCACCAACCGCCGCTTTTGCGGGAACTCCAGTTCGCAATCCAGCAATACGTAGAAATCCCAGTCACTATCGGGATGGGCCTCGCCGCGCGCGCGGCTCCCGAAGAGAAGGATCTGCTCTACCCGGATGTTGTGGCGGCGCAGGATGTCCCGAATGACCTGGGCCGCCTGGCATTGAGGCGTCGTCACCACGTTTATCCGCTCCCCATTCATCACCAACAAGTGATCTGCCCTTTGATTTAGTCCCTGAATCTACTAATCCCAAGGACCAGAGCAAAGTAATTAGGGACGCAGCAGCATGCCGCGCCTACGTCACTCCGCCGGCAACAAGACCCCAAAAGTAGTATCAGCTGAAGGCTGATCTCTGAGGGCTGAACCGCTTCTCCCTTAAGGCTTGACCACCGTCCCATCTAGGCGGCGGATCTCCGGCCAGGCTCCGTTATAGGGATCCGGCGGGTAGGGGTATTTGGCCGCCAACTCCTCGTTGATATCCACGCCCCAGCCCGGCTTGTCGTTCGGCCACATGCAGCCGTCGTGCACCTCGGGGCAGCCGGGGAAGACCTCTCGCGTGCGCTCGTGGAAGAGGGCCAGCTCCTGGATGCCGAAGTTGGGAATGGCCAAATCCAGGTGCATGTTGGCCGCGTGGCCTATAGGCGAGACGTCCCCTGGGCCGTGGAAGGCCGTGCGCACGCCCATGAATTCACAGAAGGCGGCCAGCTTGCGGGCCATGCTGAACCCGCCGATATCCGAGATGTGCACGCGGATAAAGTCGATCAGCCGATCCTTGATCAGAGGCACGTACTCGGCCTGGTTGACGAACAGCTCCCCCATGGCCAGGGGGGTGGAAGTTTGCTGGCGCACCATACGGAAGTACTCGTTATCCTCGGGGGCAAAGAGATCCTCCAGGAAAAAGAGGCGATAAGGCTCCACCGCCTTGGCCAGCCACACCCCTTGGATGGGCGGGATGCGCTCGTGGACGTCGTGCAGTAACTCCACGTCATCGCCTAGTTTGAGGCGCAGATACTCCAGCAGCTTGGGCACGGTGCGCACATAGGGCGTCGGCTCCCAGGTTGCGCGCTGGGCGGGATTGAGGGCCTTGACCACCTCGCCCCCACGGCTGCCGTAAGTCGTCAACCCTGGGATGCCCACCTGCACGCGCAGATAGCGGAAGCCCTGCTCCAAATAGTAGCGCGCCCGCTCCTCTACCTCCTCAAAGCTGTTGCCCGAGGGATGCACGTAGACCGGCACGGCCTCGCGACACTTGCCCCCCAAGAGCTGGTAAACGGGCATATTGGCCCGCTTGCCCTTGATATCCCAGAGGGCCTGATCGATGCCGCTGAGGGCATTGTTGAGCACCGGGCCGCTGCGCCAGTAAGAGCTGACATAGGCCGCTTGGTAGAGATCCTCAATGCGATCCACGTCTCGGCCGATGACAAAGGGCTTCAGGTATTGCTCAATGGCCGTGGCCACGGCCAGGGCCCTTTGGGTGAAGGTGGCGCAGCCCAGGCCGTAGAGGCCCGGCTCGTTGGTCAGCACCTTGACCACCACCAGGCGGATGCCCTCGGGCGCGGTGAGGATGACCTTGACATCGGTGATCTTGAGCGGGGGAAGACCTCTTTCGGACACGTGACCTCCTTATTGGTGATCATATCACAAGGGCGAAGTTTTGCGCCCTTATTTAGCCGCGGATCTGCGCGCCGAACTCCTGCGTGAGGCGTTTGACGATGCGCTCGCGCTGCTTGGCTGCCTCTTCGCTGGTCAACGTCTTGTCGGGGGCCTGAAAGGTCAGGCTGAAGGCCAGGCTCCTCTTGCCGGGGCCCACCTGCTCCCCGCGATAGACGTCAAAGAGGACTACATCGGTCAAGAGCGCCCCGCCGGCCTCGCGGATGGCCGCCAGCAGCCGGTCGGAGGGCACCGTCTCATCCACGACGATGGCCAAATCCTCCTTCAGCACCGGCATGCGCGAGATGGGCTTGGCTTGCGCGACCGGCTTGGCGGCGGCGAGCAGCTTTTCCAAGTTCAGCTCCAGAAGACACACACACTGTTCGGGCAGATCATAGTTCTCGCGCACCAAGGGGTGCACTTCTCCTAGCACACCGATGGCCTCCCCGTTCACCAGTAGGCTGGCTACCCGGCCCGGATGAAAGGTTGGATGTTGTGTCGGGATGAAGCCCACCTCTTGCACGCCCAGGCGCGCGCAGAGCGTCTCGGCGATCCCCTTCAAATCGTAAAAGTCGTAGCGGCCGCTCTCTGCCGTGAGCCAGGACCTATCCATCCGCGGGCCGGAGAGGGCGATGCTTAGGTAGCGTGGCTCCTCCGGAAGGGCCTGGCCCTCCTTGGGCAAGTAAACTCGGGCCAGCTCAAAGATGGCCACACGCTCCACGAAGCGCAGGTTGCTGGCCAGGGTCTCCAGGGTGGTGTTCATCAGCGTCTGGCGCAGATACTCGCGCTCGCGGGTGAGCGGGTTGGTGACCTTCAGATAGTTCGCCGGATCAGGCGTGCTCCTCTCAGGGTTCAGTTTGGCCACGCTCTCCAGGCTGGTCAAGGAGTAAGTGATCGTCTCTGTCAGCCCGCAGCCCACCAGGATATCGCGCACTCGCTCCTCTAGCTCAAGGTCTGGGTTGCCCTGAGGATCGGGGATCTCCTCGGCCATAAGGGTCGTGGGCAAGCGGTCATAGCCATAGACACGGGCGATCTCCTCCAAGAGGTCGGCAGGGATGCTCACATCCAGGCGAAAGCTGGGCACGGTAGTGCGCACGATAGGTGGCTCGCCGGCGACCAACTCGCAGGAAAAGCCCAACGGCTCCAGCATACGCGCCACCTCGGCTGCTGTCAACTCAATCCCCAGCCAACGCTTGACCTCGGAGACCTTGAGGTCAATGACCGGGGGCACGCGCACGCCGGGATAAACGTCGGCAAAGCCTTGGGCCACCGTGCCGCCGGCCAGCTCACGCATCAGCTCCGCAGCGCGGCGCAGGGCCACCACGGTCAACTCGGGATCCACGCCCCGACCAAAGCGCAAGGCGGCCTCGCTGGGCAACTTGAGTGCCGTTGATGTGCGGCGAATAGAGATATTGTTGAAATTGGCCGATTCTAGGAGGATGTCCACCGTATCCTCAGAAACCTCCGACTCCAGGCCGCCCATCACCCCGGCAACGGCGACGGGTCCGCCGCCATCGGTGATGAGGAGCATCTCGCCGTCAAAAACGCGCTCCACGCCGTCCAAGGTGATCATCCTCTCGCCCTCGGCAGCCCGGCGGACGATAATCGCCGGGGGGCCGCCCGGCCGGCGGGGGCGCAAACGCCGATAGTCAAAGGCGTGCAGGGGCTGGCCCCATTCCAACATGACGTAATTGGTGATGTCCACGATGTTATTGATAGGGCGCATCCCTGCCAGGGTGAGCCGGCGCTGCATCCACTGCGGCGAAGGGCCGATCTTGACGCCCTTGATCAGGGCCGCGCTATAGCGCGCACAGAGGTCGGGATCCTTGATTTCAATCTCCACTTGGCCCTCGATCGGCTCACCCTCGGCCCGCACTGCGGGCGTGGGGAGCTTGAGCTCTGTGCCCAGGAGCGCGGCCACCTCGCGGGCCACGCCGGTGATGGAGAGGCAACGGGCCATGTTGGGCTTCAGGTCCAGGTCCAGGATGACGTCGCCCCAGTAATCGGCCAGGGGCTGCCCCACGGGGGCATCATCGGGCAGGATGATGATCCCAGTATGCTCATCGGAGATGCCCAGCTCCTTTTCCGAGCAAACCATGCCCGCGGAGACGACGCCGCGAATCTTGGTGCGCTTCAACGTCTGGTAGCGGGGGGTCTCGGCATAAGGATCAACAAGGCGCGCGCCCTCAATGGCAAAGACAACTTTCTGTCCCACATCGCCCACATGGAGGTTGGGAGCGCCGGTGACGACCTCCATCGGCTCACCATGGCCGTAATCCACCGTGACCAGCACCAGCCGATCCGCTTGGGGATGCGGACGCACAGAAAGGACCTGGCCGACAAAGATCTTGTCCCTGGCCCAGTTCTCACCGACATGTTCGATGTTCTCCACCTCTAGGCCGGCCCACATGAGCCGCTCCACCAACTGGCGCAGGGGCCAATCCGGCAAGACCACGTATTCCTTCAACCAACTGAGGGGAACTCGCATCTCTTATGACCTCCGTCGTTTATGGTCGGTCCATAGCATTCGTCAATTTCCATCATGGAGCGTTACCAAGTGATCCATCAGCGGCTATCAACTCTAAGCGAATTGGTGCAAGAAGCGCAGGTCATTGGCGTAAAATAGACGAATATCAGCGATACCATGCTTGAGCATGGCGATCCGCTCCAAGCCCATGCCGAAGGCAAAGCCGCTGAACTCCTCGGGATCATAGCCGCCGTTGCGCAGTACCTGAGGATGCACCATCCCTGAGCCGAGGATCTCCAGCCAGCCCGAATATTTGCACACCGGACAGCCCTTGCCTCCGCAGAGGATGCAATCCATCTCCGCTTGGGCGCTAGGCTCGGTGAAAGGGAAGTAATCCGGGCTGAAGCGCAGGCGGCGCTCGGGGCCGAACATCTGCCGCGCAAAGTTGACCAACACTCCCTTAAGATCGCCCATAGTGATGTTACGGCCCACCGCCAGCCCCTCCACTTGATAGAACATGGCCTCGTGGCGCATGGTCACTTGCTCGTAGCGGTAACAGCGGCCTGGCAGGATGACCCGAAACGGCTGAGGGTAATATTTGCGCATGGCGTGGATCTGGCCAGGAGAGGTGTGTGTGCGCAGGAGAAGGCCAGGCCGGTTGACATAGAAGGTGCTCCACATATCCCGCGCTGGGTGGTCCGGAGGGATGTTCAGGAGCTGGAAGTTGGTGATGTCGTCCTCCACCTCCGGCGAGGTGAGCACCTGGAAGCCCATGCGGGCAAAGATCGCATAGATCTCGCGCAATGTCTGGGTGGTGATGTGCAGATGGCCCAAGGATTGTGGCCGACCGGGGAGGCGCACATCAATAGCTTCCTGGCTCAAGCTGGCGGCGAGGCTGGCCCGGCGCAGGGCCTCGGCACGCTCCTCAAAGGCCCGTTCCAGGGCGGCTTTGATCTCGTTGGCCACCATGCCGACCGTGGGGCGCTCCTCCGGAGGCAGCTTGCCCACGCTGCGGAGCGCCTGGGTCAGCTCGCCCCTTTTGCCCAGGTAGGCCAGGCGCCAATTCTCCAGAGCCTGAAGATCGGCCACTGCCTGCAATTCCCTCTCTGCCTTGGCCTGCAATTGTTTCAGTTGCTCTAACATGCTCCTCCTTCGTCCATAACAAGGTGCCCAACAAAAAACGACTGCAACTCCTCGGGACGAAGTTGCAGTCGCACAAACCTCGCGGTACCACCCCAATTGGCTCCTCGCGGAAGCCCCCTCACCCCGGCGGCTCGCCCATAGCGAGATACCGGATGCTCGCGATAACGGTGAGCGACCGGAGCGACCTACACATCGCGATGAAACGCATCGGACTTCAGCCGTCGGCTCCAGAGTGAACTTCAGCAAGCTCCTTCCCAAGGGGACTTGCAGTCAACGATCCCCTCTCCCTGAGGGCTTCGGCCTGCCTACTCTCTCCTTCACAGCCTTTACAAATACACGACGTATTTCATTGCAAAATACTATACACCGACCGAGCGGGAATGTCAAACGATGCGCTGAAAAAAGAAAGCCCCCAGGCCTCATCTGGGGGAGGGGGTGAACACGGGCGGGCTCCCTTGGCAGTGACCTACTCTCCCGCCCCGTTGCCAGGGCAGTACCATCGGCGCTGGAGGGCTTAACGGCCGGGTTCGGGATGGGACCGGGTGTTTCCCCTCCGCTCCAACCACCAAAGGAGCCCGCCTCGGCTGGCACCCTAAAAGCTGAACAGGACGAGCCCCTCGCTCCACGGACGATCAAGCCCTCGACCATTAGTACGGCTCGGCTGAGGGCCTCGCAGCCCGTACACCCGCCGCCTATCTACCTGGTGGTCTCCCAGGGGTCTTACCTCCTTCGCGGAGTGGGTGACCTCATCTTGAGGCGGGCTTCCCACTTAGATGCTTTCAGCGGTTATCCCTGCCAGACTTGGCTACCCAGCGATGCACCTGGCGGTACAACTGGCTCACCAGCGGTCTGTCCATCCCGGTCCTCTCGTACTGGGGACAGCTCCTCTCAAGTCACCTGCGCCCGCAGCGGATAGAGACCGAACTGTCTCACGACGTTCTGAACCCAGCTCGCGTACCCCTTTAATGGGCGAACAGCCCAACCCTTGGGGCCTTCTCCGGTCCCAGGATGCGACGAGCCGACATCGAGGTGCCGAACCTTGCCGTCGATGTGAACTCTTGGGCAAGACTAGCCTGTTATCCCCGGGGTAGCTTTTGTCCGTTAAGCCACGACCCTTCCACCCGGCGTCGTGGGATCACTAAGCCCGACTTTCGTCCCTGCTCGACCCGTCCGTCTCACAGTCAAGCTCCCTTCTGCCTTTGCACTCTCCGGCTGGTTTCCATTCAGCCTGAGGGAACCTTTGGGCGCCTCCGTTACCCTTTAGGAGGCGACCGCCCCAGTCAAACTGCCCACCTGACACTGTCCCCCTCCCGGATCCACGGCCAAGGGGTTAGGGCCAAAACCCGCCCAGGGTGGTATTTCAAGGCCGACTCCACCGAGGCTGGCGCCCCAGCTTCATAGTCTCCCACCTATCCTACACAGAGCGAGTCCTAGCTCCATATCAGGCTGCAGTAAAGCTCCACGGGGTCTTTTTGTCCTGCTGCGGGTAAGATGCATCTTCACACCTATTTCAATTTCGCCGGGTCCCCTGTTGAGACAGCGCCCCACTCGTTACACCATTCGTGCGGGTCGGAACTTACCCGACTAGGAATTTCGCTACCTTAGGACCGTTATAGTTACGGCCGCCGTTCACCGGGGCTTCAGTTCGGAGCTTCGCTTGCGCTAACCCCTCCCTTTAACCTTCCGGCACTGGGCAGGTGTCAGCCCCTATACCTCAGCTTGCGCTTTCGCAGAGACCTGTGTTTTTGTTAAACAGTCGGTAGGGCCGTTTCCCTGCGATCCCCCCAGGCTCCGAAGGCTCGCTCCCTCACCCGGGGGGACCCCCCTTCTCCCGAAGTTACGGGGTCATTTTGCCTAGTTCCTTAACAGGGGTTCTCCCGTTCGCCTTGGTATCCTCTACCCATCCACCAGCGTCGGTCTGCGGTACGGTCACGTCGGGCTCGCTAGAGGCTTTTCTCGGCAGTCTGGGCTCGGCCACTTGTGGGCCCCAGGCCTCCGCCATCACCCCTCAGGCTCCGGGAACGGCTTTCCCTGTCCCCCTCTTCGCCCTACAGGCTTGGCACCTGAATCCGCTAACAGGCTGGCCTACCCTCCTGCGTCCCCCCATCGCTCAAACGCCCGATCCGTGGTACGGGAATGTTGACCCGTTGCCCATCGCCTACGGCTCCCCGCCCTCGGCTTAGGCCCGACTAACCCGACGAGGATGAACCTTGCGTCGGAAACCTCGGATTTACGGCGAACATGTTTCGCACATGTTTCTCGCTACTCATGCCAGCATTCGCACTTCTGAGCCCTCCACCGGTCCTCCCGGTCCGGCTTCTCCGCGCTCAGAACGCTCCCCTACCAGGCGGCTCCCGCCGCCTCCGCGGCTTCGGTGTCAGGCTTAGCCCCGCTATATTGTCGGCGCAAGATCACTAGACCAGTGAGCTATTACGCACTCTTTCAAGGATGGCTGCTTCTAAGCCAACCTCCTGGCTGTCTCAGTAATCTCACTTCCTTTCCCACTCAGCCTGAACTTGGGGACCTTAGCCGGCGGTCTGGGCTCTTTCCCTCTCGACCATGAAGCTCATCCCCCACGGTCCGACTGCCAGGGCCCCAAGTGGTGGCATTCGGAGTTTGAGATGGTTCGGTAAGCGCTATGCCCCCTAGCCAAATCAGTGCTCTACCTCCACCACTCGCCCCCTGGCGCTAGCCCAAAAGCTATTTCGGGGAGAACCAGCTATCTCCGGGTTCGTTTGGCATTTCACCCCTACCCACAGCTCATCCCTCACTTTTGCAACAGTGAAGGGTTCGGCCTTCCACGAAGTGCTACCTCCGCTTCGTCCTGGCCATGGGTAGCTCACCCGGTTTCGGGTCTGCTCCCTGCGACTCATCGCCCTCTTCGGACTCGCTTTCGCTACGGCTCCGGGTGTACCCCCCCTTAACCTGGCCACAGAGAGCAACTCGCTGGCTCATTCTCCAAAAGGCACGCGGTCAGGCCTTCGCCCCCTAAGGGGCTACTATCGCCCTCCCACTGCTTGTAGGCACACGGTTTCAGGTTCTATTTCACTCCGGTCACCCCGGTCCTTTTCACCTTTCCCTCACGGTACTCTCCCCTATCGGTCGCTAAGGGTATTTAGCCTTGGAGGGTGGTCCCCCCTGCTTCCCACAGGATTAGCGTGCCCCGTGGTACTCAAGGTCTCCGGCAGGTGGATGTCCCCTTTCGGGTACGGGACTCTCACCCTCTACGGTGAGCCCTTCCAGCGCTCTTCCCCTAGAGGCCATCCTTCCCCTGTGGGCGCGTGTAGACGCCCCCCCGGGCCTTCCTACCCCGCCGCCGCAACGGCTACACCCTTCTCCACGACGACGGTTTGGGCTCCTCCCCTTTCGCTCGCCACTACTCGGGGAATCCTCTCTTCTCCTGAGGGTACTGAGATGTTTCAGTTCCCCTCGTGCCCCCCGCCACGCCTCCCGGCGCGCGGTACCCGGGCATTCCCCCGGGTGGGTTCCCCCATTCGGAGATCTCCGGATCAACGCCCGCTGACGGCTCCCCGAAGCTTTTCGCAGTCTGCCACGTCCTTCTTCGGCCCTTAGCGCCAAGGCATCCACCGTGTGCCCTTGGTAGCTTGATCACCCGCGAAATCGATCTCCCGTCCTGTTCAGTTGTTAAGGTGCCAACCCCCTGACTAGCCGTCAGGGCTCAGCTATCAGCCCCCTGATCCCTGAGCCCTGCCCGCTAATCCCCCCTCATGGAGATGAGGGGATTCGAACCCCTGCCCTCCTCCGTGCAAGGGAGGCGCTCTCCCACCTGAGCTACATCCCCCCTCCATGGGCCTTTCTGGACTCGAACCAGAGACCTTCCCCTTATCAGAGGGATGCTCTCGCCTGCTGAGCTAAAGGCCCGCGCCCCCCTTAACCCCTGAAGAGTGACAGGAACAGCGGCCCGACCATCGGCCCGGGGCACCGCCCCCATACCGATTTCTCCCTAGAAAGGAGGTGATCCAGCCGCACCTTCCGGTACGGCTACCTTGTTACGACTTCGTCCCAGTCGCCAGCTCTACCCTAGGCGGCTGCCCCCTCGCGGTTGGCCCACCGACTTCAGGTATCGCCAGCTCCCATGACGTGACGGGCGGTGTGTACAAGGCCCGGGAACGTATTCACCGCCGTATGGCTGACCGGCGGTTACTAGCAACTCCGACTTCATGCAGGCGGGTTGCAGCCTGCAATCTGAACTGAGACCGGCTTTGGAGGATTCGCTCCGCCTCGCGGCTTCGCCCCCCTTTGTACCGGCCATTGTAGCGTGTGTGTAGCCCTGGACATAAAGGCCATGCTGACTTGACGTCATCCCCGCCTTCCTCCGGTTATATGCCGGCAGTCTCGCCAGAAACCTGCAACTGGCAACAGGGGTTGCGCTCGTTGGGGGACTTAACCCAACACCTCACGGCACGAGCTGACGACAGCCATGCAGCACCTGTGCGCGCTGCCCGAAGGCTCGGTCCCCTTTCGGTTCCCTACTACGCGCATGTCAAGCCCAGGTAAGGTTCTTCGTGTTGCATCGAATTAAACCACACGCTCCGCTGCTTGTGCGGGCCCCCGTCAATTCCTTTGAGTTTTAACCTTGCGGCCGTAGTCCCCAGGCGGGATACTTAACGCGTT
>DAOTVR010000161.1:0-13310 GCA_034436315.1 Anaerolineae bacterium
CCCACTCGCGATCGCTGATCCACAGGAAGGTGGCGCTGCGTACTTCATTCTCGCGCTCATCCAGCCCTCTGGCCACGACGCGGTACGTACCGCCCTTTTCGGGCTTGAAGCTCACCAGCGCCTGACCCAACTCATCAGTTTGCACCGTTTTGGTGGACACAGGAGTATCGCGCACCTTGTTGGTCCAGTAGTAATCACTCTCTCCCACCTTTTCCTGAACGCTGTACCACTCGCGCAGGCTAAAGACCACCTCAAGCGCCTGGCGGGTGCGGGTGATCCCTTGAGTATCTACAGTGATGACGTGCACGCTTGCCTCCCGTCCTGCTGTGCCCACATAACTCGTCGGCGCGAGGCCAATGTAGAACGTGCCCTTGTGCACTACAGCCGCGCTGCGCGCGCTTACCTCTTGGTTGTTCACGTCCACGATAGAGGCTTCCACCGTATAGATCTGGCTTTGCCTACGCTCAGCGATGTTGGCCGGCACGCTGAAGACAAAGCGCCCTTGCGCATCGGTTTGGCCTTCGCCCTCGGTCACCACTTCGCCATAGGCGGAGAAAGAAGGCCGCCAATAATCATCCGCATCGGTAAAATCATAGTATCCCTCGCCCTGCCAGCGGTCGAAGAAATAAGGTTGGCTCATCACTCGCCAATGGACCTTGGCCTGGCTCACGGGGCCACCGAAGAAGTAACTCGCCTCGGCGACGGCTTGGATGGTATCGCCATGGATATAGTCACTCTTGTCTAAGGTCACTTGAGCCTGGAACTCGGGCTTACGATATTCGGCCACTTGGAAATCAACGCCGAAATAGTACTCGCCGTATTTCGCCCGTAAGTCGTAATACCCCAGCGCCGCATCTTGGCCCAGCTCAAACTCGCCGTAGAACGTGCCCATCTCACTCAGCGAAAATACATCCTGCCAGATTTGCCTACCCTGGCCATCGCTGACCACAACGTGCACCTCTCCACCGGCAGGCGGCAAGCTATACTGCGCATCATCATCCAAGCGCAAGATGCCCTTGAAATACACCTTCTGCCCCGGCCGATAGATGCGCCGATCCGTGTAGAGGAACCCATTGTAGCGCTCCAGGCTAAAGCCCCCTTCAAGCCCAAAGTCCCATGGATCCAGTCCACTGGACCAATTGCGCAGCACGGCGGTGACGCCATCTCCACGCCTGGCCAAGACGATGAGCGGCGCCCAAGGCTCCTGTTGGGGGATCTCGGCGCGAGCGACCCCATCCTGATCCGTTTTGGCTTCGGCAAGTAGCTGACCTTTGCCATTGTAGACCGTCAGGCTCACCCCTGGAATAGGCAGGGCATCGCGCATGTCGGTGGCCCAGACCAACACCTCTGTAGGCGTGCTCTTCAGGGTGAGATTCGTATCCGAGACGACGAGCAGGCGTTTTTCTACGCTCCGCATTTCCGGGGCGCCAACTTCCAGGTAGTAAAGCCCCGAGGGGAGGGCCTCTCCATCCGGCAAGGTGAGCGTCTGCGAGAAGGGCTTGCTGGTATTCAATGGGGCGCTTACGGCCCGCGACCAACGACGCACAAGGTGCTCTTCCTTGCCACGGTATTCCTCCCAAAACTTCCAGGAATCCTCGCCGTTCAACGCGATAAAGTCCTCAACTGGCAAGGTATAAAGCGCCATGTTCACCCGCGAAACGTTCAGGAACGAGCCGTAGATCACGGGCTTGCTATAGGCGCTAAACACGCCCGCTCCATAGAAGCTCAATTGCACCATAGGCTCCAAAGGCCGGGTGCGGAAGCGAATCGTTTTACTCTCTTTGAGCGGATGACCATAACGTCCTTGGATATCCGTGGTCAAGGTGACGGTGTAAAGCGTCGAAGGCCTCAGGTAGGTCCCGACATGGACCACCGTATCATCCTTCTCCAAGTACACATACACCTTGGCTGTGGGCGTGATGATCAAGCCTTTGAGAAAAGTCGGCTCACTGATAGGGCTAGAGAAAACAAATTGGAGCCCACCTCCTAAATTGACTCCCGTCTCACCTTCCCGTGGGCTAGAGGTGATCAGCTCAGGTTGGTCAACCACTGTAAACGCCCAGGCATAAGTGTTCGCAACGGTGGCTTGGCCGCTGGCCGCAGGGGAACCCTTCTCCAGGCAGGCCAGATACTGAATCCCCAACTCCAAAGGCCGGGCAGGGGTAAAGATCATGCTGGTGCCATCCCACCTAAAGGAACCGGCGACAGCTTGTTGAGTCTGACTGTGTTTCAGCGAGAAACGCGCTTGAGTAGCCTCATGATCCATCGGCTGATTGAAATGGATCCGCACAGAAGCGCCCGGCGATACATAGAGCGCCTTGTGCGCAGGCGAGACGCTGACCACATCGGGAAGGGCGGTGGTGAAAAACCAAACATAGTCCTGAGCCAAAAGCCCACCCGTAGTATCTTGTAAGCCCTGGCGCACGACCGCCTTGTATCGGGTCCCCGGAAGCAGCCTCTCACTGGGGGTAAAGGTGTAGATGGACGTGTTGGTCCAATTGCCCTTGCCCTTGATAGGAGGAGTGAACTCGAGCGGCTCCGGCAAGCCAGCTTGATCCTGGATGGCGGTCAAAGGCACGACGGGGCGGTTAAAGACCACCCGGATGACGCTTTCGTCGCTCACCCCAACGCTATCCGGCAATGGAAAAACTTCCGTGACCTCCAGATAGCCCACCGTGCGGAAGCGAAACTCAACGGGCTGCATAAGGGCCAACTTGCGGCTGCTCCGTGCCTTGGTGCTGATCGTTATGCGGTATTCGGTATTGCGTGCAAAGCCTTCGGCAGGCGGGTTCAGACGCAATGTGCGCGGATCATCCCAAGATAAACTGCCCTTTACAGCAGGCTCAATGACGAGAGCCTCTTCAAGCGATCGGGCATCCATCTCTTGGTCAAAGTAGATCAAAACGGGCGCATTGGGAGGCAATTCCTCTCCCCGCTGGGGCGAACGACGCAATACCCTCGGCGGCTGCGGGGGAAGGGGCGTCGCCGTTGGCAAGGGGGTAATGGAAGGTGTCGGCATAGACGTTGGCGTGGATGTCGGCGCTGGCGTCACAGTCGGTTGAGGTCTCGCACAAGCCACCAGGCCAGCTACGGTGATGCTCAACACACCCAAAACCACGAGGAGGCCAGATAACCTTTTCATAATCTGATCCTTTCTCTACTCCACGACCGTAACGCGCACCGGCTTACTACAAGTGTTCCGCGCACACACGCGAAACTCGTGAACGCCTGGAGAGAGCGTCCAAAAAGTCCGGTAAGGTGGATTCGCCCAAGTATGATACCGTTCCCCGTCAACCCACAAGGAGAGCCCAACTCGCCCAAGCTCTGACGCATACAAGACTACAACTTCAAGTTGTTGGAACTGCCTGGGTATGTCGGCGACAATGCGATACTCGCTATTGGGATCAGGACTGATAAGCCGAAGCCCGCCGGCCTCTCCTTCCGCGACGAGCTCTGCCGAATCTCTAGACACATGCTGGAGCGTAGCGCTCCCACTTTCCTCCCCTGGGGGCATAGTCAAGCCCTCCTCTTGGGCCCAAACCAAGAGCTCGGCCGGCCAATACGTTACGGGGCGCAAGATACGCCGCTCCGCAGGGCAATCGGGGCCCGCTAACTGGCCGGTGGCCGCATCAAAGGCCATCAAGCGATGCATTTGACAAAAGGCGGTGGGCACATTCTCTTCCAGAAAGAGCTCTTTCCGCCGATGAGCGCAAGCGATCCCGGGCAAGAGACCTGATTCAGCGCAGACTTCTACCTCCACCAACCCGGCAGGGCGAGGGAAAGGACGAGGAGGCCGAGGGTGAGCGCTGCGCATGACCGCATTCCAAATGGGCGCAGCGCCCGTGACTCCCGAGACGCGCAACATCGGCTCGTTATTGGCATTGCCCACCCATACACCCACGACCCACTCACTCGTATAGCCCACGGTCCAGTTATCACGGAACTCGGTTGTGGTCCCCGTCTTGACCGCCGCCGGAAAGGGAAGATCAAGCGCACTCCCCTCCCCAAAAGTGGGGAGACGAGCTTGCCTATCGGCGAGTATATCGGTGATCAGATAGGCGATACGCTCATCCAAGACCCGTTGAGGCGGATCAGGCTCGGCGCGATAGAGCACCTTGCCTCGGTCATCTTCAATGCGCTCTATGACATACGGCGATACTCGCCATCCACCGTTGGCGAAGCCGGCATAGGCGCTGGTGAGTTCCAATAACTGAACCTCACAGCTCCCCAGGGTCAAGGCCAAACCGTGTCGTTCCGTCTGATCGAGCGTGCTAATGCCTAGGGTACGAGCCAGAGAGGTAAGCGCCTCGATGCCGATCCTATCGAGAAGCTTGACAGCGACGACATTATACGAGCAAGCCAGAGCCTGGCGCAAGAGCACCGGGCCGTGAAAACGATAATCATAATTGACGGGCACATAGGGCGTGCCCTCACGGGTGAGAAACGACGTGCGCACGTCGGCGATCATGCTCGCCGGCGAATAGCCTCGGGCGAAAGCAGCGGCATAGGTCAAGGGCTTCAAGGCTGACCCCGGCTGCCGCAGAGCCAAGACAGCATTCACCGCCCCGTTGATCTGCGGGTCAAAATAGTCGGGGCTGCCGACCATCACCCGCACGGCGCCGTTATGAGGATCTAATACGACCACGGCCGCATTATGTACGTTATGACCAGGAAACCCTTTTGCCGGTTTGTTAAGCTGCTCCAGATGTCGGCGTACATGCGCCTCGGCAGCGTGCTGCAAACCCAGGTCAAGCGTGGTGTAAATGCGCAACCCTCCACGTCGCACCACATCCTCACCAAGAAGCCGCGTGAGCTCGTCGCGCACAAGCATACAAAAATGAGGGGCCTCAATGCGAAAAGGTTGACTGGCAAAATACAGCGGCTCGTTATAGGCTAGCTCCGCCTCAGCCTGGGTGATATATCCCGCCTTAACCATGAGCTCCAGGACAACCTTCTGCCGGGCCTTGGCCGCCGGCAAGTTGCTCAGCGGGTTATAGGCTTCAGGAGATTGGGGAAGCCCCGCCAACAGGGCACACTCGGCTATGTCCAACTGAGATACCGGCTTACCGAAATAAGCTCGGGCCGCCGCCTCGACGCCATAAGCCATGTTCCCAAAATACGTCTCGTTCAGATAGAGAGTGAGGATCTCATCCTTGCTGAATACCCGCGTCATGTGATAAGCCAAAAGGGATTCCCATAACTTGCGTTGCCAGCTTTGCTCATGGCGTCTGCTCGGCTCAAGCAGCAAGTTGCGAGCCAACTGTTGGGTGATAGTACTGGCTCCCGAGAGCACCTGGCCGCTGCGCCAATTCATCCAAAGAGCGCGGATAACTCCCCTTAGATCCACGCCGGGGTTGCTATAGAAAGAGGCATCCTCGGTTGCGATGATCGCCTGGCGTAAGGCCAGGGGGACATCCTCTAACTTAACGGGGCGATGAGGACCCGCGTGGGGATCAACGATCTCGTAAAGCAGCCGACCATCTCGGTCCAAGATCAAACTGGAGGGAGCCAAAGCCCGCTCCCTAATAGTCTGGGCTGTGGGCAGAGGCAAGAACAGGCCAGGGTGATAGATCAATGAACCTATGAACCCGATAAAGAAGGCCAATATGCTTCCTAAAACAATGCCTCGCAACCGGGCTAAACACATACTCCCTCGGCGACCCATATTCACCTGATCTACGTCTCTTTTGGAGACGCCGCCCAAGAGCTTGAGGTTCCCAAGCACCTCTAGAACACGCGCTCGACCAGCGAGTAGCTCAAATCCCGCAAAGCATCTTGAGCAGGGTGGTGGATTTGGGTAGCCTGGAGGTACTGTAAGCTGCGCTGATGGTGATTGCGGGCTTGGCTGCGGGCATACTCCTCGGCGCCGGCGCGTTCCAAGAGCAAAAGCACTTGGGGAATATCCTCCACAGATAACGAGGGCTTGGCATAAAGGGCAGCAAGGTCATTCCGCCCTCGCTTCCGCTCCCAATGCAAAGCATAAAGCGCCGGCAAGGCCTTCTTGCGTTCCAAGATGTCGCTTGCTGTAGACTTGCCTGTAACGGTGGGATCTCCCCATATACCCAGGATGTCATCTACGATCTGAAAGGCCAGCCCAAGCTCGTGCCCAAAGCCGGCATAGGCCTCGACGACCGCATCTGTTGCGCCGCCGAGTATGGCTCCGATGGCCACGGAGGCCGAAAGCAACGCCGCCGTCTTTCCGGCGATCATTCGTTCGTACTCCTCAAGGGATATCATCTCGGCCTGCTCGAACGCAAGATCAAGATATTGCCCTGTACACAGCTCAACACAGGCCTCATCCAGCCGCCTGATGGCCCGCAGGATGGTCTCAGCATCATATCCTCGCTCCGCCAGCCGCAACATGGCCAGCCTAGAGACAGCCCACATTGCATCACCCGTGTTGATCCCTTGAGGGACGCCCCATAAACTCCACACCGTGGGACGATGCCGCCGCGTCTCACTACGATCCTCAATATCGTCGTGAAGCAAAGAGAAATTGTGTAACAGTTCAATGGCGCTCGCAGCCGGAACAGCCTGGCGCCAATCCCCACCAACAGCCTCACAGGCCAAGAGACACAGGAGCGGCCGTAACCTTTTGCCACGAGGGGCCTCTACAGGCCGAAAACGGGCATCTAACCATCCCAGATGATACTGCATCATCTGGTAAAGAGGAGCCACAGCCTCCTCACGTACGGCGAGGAGATCACGTAGCTCCCGCTCTACCTCATCCAGATAAGGTGTGTAATCGTAAGCCATGTTCCCCGTTCACGTTTTGCGCACGAGACGAGAGACATCCAGGTCGGCGATAGTCCTCGCTCCTACGCAGAACATCGCTACGCGCAATTGGCGAATAATGATGCGCAATTGCTCGCTTACCGCTTTTGAGGAGTCCATTGCTGAGCGCAACAAGGGCTGGGCGATCCCAACCAGATGTGCTCCCAAAGCCAAACATTTGGCCACTTCCACCCCATCCTTGATGCCTCCACTGGCGATCAAGGGTATGCCGGGACAAGCTTGGCGGGCCGCTACCAACGCTTCCGCGGTAGGGATGCCCCAATCGGCAAAGGCCTCAGCAACCTCAGCCTCAGCGGACGTCGGACTGCGGCGACGTTCCACCTCGCTCCACGAGGTGCCACCCGCCCCGGCCAGGTCTAAAGCAGCTACCCCGGCCTGGCACAGCTTCTCTGCGATAGCCGCTGATATCCCCCAGCCCACCTCTTTGACGATCACGGGCACGGGCAACGCCCGGCAAATTGCGGCGATTCGTTCAAGAAGGCCTGTGAAATTCGTGTTCCCTCCAGGCTGGAGTGCCTCCTGGAGCGGGTTAAGATGTAACACCAGGGCATCAGCCCCTACACTCTCCACAGCCCACAGGCACTCTTTTATGCCATACCCGTAATTAAGTTGCACAGCACCCAGATTAGCGAAAAGGAGGATATCCGGTGCAACCTGGCGCACTTGATAAGTCTCCAGAAGCGAGGGATCCTCAACGGCGGCCCGCTGGGAACCTAAACACATGGCCAAACCCAACTCCTGGGCAGCCCAAGCCAGTCGCCGGTTGATCTCCCCGGCCAGAGCGACGCCGCCGGTCATGGCCGAGATAAGCAAAGGGGCCCGCAAGCGACGGCCCAGAAAACTTGTACTCGTATCCACTTCCTCTAGGCTTATCTCGGGCAACGCATGATGCACGAATCGGTAGCGCTCCAGACCGGTTGTCGTCATGGAACGCACGTCCCTATTGAGACAAATCTTGAGTTGCTCCAGCTTGCGCTCCGCGTGCACGCTCAAGCCCTTTGAGATCAACGGAACTGTGGAAGCCACTCCTTGGTGGCCGCCATCAACTCCAACCCCATCTCGCGCACTTGTCTGGGGCTTAGATGAGCACAAAGGGGATCGATCATCAGCGCCTCCAAAGCGAGCTTGCGATCCCCTTTGAGAGCCGCTTCTAAAACCATCAGTTGCTCCTGACAATGCGGAGCAACCAGTTGCTGTAACACTGGGGGCAGAGAACCGGTAGAAATGGCCCTGAAGCCTAGGCCATCAGCGATACCGAGCGTCTCCACCACCGCGCCCCGGGGCAGATTATCGCTCTGTCCCACATTGGGCAAGTTCACCACATCCACGAAAGGCCGACCATGCCAAAAGGCCATCATGATGTCTACGGCCGTCTCCCTTGACCTAGCTGGAGGCGTTGCCTTGCCGCTGAGCAAATCCAAGGTCCACTGCCGTGCCTTGTCCCGATACCCGTAGCGTTCCTGTACACTGGTGCGTACGAGCTTATAGCGTTCAAGGGAACTCAAGCTCGGCGTTATATACCCTGGCAAGAACTCGCAAGTATGTCGGTCACCTACATAGGGCAGATAACCATACTCACTGAATAGCTCATCACACAATTTGTGGTGAGAATGAAAGCCCATCTCATCTATAGTGCCCTCATATAGGGCCTCATCAAGCGTCTTCCCTGCCAGTTTCTCCCTTAACAAGGGATAGCCCGGTTGCCCTTTAACAGTAAAATCAAGGATCCAAAAGAAATGGTTCACTCCCCCAAAGCGCACGGCAAGGTCTTTTTCCTCTACGCTGAGGAGCTTTTGCAAGACCTGATAATTCTCAAATACCCCATGACAAAGCCCTACGACGCGAAGAGCGCTCACGTGCGCGATGGTACCAGTTAATACGGCGAGCGGATTGGTGTAATTCAGGACCACCGCGCGTGGTGCATAGCGCTCGATCTGTTGGGCCAAGTGCACAAAGACGGGCACATTGCGCAGCGCACGCGACCAACCACCGGGGCCGGCCGTATCGCCCACCGTGTGAAAGATGCCATATCTTTCGGGGATGGCCAGGTCGTGAGCCATCGCCTCCAGACCCCCGGTAGAGATGGTGATGAGCACGAAATCGGCGCCCTGAAATGCCTCGGCCTCGCTCTTTGTGGCCCAAAGGCGGTACTCCTTGTTCAGAGCCCTAGCGATCGCCTCTCCAGCTGCCCGCACCTCTTCGGCAGCTTGCGCATTCGGGTCAAGGAGCACCACCTCAGCGCCCTCCATCTCGGGGGTCCGCATCAGGTCGCTCAACAACCTAGGGCACCAATTGTAGCTGCCCCCACCAACCATTACGATCTTGGGATTGCAACGCATGGCTATATGCAACCCTCATTAAAGTAAACATACAGCCCGTCCTTGCCCGGAGCCACGAGATCTAACCTCCCCGTACCGCGCAAGTCCGCGACGGCGAAAGAGATCCCGCAGCCCTTGCCCGTGCGTGCCAGGCCATAGTCAATCACCTGTTTGGAGAAAGATTCGCCGTTCCATTTGAAGTAGTAAAAGCCCACAGGGTCAAAATCACCCGGATCTGTGTAACGATGAGCGCGATAGCGCTTGCCCGTGACCAGCTCGCCTTGGCCATCGCCATCAATATCTACCCATTGCATGTCATGATACTGCGAGTTGAAAGGGTCAATGGGATGCCTCCGCCACGTGCGCTTGCCCGACGCGTCTCGTCCTTGCTCCCACCAGTCCAGGCCGTAGTTGTGTGCCTGTCCAACGATGATGTCATTCAGACCATCTCCGTTGACGTCTACTACCAAAATGGGCACACTGGCAACGCCAAGATCGAAATCAGGATGAAAGATCCACTGCCCCGTATAGGGATCACCTTGCGGCGCCTCCAGCCAGCCGTTACAGAAGACGAAATCGCCTCGGCCATTGCCGGTGATATCTCCAAAACCTAGGCCATGCCCTTGGGGCTTATCCCAGAGTTTGTACTGCGCGAAACGGCCCGTGCCTTTGCCCATAGCGTCGGTGATCAGCTTATAGACCACCAACGGCCCCCCCGGTGTATTGGGAACCAGTTCAAGCTGTCCGTCACCATCCACATCCCAGGCCCGAGTCGTCTCGATGTTGCCCGTCTCAGCGATGATGTGTTCGGGCCACTCGCCGCCTTTCGGGCCGGGATTCTCCCGCCAGCGCAAGGTATTGCCCCACCAGCCACCCGTGACGAAATCCATATAGCCGTCGCCGTTAATGTCCATAGGGATAGTGGAAAAATCATCATAATAATCCCCAATAGCCTGAACATCGCCGATCTTGTGTCTCACCTTGAACTCCGGCCCCTCGTACCAAAAAGCTCCCGAAACGATATCTAAATGGCCGTCGTTGTTCACATCAAAGACCCCTGCAGATTCGTACATTTCGTCAGCGATGAGCACTTTATGAAACTTAACCGGCATCGTCCCACCCTCCTGAAAACATTGCCTAATACAACGTGCCCAAAGCGAAAGCGATCCTAACCGCCCTTTACCCATCTATAAACCACGACCTAGAAAAGATCAGCGTCCGGTAAGCAAACGAATATACTGTCGAGCCACCCTCAGATCCTCTAAGGCTTCCTCAGCCTCACAGAGAGGCTTTATCTCACCTTTAATGGCGCGCACAAAGTTGATCGCCTGTTGGCGCATGGCATGGATCCAGGGCAGTTGAGGCACGATCGTTTGAGGCGTAGCCCCATTGCCGGGATCGCGGAATATCTCCACACGGCCCGGACGATTTGAGGCCAACGGCGCAGGCAGATCAAGCTTCACATAGCCATGCTCAAAGGCCACCAACGCCGACTCCTGCCAATCTATCGTCGTGGTGTAGGGCGACATCTCAATGGTACCGGCTACCCCGCTCGCGCTCTGCACAATCAACAACACCCCCGAAGGGTCGGCATAGGAAACCTGATAGGGCTCGCCCAGTAAGTGGCGCATCAGGTTGACCTGATGGATATAATAGTTTACAAACTCCACATATTTCTGGTAGAGCTTCTCATCCATATCGCTGGCCGGGGGATCGTAATCCAGCTTGGGCAGCGGATCATCAGAGCGAATGAGATCATTAAAGCCGCCAGCCACCCAATCCCCGGCGGGCATGATGATGCGCACATAACGCAACTTTCCCAGCTCGCCCGTCTGCTTGAGCCGCTCGATCTCTGCCTTGGCATACATCGTCGCCGGATCACTGCGCTTGTGGTAGCCCACCATGTGCCAAGTGCCGCTCTTGCGCACGGCCTCAACGATCCTCTCACCAACCTCAAGTGAGCCAGCCAGAGGCTTCTCAGTGAATACGGGTACCCCCACCTTGAGGAGCTCAGGCACAAGCAATCCGTGGCGCGTAAAGGGCTGCGAAGCCACGATGCCATCCAGCTTCTCCTGGGCCAGCATCTCCTCGTGATGCCGATATACTCGCGGCACGCCGTAGCGTGCGGCCACCTTTTTGCCCAGCTCCTCGCGAAGCTCAGCGAGGGCCACCACCTGGCAATCGGCCACGGTGACATAATTCTTAAGATGGGCACACTGTCCCATGCTGCCAACTCCGACGAAACCGATTCTAACGTTTGTCATCTGCCAGATCTCCTGACCGTTTTAATGAGCACAAAAACCCAAACGAGGCGGCATCCTACTGGGCCAACGCCGGCGGCCGCCAGCTACCAGCTGCCTTAGGAAAGCGTAGAACTCCGCCATCGGGCTGAGGGATATCCTTCCAACGACGCCCTTCGCCATTGAACTGCGGCAGCCATGGGGCAAGGGCCTCAAACATCTCATCACACATCTGCCAGACCTGTTCCGTATTACAGACAGCCCCCGTCAAAGGATCATGCAATACGGCTAACTTGACCAGCTCGCGATTGCCCGTCAGCGCAGCCTCTACGGTCATCTCTTGAACGCTGATGCTCGCCCTACACGTCGCCGCGCAAGCCAGGGGCAATGGCCCCACCCATGCCGGACTGATCCCATTGCCGTCCACATAGCAAGGGATCTCTACCGTGCAGCCATCGGGCAGGTTGGTGATCAAGCCACGATTCTCTACATTGAAATGCCCCCGATAGGGGCGTCCGGTTTCTAGGGCCTCAATGATATAGGAGGCATGTTCGCTGGTGCGCTCTCCTAGCCTGATATACTCCGCTTCACCGCTGAGCCACTTGGGATACATCTTCACATACTCGTCGCGGCTCTCGCGGCAGAAATTGAGATATCCACCCGTCGGCCCACCAATCCACGTGCCGGTGTAGATCCACTTTTTCATCTCCTCGGGGTTTTTGCGATACCAGGGCAAGTACTCACTCAAGTGTCCGTTGGACTCGGTACAAAAGTAGCCAAAGCGGCGCAGTACGTCAATGCGACAGGGCTCAGACTTGGATATCTCAGGGTGTTTCTCCATCGCCTCTAGCAAGAAAGGCAGCATGTCTTTACCCTTATGAGTAACCTGGATATACCACGTCTGATGGTTGATCCCGGCACAAATGTAATCAACCTCCTCCGGCGGAAGTCCCAAAGCCTGAGCGATCAACTGATGCCCGCCTTGTACACCGTGGCACAGGCCAATGATGTGCACGCCACCAGCTCGCCGCACGGCCCAACAATTCATAGCCATCGGGTTAGAATAGTTGATGAAAAGGGCACGAGGCGCCACAGCACGCATATCCTCAGCGATATCCAAAAGCACGGGGATAGTTCGTAGAGCATAGAATATCCCCCCAGGGCCCAATGTATCCCCAACACATTGATCTACACCATACTTAAGGGGGATCTCAATATCATGAGCGAAAGCCTCTAGGCCACCCACCCTTACTGTGGAGATAACATAGTCTGCCCCGGCGATGGCCTCGCGCCGATTCATCGTCGCATAGACCCTAGCTGGCAAACCGTTGTCCTGAATCATCTTGCGACAGAGCGAGGCGGCCATCTCCAGATTCTCTTGGCTGATGTCCATGAAACGAAATTCAGTATCCCGCAACTCCTCAACGGCCAGGATGTCCATAACCAGCCGACGCGTGAAGCCAATGCTCCCAGCTCCTATCATGGCGATTTTGATCATGGCATCGTTCCCCTTTACAGAATAGATACTTTTACTAGCGATATTCTGCGCCGAACTCCAGAGTGATGCGCATTGGACAT
Source organism: Anaerolineae bacterium (assembly GCA_034436315.1). Classification (GTDB taxonomy): domain Bacteria; phylum Chloroflexota; class Anaerolineae; order UBA1429; family UBA1429; genus DAOTVR01. The sequence goes on from DAOTVR010000161.1 coordinate 12,932, forward strand.
CATATACCCTGTTAAGCCCACAAGCAAGTTGCTCAACAGGGCAAGCAAGCATTGGGATTCTGTATCTTACGTGGCTGGCAATTTAGCGCGGCGTGCCGCACCCCGGCCGGCAAAAAAACATGGAAACGATCGCGGCTACGAGGCGATGAAAAGCGGCAAATGCAATTGTCCTGAGGTGAAAAATAAAGCCCCCAGGCCTCATCTGGGGGAGGGGGACGAAACACGAGCGGGCTCCCTTGGCAGTGACCTACTCTCCCGCCCCGTTGCCAGGGCAGTACCATCGGCGCTGGAGGGCTTAGCTTCCGTGTTCGGAATGGGAACGGGCGTTTCCCCTCCGCTCTAATCACCAGTAGCCTCCTCTTCCTTTTATAACTCCTTC
>DAOTVR010000162.1:0-3870 GCA_034436315.1 Anaerolineae bacterium
AGCGGTGAAGGACGGCTTCGGTGTATTCGGCGGCGTATCCGAAGCGGGCAAGGTCCAAGAGGCCAAGGGGCTGACCGTCGGCGAGAGAGCTGTAAATCGGGCCGCCTCGCTCCGCGTAGTGCAGCCTACACTCATGACCAGAAAAGCCAGGACGATCCACAACCGCCTCGTCAAGGGATCCTCAAATTACGCCTAGTTTTGGACGATCACCCGCACCTGGCATGGGGGCGGAAAATTGCCGGATTGGTCTACGACGACGAGCTGTAGCCAATAGACGCCGTTGGGCAAGGCTTTGGTATCCAACTCTTCAAGCGTCCCGTTGACCACCGGCACCTTATGAATGTCGCTGATGACGTGCCAGGAGGTCGGCTTTTCGCCCTGGCCATATTCCACTTTGTAAAATTGGAAGCGAGCGTGGTTGGCTGTACCCCGAATGGGCAAACGGCCCGAAACGACGGCGTTCATCCCTGGCGAGGTAATACGCACGTTTGCGTCCGGGCACTGCGCCGGCCAGGTCCGGGGAGTGGCCGTCAAAGTTGGCGCAGGAGTGCTGGTGGGCGAAGGAGAACGTAAGGACCTAGGCGTATTAGTAACAGTAGGTTGGACAGGCGTCGGAAGCAGAGTGGGCGTGTTCGTGGCCGCCCTTGTCGGCACCGGTAAAGTGACCGTAGGCGTGAATTCAACGAGGGCAGCGAGATCAACCGAGGGCAATACGTAGAACTTGAGCACCGTGATCACCACCATGATCCCCAACACAGCACCAATGCCCGACATGGCCCGACCCTGCCTATGCGCTGCCACCTCCTTTTCGATCGTAAAGACCGAGTTCTCTTGATCCCGACGGGCCACGATGTAAGCGCGAATATAAACGAGGATGACGATCAGACAAGCTACATATAGCCAGATCACCCGCTGATCGATGAGGTTGAACAAAAAGTTCAAGACATCCAGCACAATTTCTACTCCATCCGGGCTCGCGAGAGACGCCGCAAAAACCCCTCAAGCAGCCCAGCCAGTATAGGCTCAGCACGCCGACCTGCCTCCAACACCTCCTCATGTGAGGCTTTTTCCCCCGCTGCCAGCGAATCGTGAGCTACGTTGCTGATCAGCGATATTCCCAACACGCGCATTCCTCCATGGCGGGCAACGATGACCTCAGGAACTGTGGACATGCCCACCGCATCAGCCCCGATCGCGCGCAAGAACCGCACCTCCGCAGGGGTCTCAAAGCTGGGGCCGGCGAGCATCGCATAGACTCCCTCCTGCAAAGGCACCCCTTGCTCTTTGGCCTCCGCGCGTAGCAGCTCGAGCAGTCCGGGGTCATAGGCACGGGTCATGTCAAGAAAACGGGGCCCAAAGTGTTCATCGTTGGGGCCCCGAAGCGGATGATGGCCGGCCATGCCGACGAAATTGATATGATCGGTGATAGCCATTAGGTCACCCACACGCAAACCGGGCCTGATTCCTCCGGCAGCATTGGTCACGATCAGCGTGTCCAGGCCCAAGAGTTGCATGACGCGAACGGGCAAGGTGACCTCAGCCAGCGAGTAGCCCTCATAGTAATGGACGCGCCCCTGCATCACCAGGGTTTCCAAGCCCCCAAAGCATCCCAGAAGCAAGCGACCAGCATGGCCAGGGACGGTTGAGTTAGGGAAGTGAGGGATCTCCCTATAAGGGATGATCTTCGCATCTAGGACGCGCTCAGCGACGGCGTTAAGGCCCGATCCAAGGATGAGGCCAACACGGGGGCAAGAACAACCACGCTTCCGTATATATTCGGCCGCCTCGACGACCATCTGGCGTGTTATATACTCCGCCATCACGCTCGCTCACCATTTTGACGCGGTAGTTCGGCAAAGCCTTCCGGTTGGCCACTCAAAATCTAGAGGGCTAAACCTCGGTAAGCTCGTCAGTGCGCCCTGGGATGGGCCTCGTCATAGACCTCACGCAGCCTCTCCTGGTTGAGCTGCGTATACACTTGCGTTGTGGACACATTCGCATGGCCCAACAATCCCTGTACTTCGCGCACGTCCGCTCCGCCATTCAATAGGTGCGTAGCAAAGGAATGTCGCAGCGTATGGGGAGTCACAGGGGCCTGAATGCCGGCTTCCTCAACATATTTTTTGATAATCAGCCATAGCCCTTGGCGGGTAAGCCGATAGCCGCGGTGGTTGAGGAATAAAGCCTGTTCGTTCTCGTTACGCACCAACTTGGGGCGACTGTTATCCAGATACTTGGCCAGCGCATCAGCAGCGCGCCGATGGATCGGAATGGTACGTTCCTTATGTTTGCCGCTCTTATTGACACAATGCACAGAACACGTTTCTAAATCAATGTCTTCAAGGTCCAGATCTACAACCTCGCTGACGCGCATGCCGGTCGCATAGAGGAGCTCCAACAGGGCCGTATCGCGTATCCCGCGGACCGTATTGTGGTTAGCAGGAGCTCTAAGCAAGCGATCAACTTCCTGTTCCGAGAGTGCAGTGGGCAAGTACTTGCGCACTTTGGGGGAATCTAACTTGGCGCTGGGATCGTCCTTGAGGATACCCACGCTAACCAGGTGATGAAAGAACGACTTGGCTGCCGCAACCTTCCGGGCTACGGTCGCCGAAGCGTACTCCCGCTCGCCACGCAAGGAATTAACGTAAGCTACCAAGTCATCCCTGCCGACCATCTCCCAGGAGGTCCTGCCGGCTTTGGTTAGGAACTGTGCGAACTGCTCTAGATCATTGCGATAGGCTACGATGGTGTTGTTCGAATAGCCCTTCTCTTCCCGTAACGAGTTGAGAAAATCATCTACTTGCTGTCGCATGACATGCTCCCTTCCGCTTTCCGTCAACACCGAGGTTTATTGTTTCTATTATATCACCACTTTGCATAAAATCAAAAACGTCGCATTCTACACAAGCCATCTAATAGCTGTGAAAAGATACTCTGAACCGGCCTACAAAGCAAACGAAGGAGTTTGCCTTACCCAGCGAAGAATCTGTCCAAGATTTTGGGAATATAACGGGCAGAATGGCCTTCTATCTAAAACTCAGGGAATTTGACAATTGCCCCTCTCGGTATTATAATATTTTCGGAATATTCGGGATCAGGCCATGAAGAAACTTACCCGTCGTCAACAAGAATTCTTGAGCAAATTCCTCGATTTGTACACCGAGAGCCGAAAACCCTTGCACTATACGACTGTCGCAGAGCATTTGGGTGTGGGGAATGTGTCGGCTTACGAGATGCTTCGCCTGCTTGAGAAGTACGGATTGGTGAAGGCCGAATATCAACTTCCGGCCGGCTTGCGCGGTCCCGGTCGCGCTTCAGTCGTGTTCCGACCTACTGCCCAGGCTGCACAGGAGCTCGCCCGGTTAGCCGGCGGAGATGTGAACCAACAAAAGTGGGAAGCTGTCAAAGAGCACATCCTACAGCAACTTGAGACGGGCCAGGCCAAAGATTACGAATCTTTGCTGGAGGAATTGCTGGCGCGGACGCCTGACCAGCGCTCCCCGGTGGTCTATGCTGCCGAGATGATTACGGCCATCATCCTCGGCCTGGAATCGTTGAGGGATACAGCCGAAGCACACGGCCTGTGGGACAAGCTAAAGGAGATCGGCAAAGTCGGCGAATTGGGGTTTGGCGTATTCATCGGATTAGGTATGGGCTTGTCTGTAGCTGAGCGCATCAATCGCCGTCTGGCCAGTTTTCTGCTTGGGCAGTCTAGTCGGTTCCAGTCTGCCCTTACGCGGCTAAACGACGAGAGCCGTCACCAATTAACCGAGTTCACACGGGAGGTGATGCAAATCGTAGAACGGTAAATTTTTTTGCCAAATATTTTCGTTTTTTTAGGATATCGCGAAGAAACTAACTGAATTCGCT
>DAOTVR010000163.1:0-6482 GCA_034436315.1 Anaerolineae bacterium
GAGAAGATCATCACCTTACAGGATTCGGCCGTCGCCGAGCACTTTGCCAACGCTGTGGCCAAGGCGCTGGAGTAAGACAAGACCAAGGCGCGAGGATCTGGCACCTTCGGCGAGCTATCCGATATAGCGTATGGCTGCGCCGGGCTTTTAATCAGAGGGCACGGCCGCTCGCGAGATAAGCCTCCATGTCTTCGCGCCTTGGCGGAAAACCTGTCTTTGCTCGCCTCTGCGTCCCTTTTGACGGAAGTGCGGAGCGGGCTATACTTCTCTAGAGAGTCGCCGAAGCTTCTTCCCCACAGACGGGTTATGCCCTGTGGGGCATTTTGTTATCGGCTAGGGCGATAGGAGGGGATGATGATCGTTGAGATGCGCCAAGGGGCGGCACAGGAACAGATAGATGCCGTAGTGGCCCGCGCCCGCAAGCTCGGCTTTGAGGTCCAGCTTAACATCGGCACCAACAAGGTGGTCGTGGCCATCTTGGGCAGCGATACCGGCCGTGTCCCCACGGAGACCTTTGAGGTCCTCCCCGGCGTGGAATCGGTCACGCGTATCATGCGTCCCTACAAGCTGGCTTCACGCGAGTTCAAGGACGAGCCAACGCTGGTGCGCGTCGGGGATGTGCTTATCGGCGGGCAGCAGGTTGTGATCATGGCCGGGCCCTGTTCGGTGGAATCGCACGAGCAGCTCTTGGCCACGGCCAAGCACGTCACCCGCGTGGGGGCGCGCATCCTGCGCGGAGGAGCCTTCAAGCCGCGCACCTCGCCCTTCAGCTTTCAGGGCCTGGGCGAGGAAGGGTTGTACCTGTTGAAACAAGTCAGAGACGAGTTGGGGGTGCCCGTGGTGACCGAGATCACCGATCCCCATCACTTGGACCTATTCAACGAACAGGTGGACTTGTTGCAGATCGGGGCCAGGAACATGCAGAACTATAGCCTGCTGCGCGCCGTGGGGCAAAGCGGCAAGCCCTGCATCCTCAAACGCGGCCTGTCGGCGACGGTGACGGAGTGGCTGCAGGCTGCCGACCACCTGATGGCCGCCGGCAGCTCACAGGTCATCCTCTGTGAGCGGGGCATCCGCACCTTTGAGACCAGCACGCGCTTCACCTTGGATATCTCCTCCATCGGCGTGGTCAAGCGCAACTCGCACCTGCCGATCATCGTGGATCCCAGCCATGCCGCCGGCCATTACGAGCTGGTGCCCACTTTGGCCCGCGCGGCGGTGGCCGCCGGCGCCGACGGACTGCTCATAGAAGTACACCCTGACCCGGTCAACGCCCTCTCGGATGGCTTGCAGAGCCTCACCTTCAGCGACTTTGAACGGCTGATGGGCCAGCTCAAGGCCATCGCCGAGGCGGTGGGCCGCTTCATCTAGGCATCAGGGAGCGGGGATCAGGGTCTCCTAATCCCTAGTCTCTGATCCCCGATCCCTAGATGGGAAGGCCGTGCACCTGCAACTGATCGCCCACCTGGGTGGAGGTCGCTTGGGCCGTGCCCGCCGGAAGCTCCAGCACCGCACACACTTGGCGGTAAAAGCGCCCCACGCGCCAGGGAGCCAGGGCGTGATCTATGCCCACGACCCGTTGTTGGGCATCGAGGTACAGCACATCGATGGGGAAGCGCATGAAGTGGGTGTGCACCGAAGAGCAGGGGATGATCAGCAGCCCCTCGCCGGGCGCCAAGGGGGCACTCCCGATGAGGCCGCGCAGCCGCGCGAAGAAGGAGCGGGCCACCCGCCCTGAGCGAACCAGGGTCTGCCCACGGGTGAGGTTCTCCACCCGCAAGGTATCCTGCGCCCTTTGCCCCTTCATCCCGCGCCGCCCCCTAGGGCCAAAAGCCCATCGCCCCCATCCAAACGAGCCACGAGCCGAGGGCCAAATAGGGGCCATAGGCAATGAAACCCTTGCGGCCCACGCGGCGGGTGAGGAGGAGCACCAACGCGGCTAGGCCGCCGGCGATGATCCCCAAGGCCAGTCCGGGGAAGATGAGCGGGAAGCCCAGGATAGCCCCCAGCGCCGTCGCCAGCTTGATATCCCCCGCGCCCATCGCCCCCCGGCCGATGAGGGCCACGACGAGGAACAGCCCCCCCGCCGCCAGCGCCCCGATGGCCGCCGCCCCCGGCTGGGGCCGCCCCAACCAAACGATCTGCACCAACGCCCAGAGGACCAGCGCCGCGCAGAGGATATTGGGGATGCGCCGCACGCGCCAATCTATCAGGCTGATCGCCGCGAGCAGCCCCGTGACCACCAACGCCCCCACCCCTTGCGCCGCGCCGGGGGCCTTCCAGCCCACATAGCCCCCCAACAGGGCGAAGGCGGCCTGCAAGAGCAAGGCCCCCGAGGAGACCAGCCCCCCTTGAGAGCGCAACGTCGGTGGGCTTTCTCCCGCCCCCTCGGCGCTCAGCTCAGCCTCGTAGCGCGCGCCGAGCCGCCCGGCGACGACCCACACCCCCGCGCCGACGAGGTAACCCCCAATGGCCCCAATGGCTAAACCCTGCATAGGCCTCATTTCTCATGGCTCGTATAAGGGCATAGACGTTTGTAGTGTGCCCGTAAGGGCATGGAGAACGCCTGACGGCGTCACTACAAGCGGTTGCCCTTGGAATCTGACGACTGATCACTGACAACTGGCTACTGCTAATTGACTCAGTATCCCTCAAACCCCTCACTCCGTCAACTTGACCCCGTGAAGGCCGAAATCGGCATCATCTGCATGCTCATCAATAGTGACTTTGACGGTAGCAATCCCATTCTGGAATCGTCCGCTGATCCTGTTCCGGCTCGGCAAGCGATAGTCGGTGATGACGAACTGGGCAAAGCCGCGAATGTGGTATTGCGCGTTGCTGCCAGAGCCCTTGGTGTCGTCCCAGACCACGATGGTTATAGGAATCTGGTTGTCTTTGAGATAGTCGAGCGCGTCGCGCACGCTGATGGAGTTGGCCACGCCCGGCCGGCCCCAGACCCACTTTCCCGTTTCCAAGCCATCTCGTTGGCCGGTCTCCGGGTTGACGTACTCCGCGCTCTTACTCGGATGAGCCAAGCAGTCGGCCAGATAGCCCTCAGACATGGTGCCGTCCCAGCTCAGCCAGCCAAAGTTGCCCGGTTCCTGGCCTACCCATATGTCATATACTCTGCCCTCCTCAAAAGGCCAATAGTCATCGTCTATGGCAATAGGATACACCCCTCCGCCGGTGATCGCCACCACCGGGCCATGAACCGCCGCGGCCGGGTTATCGGCGGCGAGGGTCTCTATGCCCAAGATGCCGGCGACGAAGGTGGGGAAATCGGTCTTGGCCTTAACCCTCACCATCTTGGCTTCGGGATCAACGGTCACGAGGACCTCCTTCGCCCCGTTGCGCCGGGCATAGTCGGCAGCCACCTCTTGGGCGCGGGCCGCCCCCTCTAGATGTAGCGCCCGCGTCCCCGCCAGGGCAGCGGCGTCGGCGGCGTTCTGCATGCGCCAGCGCTCAAAGTAGGCACGGCCAATATCCACGACCAGGGCCAGAACGACCGATAAGGCAAGCAAGAGGAGGGCGACCTCCGTCAGGGCCATCCCTCGCTCGCTACGTGAAGGTGAACCTTTCATATTTACCTCCTACTTCTCTCACTCAGCCAACTTCACCCCATAAACACCGTAATCCGGCGCGTTGGGACCACAATCAATCGCTGTAGTGGGAACTACCCAACGAACAAAGCGCCCCGTGATCCTGTTCTGACCGGGCAAACGATAATCCACCAACACAAACTGGGCGAAGCCGGCGATGCGGTAGTTGAGGTTGTTCCCCGATCCCTCGACCTCGTCCCAAACGATGATGGTCATTGGCGTTCCGGTGCTGACAAACCAATCCAACTTAGCCCGCACGCAACTGGCGTTGCTCACGCCCGGCTTGCCCTGCACCCAATCGCCGATATTCAGGATGCCATCGCCCTCACAACCACAGGGAGTATGGGGGTCAACGTAGGTCTCGCTATCGCCCGGAGGCGTCAGGCTCGTACATAACTTGGGGACGCTCGGGCTGCCTTGCCAGGTCAGCCAGCCAAAGTTGCCCGGGCCCCCACCCGCCCAGATATCATAGGTCTGGCCATATACGAAATCCTGCCAGTTGACCGCGATGGGATAGACCCCCGAAGACATCGCCGAGACCGGGCAGTGTATCGCCGCGGCCGGGTTATCGGCGGCGAGGGTCTCTACGCCCAAGACCTTGGCGACGAAGGTGGGGAAATCGGTCTTGGCCTTGACCCTCACCGTCTTGGCGCCGGGATCAACGGTCACGAGGACCTCCTTCGCCCCGTTACGTTGGGCGTAATCCATAGCAGCTTGTTGAGCGTCCTCACCCAAGGCCAGCGCCTGTGTCCCCGCTAGCGCCCCGGCGTCGGCGGCGTTCTGCATCTGCCACTCTTGGACATAAGCGTAGCCGATATCCACCACCAGGGCTAGAAGGGCCATCAAAGCCATCAAGAGCAAGGCTGTAGTGACGAGGGAGTAGCCTTTCTCCTCACTAACTAGCTTCTTGAACATGAGACTTCCTTCCGTCACGGCACCGCGCCGACGATGACCATCTCCGTCGCGCAGGTCATGGTGATGGTCTCAAAGCCGATGATGCTCCCCATCAGGGTGGGAAATTGGTGAGGCACCGTGACCCGAATCGGGTCACCCGGTTGGCCCCCCAGGCCGGCGATGGCGATATCATCCTGCGCCACAGTCACCCCGTTATACGCCGCCATCTGGATAGCCGCATCACGGATGCCCCCTCCGTCCGAAGGGTTCAGGGAGCCGTAGCGCGCCCCGGCGCGAGAGGCCTCGCCGATGACGATGTACTCGCTAAAGGCGCGCCCCAAATCCACCATCCCCGCGACCAGCAAGAGGACGAGGAAAAGGATCATGGCCGTCTCCACCAGGGCGGCCCCGCGATCCCTAAGGCGCCTCATCCTCCTCGCCCAGGATTGGGAGAGGGGTTGGGGGTGAGGACCATTTATCCTTCCGCCTTCATCCTTCATCCTTTATCTCCTAAAGACGCGCCCCTCCACCGGTCTCTGCGTTGGGGTGAAGAGGCTCGGCGGCAAGGGCACGCCGGCAGCCTCAATGCGCTCGGCGAACTTGGGCCGCACCCCCGTGGCCGTGAAGTAGCCCTGCACCTTGCCGTCCGCCACGCCCACCTGGACGAAGCGAAAGATATCCTGCATGACGATGGTATCGCCCTCCATCCCCTGCACCTCTGCGACCTGCAGCACCTTGCGGCTGCCGTCGGCCAGGCGGCCGGCGTGGACGACCAGATCAAACGCCGAGGCGATCTGCTCGCGGATGGCCCGTAGGGGCAAGTCCATCCCCGCCATGAGCACCATGGTCTCCACACGGTGCAGGGTATCGCGCGGGCTGTTAGAGTGCACCGTGGTCAGCGAACCATCGTGACCGGTGTTCATGGCCTGCAACATGTCCAATGCCTCGCCGCCGCGCACCTCGCCGACGACGATGCGGTCGGGGCGCATGCGCAGGGCGTTGATCACCAGTTGGCGGATGGTGATCTGCCCCCGGCCCTCGATGTTCGGCGGGCGGGCCTCCAGGCGCACCACGTGGCGCTGCTGGAGCCTCAACTCGGCGGCGTCCTCAATGGTGATGATGCGCTCGTGCGAGGGGATGAAGCTGGAAAGGACGTTCAAGAGCGTCGTCTTGCCGCTGGAGGTGCCCCCGGAGACGACGATGTTCAGCCGCGCCACGACGCAGGCGCGCAAAAAGTCGGCCAGCTCGCGGGTCAAGGTGCCCAGGCGGACCAGGTCCTCCACGCCGTGAACCGTCTTGGCGAACTTGCGGATGCTGATGCACGGGCCGACCAGCGAGAGCGGGGGGATGATGACGTTCACCCGCGAGCCATCCGGCAGGCGCGCGTCCACCATGGGGCTGCTCTCATCCACCCGCCGCCCCAAGGGGGCAACGATGCGATCGATGATACGCATGACCTCCTTGGCGTCGCGGAACTTGACCCCGGATTCCATTAGCCGGCCGCCGCGCTCTATATACACCTGATCGGGGCCGTTCACCAGGACCTCGGTGATCGTCTCATCCTTCAGAAGCGGCTCCAGGGGCCCCAGACCGAGGATGTCGGCGACAACCTGGTCAAACAGCTCGGCCCGTTCGGTGCGGCTCAGGGGGAGCTGCTCTTCGGCCAAGGTCTCGCCAAAGATCTGCTCCAGGATGCGCCGCACTTCCTCCGTGTTCTCGGTATTGATCGTGGGGCTCAGCTCCGTCAAGAGCCGCCGCTGCACCCGGTCGCGAACGTCGGCGTAGCGGTTGCCGCCGTTAGAGCCACCACCATCGTTTCGCGGAGTCGTGTTAGGTGCGGGCCGGAGGGGTCGTATCGTGTTCATCGGGAGTCGGAGTCCTCCTATTCTCTGAACCAGAAGGCCTGTTCTCTGTCGGCACAGCCGATGCAGTGGGCGTTACGCCCGAGCCGATCCAGAGGGGATCGTATTCATCCCAATCGCTGTTGCT
>DAOTVR010000164.1:0-3355 GCA_034436315.1 Anaerolineae bacterium
CGAACTAGGTGGTTGGCTACACGATGTGAGCGCAGTGTTCCCTCCCGAAGAAAGGTTATTGGCAGCCAGAGCTTTTGGGATTCAAGTCCTTCCTGAGGAAGAGGCTTTTCCGCTGATCCTGCACCAAAAGCTCTCCGTTGTCCTGGCGCGAGAGCTCTTTGGTATCCGAGATCCAGAGGTTCTGGGTGCCATCGGCTGTCACACAACCCTGCGAGCTAACGCAACGAATCTGGACAAAGTGCTTTTTATCGCTGACAAGATCGCTTGGGATCAGCCGGGCGCGCCTCCCTATCGCCAGGAGCTGCTTGCTGCTCTAGACCGCTCCCTAGATGAGGCCACCTCATACTATCTGCGCTATCTATGGGAGCGGCGCGACACGCTTAAAGTGCTACATCCCTGGTTGCGCGAGGCCTATGCACAGCTTGCAGGCGGACGAGACCAAGCCCACTAGCCGAGGACAACCCATGAAGAGAGAAATGATATTCCCAAGACCCATCGCTTGGTCAGCAGCGGGCTTCCTGGCCTTGTCGTTGCTGGCCTATGTTCTGTTCCAGTTCCTGAACCCGGATGCTCGGATGCCATTTTTCGTGATCGCCACATGCGTTATACCCTTCATCACCGCCCGTATCTACGGCCTGGCGCAGAGACGCGAGCAAGAGCGGCTTCATGGCCCCTGCAAATAGGACTCTCCTCAGGACTCCGATCAACCCGAAATGAGTTAAACCACAGCGCGAGCAGGAGTAACAGAAATGCAAAATATCCATACGCATACGTGGGACCAAGGGCAACACCTCTCCCCATCTGCCGTGAAGGAGGCAGAGCTGGCCCGGGGTTATCCTCTTGACCTCTCTGTGCGCTTTGAGGCCTTCATGGAGGATATGGCCCCATTTGAGAAGGTGGTCGTCTTTGGCCTCAAGGCGAGGTTGACCGGCTACTGGGTCCCCGACGAGTACGTGGCCGATTTCGCGGCCCGCGCTCCCGGCAAGCTCTACGGCTTCGCCTCTTGTGATCCCACGCAACCACACTATATGGAGGAGCTACGTTACGCCTTTGAGACCCTACATCTATCGGGCTTGAAGATGGGCCCTATCTACGCCGGCTTTGACCCTCGGGATCCGAGGTGTGACCCCGTTTATCGCTATTGCCAGGAGAACGGCTTGCCCATCCTCTTTCATGTCGGCACAACTTACAACCGCGCAGCACCCCTCGGTTTTAGTCGGCCTTGGCTCTTTGACGAGGTGGCCATCAAATACCCGGCGCTCAGGATGGTCCTGGCCCATATGGGCCATCCCTTTTGCGAGGAATGCCTGGTGGTCATCCGCAAACATCCCCACGTCTACGCCGACATCTCCGCTTTATACTATAGGCCCTGGCAGTTCTACAATACGATGATTATGGCCCAAGAGTATAGGGTCACCCACAAGATCCTCTTCGGCACGGACTACCCTATAGCCACCTCCCTACCATCCATAGAGGGAGTGCGTCACGCAAACGATATCATCGGCAATAGCCCCTTGCCACGGATCTCCTCAGAAGTCATTGAGGACATCCTAAACCGCGACGCCTTTAGCTTATTGGGCATCAGGGAAGGAAGATGAGGATCACCGACGTCGAGGCACTGGTGTTGGATACGGGCAGAGACTATCCCAATCCCCAGGAGGCGGCCGAAGCCCACGGTGTACGTTTCGTATGCTTGCTCAAGATCAGCACCGATGAGGGCATCGTCGGCTGGTCCGACATCGAGACTCAGCCGCATGTCGGCAAGACCATCGTGGATCTCCCCTCCGGGGGACAGATCGGCTTTGAATCCCTCAAAAACGCGCTCCTCGGCGAGGATCCCCTGGAGCGGGAGAGGCTATGGCAGAAGATGTACCGCTTTCTGGCCTATTATGGCCGCCAGGGTGCGGGGATGCAGATGATCTCCGGCGCCGATATCGCCCTATGGGATATCGCCGGCAAGGCTTGCAAACAGCCCATCTGCAAACTCCTGGGAGCCAAGTACCGTGACCGCGTCAAAGCCTACGCTTCCACCCTTTTTAGGCCCACTCCGGAAGCGATGAAACGCGCTACAGCCGAATACCTTGAGCGAGGCTTTCGAGCGATCAAATTCGGCTGGGGAGCCTTCGGACACGATGCCGATCTAGACATCGCCCTAGTGAAAGCGGCCAGGGAGGAGGCCGGCCCGGATATCACCCTTATGGTGGACGGAGGCTGGTACGGCATAGGCTACGACAATCCCTACAGGCCTCGGCCACTCAAGGATTGGATCCGCTTGGTACGCAAGCTTGAGGAATTAGACGTGTTCTGGCTGGAGGATTTCCTCCATCCGGAGAACTTTGCTGGCTATGCGGAAATCTCCAGGCACACGACGACGTTGAGGCTTGCTGCCGGGGAACAACTTGCGGGGATCCACGATTTTGAACGGCTGGCCGAAGAGGGCAGAGTGGACGTCCTCCAGCCGGACCTCTCCCGCTGTGGAGGAATCACCGTCGGCAAACAGATCGCCGATTTCGCCATGCGCAAAGAGATAGATTGCGTGCCCCACGCTTGGCTAACCGATCTGCTTAAGGCAGCCTCGTTGCATTTGAATGCTTATCTGATGAATTCGCTTTACCTGGAATACAATGTGTCCTCGGCCTCCCTCCTTAATAGCCTGTGCACAGAGCACATCCAAATGATTGATGGCTATATCCATGTCCCGACAGGGTATGGGCTTGGAGTGGAAGTCAACGAAGAGATCATCGCCAAGTACCGAATCATGTAGGAGGAACATCATGTCTGTTAGTGACCAAGAGATCTTTGACTTCATGAAGAGACACCTCTACGTCCCCGTGGTGAGTGATATCCTGGATTCACTGGGCTATCGTAATCAGGCGATGCACCCGCGCCTAAGGCCCCTCTTGCCGGATATAAGGAATTGCGGCTTTGTGGGTCGTGCTCGCACGGTGAACTGGGTTGCGACCGAGTACATCTGTGAGGAAGACCCTTACGGCAAAGAGATCGACGTCATTGACTCCATTCGTCCCGGCGATGTCTTGGTACACTCCACCGACTATAGCGGTCGCATCGCCCCTTGGGGCGAGCTGATGTCTACTATCGCCAAGCGCAATGGCGCTGTTGGTTGCGTGTGCGACGCCCTCATCCGCGATTGCGTGCGGATCATTGATATGGGTTTCCCGGTCTATTATGCAGGCATCGCTCCTCTGGATTCTAAGGGACGAGGCTTGGTGGTGGCCTATGACGTGCCGATCCGCTGCGGTGAGGTGGTTGTCCATCCCGGTGAGATCGTTTTCGCCGATTACGATGGTATCGTGGTCATCCCTAAAGCGGTGGAAAAGGATGTACTTGCCCTGGC
>DAOTVR010000165.1:0-11241 GCA_034436315.1 Anaerolineae bacterium
GGCGGCAACTTAACTTCAAGAGCGCCGTCCCCAACTTCCGCTTACTCTCTGCCGAGGTCATCGGCCGCGATCCGAACAACCTTTTGCAGTACCTGATCATAGATCGGGGAGCTTCAGATGGAGTCCAACAAGGGATGGCCGTCCTGACGGCTGAGGGATTGGTAGGCCGCATCAGCGAGGTCAGCGCAGATTCATCCAAGGTCATGCTGATCACCGATCCTTCCAGTTCCATAAGCGCCATGATCCAGCGCTCTCGTGCGACGGGCAGTGTCCAAGGATATCCTCATGGTGAGCTTCTCATGCGCTATATTCCCCCGGGCGATACGGTCGCTCCAGGGGATATCGTGATCACTGCCGGCCTTGGTGGCAACCTCCCCAAACGGCTTGTGATCGGTCAAGTGGTGAGCGTCAAGCGCGGGGATGTAGAGATGTTTCAAGAAGCTAAACTGGTCCCGGTAGTAGATCTACATGGCCTAGAGACAGTTATGGTATTGCTTAGTTTCACCCCTCAGGAGATCGGCAAGGAAAGCAAAGAGTGATCTATCTTCCATGATGAGGTGATTTCCCTATTAGCGCCTATCTCATCATCCCTTTACTGATTTTGCTGGCCATCCTGCAATCTTCGCTCATCACCCGCATTCAGGTCCTAGGGGTTAGCCCGGATCTGATGCTGCTTTTTATCGTATCGTGGGCGCTGCTAGAGGGAACGCACGAGGGGCTATTCGCCAGCCTGGTGGGAGGTCTGGCCTTGGATGCGCTCTCCGGCGCGCCATTCGGATTGTCCGTGCTATCCCTAGCCATTGTGAGTTACTTGGCCAGCGTAGGAGCCAAGAACGTGTTTCGCACAGCGATCCTTCTGCCATACGTGACCATTGCCTTGGCCACTCTGATCTACAATAGCATCTTTCTGGGGTTGCTGCGAATAATGGGACGGACCGTGCTCTGGTGGCCGACGCTTTGGCGAGTCGTGCTGCCCAACATATTAGTGAATGCGGTGTGTATGCCTCTGGTGTACAATCTGGTGGTGTGGATACATCATCGCACACATATCCAGACTGCAGAATGGGAATGATGGACGACAAGCCCGTTCGGGTTCGTTTTGCGCTCTTCCGGCTCATGGTTATATTGGGGTTCGCGGTTATCTTGCTCAGGCTGTGGCAACTGCAGGTCATCTCGGCCCAAGAGTTCCGGCTCAAAGCTGACCGTAACCGGTTCCGCCTTGTGCCGATCAGCGCGCCACGGGGCATCATATACGATCGCTTTGGGCGTCAATTGGTGCGCAATGTGCCCAGTTTCTCGGTAAGCATCGTGCCTGCCGGACTCCCTGAGGAGCCCACAGAGCGCCAAGCTGTGTTGGAGCGCCTGGGCAACCTCCTGCAAATGCCGGTGAAGAGCCCAGCACAGCAGGACGAAACGATCACCGAAACCGAGGAGCTGGCTTCGGTGCCGGTTCGGGGGCTGAGAGGGCCTAGCCTTGAGCAACTCCTCCAAGAACGCGCGCGTGGCCCCTATACCCCTGTGAACATTGCCGATAATATAGATCGCCAAGCGGCGTTCATCATTGAAGAGGAACATCTGAAACTTCCCGGCGTGATCGTTGAAGCCAAGCCTTTGCGACAGTACCTTGACGGTCCTCTTACAGCCCATATACTGGGCTATGTGGGGCGCATCCCCAGCGAGCGGATCCAAGACTATATCGCAGACGAACAAAAAGGATACGCGCCCGACGACCTCGTGGGCTTGACGGGCGTTGAGCTGATGATGGAGGATGCTTTACGAGGCATCAAAGGGCAAAAACACATTGAGGTTGACGCTTATGAGCGCGAGGTGGCTGTCATAGCCTCCAGTCCGCCGGTGCCGGGCCATAACGTGATCCTAACGATAGACCTGGAGCTGCAGCGCGTCGCCGAAGAAGCCTTACGCGAGGGAATGCGCCAAGCGGGATCATTAGCCGGCGTAGTGGCCGCGATGGACCCCCGCTCCGGCGAGATCTTGGCGATGGTCTCCTTACCCGCCTATGACAACAATCTGTTCTCCGGCGGTATCTCTTATGATGATTATGTTAAATTAAACTCTGACAAGAGCCATCCTCTATTGAACCGGGCGATCAGCGGACAATATCCACCGGGCTCTTCCTTCAAGATCGTCACGGCCAGCGCAGCTCTCCAAGAACATGTGATTGACCGCTCGACGACAATCAGATGTGAGGGTATACTTCTATTGCCCAACAAGTACTACCCGGATGATCTATCTCTGGCACAAAAGTTTCGTTGTTGGGTCCCAAGCGGTCACGGGTCACTAAATGTCGTCGGCGCGCTGCAGCACTCGTGCGACATCTTCTTCTATGAAGTCGCCGGTGGCTACCGCGACTTTGTGGGCTTGGGGATAGACCGCCTGGGCAAGTATATGCGCATGTTTGGTTTCGGCGAGCCTACCGGGATAGGGCTCTCAGGAGAGGCTACGGGGCTGGTGCCGAGCGACCGCTGGAAACGGCAAAACTATGGCGAGGGATGGGTGACCGGCGACACCTACAATGCGGGCATCGGGCAGGGGTTCGTCCTGGTTACTCCCCTACAAATGCTCAATGCGACGGCAGCCATAGCTAACGGAGGCACTCTCTACCGCCCCCAGCTCGTGTATCGTATCACCGATTCACAAGGGCAAGTGGTCCAGAGTCTGACCCCTGAAGTCATCAGGAAATTGGATATATCCGCTGAGAACCTGGCCCTAGTGCGCGAGGGGATGCGCGCCGCAGTCACCCAAGGCACAGCCTGGCGAGCTCAGATGCCCGGCCTAGCCATAGCTGGCAAGACGGGAACGGCCGAGTTCCCCGCCATGGATGAGGAAGGCAGACTGATTCGGGATAAGGAGGGGCACCTGCTCACCCATGCTTGGTTTGTGGCCTTTGCCCCTTATGAAGATCCGGAGATCGCCCTCGTTGTCCTCCTGGAAGCTGGGCCGGAAGTCGGAGGAGAAGGAGCGCGCAACGCCGTCCCGGTAGCCGCCCGCATCTTGCGCTATTATTTCGGGCTACCTGGGCCTACGCCCACGCCCGCCCAAAGTGCACCCAGCCCTACGCCCGCCGCGACACCGAGCGCGGCCGCCGGCTGAGCTACGTCGGATTGCGTTGCGGAGATGAGTTCATACGCGTCAGAAAGGGCGTCGCTCAATGGAAAGCACGGTTTCAATCAAAGGCACACGAGAGGGCCTGACGATCACTCTAGGAGCAGGAGATCTTGCCCCGCTCCTTGAGGACCTAACTCATCATCTGACGACCCAAGGAGCCTTCTTCCGAGGGGGGATGGTAGCCCTCCATGTGGGCGACCGACCGATAACTCGCGAGGAACTCTCCCGCTTCAGAGATCTACTGGCCCAACACGAAATGGTTTTGCGCACGGTCGTCGCGACCAACAGGGCCACCCAACAAGCAGCCAGAGATCTGGGCTTGCGTTTGGTAGAGCAAGAGCCTTCCCAAGAGCCCAAAGAGCCCAGCGCTCCTCGCCAGGCTTCGCCCGCCGTGACTCGCCCTGCAGACGGAACAAAAGGCACCTTGATTCGCCGTCTTGTCCGTTCGGGACAGGTCATTCGCCATACGGGGCATGTTGTCGTTATCGGCGACGTCAACCCGGGCGCAGAGATCATCGCGGGAGGAGATGTCGTCATCTGGGGACGGTTGCAAGGGACCGTACACGCCGGAGCTATGGGCAACAGCCAGGCCATCGTCTGCGCGCTGGAGCTCAACCCCTTACAATTACGCATCGGGGATTTGATCGCCCGCCCGGCAGAGGGGGAACGTCCCCGACAACCTCGCCCAGAAGTCGCCTATGTGCGCGACAATATGATTGTGGTTGAACCTTGGGATCGGGCGCCACGAGGAGCATAAACGGATGCCAGCACGAGTCATCACCATCACCTCGGGCAAGGGAGGCGTAGGTAAGACCACGACGACCGCGAACCTCGGCGTGGCTTTGGCCAAATTAAACAAGCGCGTGGTGGTCATTGATTCGGATATCGGCCTGCGCAACCTTGACATCGTCATGGGTTTGCAGAACCGCATCATCTATGACATCGTGGACTTGGTCGAGGGTCGCTGCCGCATACGCCAAGCCCTGATTCGCGACAAGATGTTGCCCGAGCTTTATTTGTTGCCCGCCGCTCAAAGCCGCGACAAATCGGCCGTCAGCCCGGCGGATATGCTCCGCGTGTGCGCACAACTGCGCGGAGAATGCGATTTTGTGCTCATTGACTCGCCGGCCGGCATTGAGCTGGGCTTTCGCAACGCCGTAGCAGCGGCAGACGAGTTCATCCTGGTCACTACGCCGGATACGTCCTCAGTCCAAGACGTGGACCGCGTTCTGGGCATCCTGGAAGCCGAAGGGCACACCGCCACAAAGCTGATCATCAACCGCATCCGTCCCGATCTGGTCCGGCGTGGCGAGATGCTCAGCCCTTCACAGGTCTTGGATATGTTAGCCATTGATCTCCTGGGGATCGTTCCCGATGACGAGGAGATCCTTATCTCTAACGGTCGGGGCACACCCATTGCCCACGACTCGCGAGCCCTCGCCGCCAAAGCCTATCATAATATCGCCCGCCGACTTCTGGGCGAGCGCGTACCTTTCATTCCCCTGCTAGAGTGTCGGCAAAGCCTGCTGGAGCGGCTTGGGTTCAAGGGGCGATCCCGTTGATCCTATATCCCTCTGTTTCCTGAGAGCCAAACGCATGCAGAGGCCAAACTATCGTCGTTTCGACTCGGTCCTTTTCGTCACCACCCTGACCCTCATCTTGATAGGCGGGGTGATGATCTACAGCTCTTACGATGTCCCCCTATCTTCAAACGAGAGCTTGCTGAAGAGCGCGGCGGCAAGGCAGATGTTCGTCGCAGCAGGGGGAATAGCGCTCTCCATGCTGCTCGCCTTCATAGACTACCATGTCTTTATCTCCGCATATCGTTGGATCTACTTGTTCTCCCTAACTCTACTTGCCTTCACGCTGATAGCCGGCCATACGTCCTTTGGTGCTCAAAGCTGGCTTGGCCCAGAGGCAATAAGGCTCCAGCCCTCGGAACTGAGCAAGGTGCTGATGATCGTCGTCCTGGCCAGGTTCCTCGGCCAAAGCCCAGAAGCCCTGGAGAGCGCAAAGCCTTTCCTCCTCTCCGCCCTGTTGGTTGCCCCGCCGGTGATCTTGATTTATCTTCAGCCCGATTTGGGCACGGCGCTTATCCTTTTCGTAACCTGGGTAGGCATGGACTTTCTCGCCGGTGTACGCTGGCGGCACATGGCCTTGCTCGCTGGAGCGGGCCTCATCGGAGCACCCTTCATATGGTTCAAGCTGAAAGGCTACATGCGCGAGCGCATCCTCACCTTTCTGTTCCCAGGCCAAGACCCCTCCGGCATGAGCTATAACATCAACCAGGCATTGATCAGCATCGGCTCCGGAGGGCTCTGGGGTAAAGGCCTTTTGCACGGCACACAAAGTCAGTTATACTTTTTGCGGGTGCGCCATACGGATTTTATCTTTTCTGTCTTAGCAGAGGAACTAGGTTTCGTTGGTGCGATCTTACTCCTAGCCCTTTTCGCCTTGTTGATCATGAGACTCATCCATATTGCCCTATCAGCACCAGATGCCTACGGACGACTTGTCGTCGCCGGTGTGGCCACTATGCTGGTCATCCAGATATTCATCAACCTGGGCATGAACGCGAACCTGTTACCCGTCACCGGATTGCCTTTGCCCCTGGTTAGCTATGGGGGCAGTTCACTACTCGCAACACTGGTGGGGCTAGGGTTAGCACAGAGCGTAGCCTTGCGCCGTAAAGGGCCCGAGTCCGAATCTCTATTGTAATGGGCTGCACGACATCTAACCTGAGGGAGCCTCCATGATCTCTACAACAGTCCGGGTGCGCTTTGCGCCGAGTCCGACGGGGTACTTTCATGTCGGGGGAGCACGCACCGCCCTCTATGACTGGCTGTTCGCCCGCCATCACGGCGGCAAGTTCATCCTGCGCATTGAGGATACCGATCGCACACGGTATGAGCCTGAGGCCTTGCCCGACCTATTGGATTCCCTTCGTTGGCTGGGCCTCTGTTGGGATGAAGGCCCCGAGGTCGGCGGGGAGTATGGCCCCTATTTCCAATCGGATAGGTTGGAGCTATATCGCCAGTATGCCGAGCAACTTGTCGCCAACGGCTCGGCTTACCGCTGCTACTGCAGCCCTGAGCGCTTAGAGCGTTTGCGCGAAGAACAGCGGGCCGCCAAAATGCCTCTAGGCTACGACCGCCATTGCCGTTATCTAACCCGGAAGCAGATCGCCGACTATGAGGCCCAAGGGATCAAGCCTGTGATTCGCCTGGCAGTGCCTACAGAGGGCGTTACCGAGTTCGACGACCTTTTGCGCGGGCACATCGTGGTGGAAAACCGCCAATTGGATGACTTGGTCCTCCTCAAGTCGGACGGCTTTCCCACCTATCACCTGGCCAATGTCGTGGACGATCACCTCATGGCCATCACGCACATCCTGCGCGGGGAGGAATGGCTCTCCTCGGTCCCCAAACACGTCCTCCTCTACCGGGCTTTTGGCTGGGAGATGCCCGCACAAGCTCACCTGCCCACCATCCTGGATCCCTCCGGCCAGGGCAAATTGAGCAAACGCAAGAAGAAGCTGGCCGATGGGCGGGAGATGTTGACCTACGTGTACGAATTCCGCCAAGCAGGGTACCTCCCGGAAGCTATGATCAACTTCCTAGCCCTGGTGGGCTGGTCCTACGACGACCAGACCGAGTTCTTCACCCGCGACCAGCTCATTCGCTATTTTGATCTAGACAAAGTAAGCCGATCGCCGGCATCTTTCTCCTACGAGAAGCTGGATTACATGAACGCTACCTATATCCGGCGGCTAGGGGCAAATGATCTGGCCAACCGCTTGATGGGCGTCCTGTTGCGCGCCGGGCTGCAAGCCGACTTCCAGGTCGTCTTAAGGGCTATCCCCTTGATCAGGGAGCGCATGAAGACGCTCTGTGATGCTATACCCCTCGTGGACTTCTTTTTCACCCAGGAAATCCAATACGATCCGGCGCTTCTGATTCAAAAGGATATGGACAAAGGAAACACGTTGGGTGCGCTGAAGGCCGCCGAGGAAGCTCTGAAAGCTCTCACCAGCTTTGAGGAAGGCCCCTTAGAGGAGACCCTGCGTTCTCTGGCCGATAGATTGGGCCTGAAGGCCGGCCAGCTCTTCGGCTGCATCCGCGTAGCTTGCACAGGGAAGACGGTCTCCCCGCCCCTGTTCGGCACCCTGAGCATCCTGGGCAAGGAGACGGTGGTCCGGCGCCTCCAGAAAGCAGTTGATCTACTGGCCAATGTATAGAGAGCGACCCTTTGGGAGGAGGAGAAAATGGCCTATCAGCGCTTTTTCGCCGAGCAGCTCTCGGAGCATCTTTTCGTCGTCGGCCAGGAGCCGGCCATCGGAGGCTACGAGATCAGCGATTGTCACGTGTACCTTATCGTCGGTTCGTCCCAGGTCCTGGCAGTGGACGCGGGGAGCGGGCGTTCCTGGCCCTTCGTCAAGGCGGTAGCCGAATGCTACGGCTTTGCTGAGAAGTCCATCGGTTATGTGCTGGTGACCCACGGCCATGGCGATCATGCGCGAGGGCTCCCCAAGTTCGAATCCCAAGGCGCGTTGACGGTTTGCTCGGCCTATACGGCCGAACACCTGGATTCAGAGGCCATCGCCGACGTGATCTTTGACCGCGATGGCATACTCACCCTGGGAGAGATGGCCCCTGAGGTCATCCTCACCCCCGGACACACGCCGGGATGCGCCAGTTATCTCCTGAACGTAGACGGTAAACGCTGCCTGTTCACTGGAGATCTCATCCAAGAGGATGGCGGCCTGGGTTGGAGTGGAAGCGAGGGCTTTAGTCAAGAGCAGGTACTGCGCAGTCTCAAGCGCCTAGCCGCCATGCCCGCACCTGACTGGTTACTGACCGGACACGCCGTCATCCAGGGCGGGATGCAAGTGATCCAAAAGGGCATCCGTTATGGTGAATCCGGCCAATGGATCCCCTGGACGGACAAGCCCCCCAAAATGCCTTAGCCTAAAAAGCCCCTTACTGATATGCAGCAAGGGGCTTCGCTCTCGGATCAACTCCAGAGACGATCATGCGCCGGACCGTCATTCCAATCGTCGGTCGGCTCCCATAGGCCGGGATCCTCAGGATCAATGTGCTGGGCGATGACCTCATCGTTCAACGATTCAATCCCCAGCCCAGGGCCATCCGGAACGGTGATGTAGCCTTTCTGCACGATGGGCTTGGGCAGTCCCGTCACGAGATCATCCCACCAGGGGACGTCCACGGAATGGTTCTCCAACACCAAAAAGTTCTCCGTCGCCGCTACAGTGTGCACGGCGGCCATACACGCGATTGGGGACTCTGCCATGTGCACGGCCATGGCCACCCCATAATCCTGGACCATGTCACCGATCTTTTTCGTCTCATAGATCCCGCCCGCAGTGAGGACATCCGGGTGAATAACGGCCACTCCACCCACCTCAAGTAACGGCTTAAAGTTTTCCTTGAGATAGATGTCCTCGCCGGTGCAGATGGGCGTGTTACAAGAGCGCGCCAGGCGCGCGTACTGCTGGGTATACTGCCAGGGGATCATATCCTCCAGCCAGGCGAGGTTGTACTTTTCCACCCGCCGCGCCAGCTTGATGGCGTCCTCCACGCCGATATGCCCGAAATGGTCCACTGCCAGGGGCACCTCATAACCGATCACCGAGCGCACCTCGGCGACATACTGTTCCAAGCGATCTAGCCCCTTTTCGGTGATGTGGATCCCCGTGAAAGGATGGGCAACGTTGTTGAGATCGTACCAACGGCTGCGTGCCTGGCGCCGTTCCATATCGCTCTCAACCCTGGCCGCGCCATAATCCTCGGCATAGCGCGCCGAGCGGCCACGCGCCAGACGTTCACTGGCCTCACGCAACTCGTCAAACCAACCCAACGGCGCGCTGAGCGTGCCCTCCTCTCCGCCGAGTTGCCCGATCCCCAAATCCATCTTCAGGAAGGTAAAGCCCATCTCCATGCGCTTTTTCAAGGCTTCGCCCATGGCCAAGCCCGTGTCTTTGCCGTGCACATCCGTATCACAATAGATGCGGATCCTATCGCGGAACTTGCCCCCCAGCATCTGATAGACCGGGACGCCATAGGCTTTGCCCGCCAAATCCCAGAGGGCTACCTCAATCCCTGAGACCCCTCCGCCCTGGCGCCCGTGATGGCCGAACTGTTTGATACGCCGAAAGATCTTGTCCACATTACAGGGGTTCTCTCCCAGGATACGGCTCTTGAGCATCAGGGCATAGCGCTTGCTGGCGAAATCGCGCACCTCTCCATAGCCCACCAGCCCCTGGTTGGTATAGAGCTTGAGCAGGATACAGCGCATCGGCGCGCCGACGATGGTCGTCAGGCGCATGTCGGTGATGCGCAATTGGGATGGTTTAGAGTAGGTATTGACGTGATCCAGAGTCTCTTCGTAATCCTCAGGCTTGGAAGTCATCGCTCATCTCGCTCCTTTGAGTATGGTTCATATCCATCTCAGTTTCAGCCGTTGACCGCCTCCAGCATGGCTACGATATTTTCCGGGGGCACGTCGGCCATCACGTTATGGATCTGCTGGAAGACGAATCCCCCGCCCGGCGCCAGGATGCTCACCCGCCGGCGCACGTCCTCGGCCACCTCTTGGGGCGTACCTCGCGCCAGGACGTACTGCGTGTTACAGCCCCCACCCCACAGGCAGAGATCCTTGCCGAACTCGCGTTTGAGCCGCTCCGGCTCCATATCCTGGCAGGTGGTCTGCACCGGCTGGAGGATATCCAGCCCGGCCTCAATCATCCCCGGAATCAAAGGGTACACCCCGCCACAGCTATGCAACATCACTTTCACGTCGGCCAGCTCCTTAGCTCTTTGCCACATGATCTTCTGCCGCGGCTGGATGAACTCCCTATACATCTTCGGCGAGATCTGCGGCCCCGTCTGCATCCCCAGATCATCGCCGAAATTGATGATGTCAATGTAAGGGCCGACGGCGGAGAGAAACTTGTCCAGGTTCTCCAGATGCATCTCCACCAGTTTGTCCAGGAAGCGGTGCGCCCGCCGTGGCTCCCCGGCCAACAGCATGAAAAAGTTGTCGTTGCGGAAGAGGAACTGCCCGGTCTCTAGCAGATTGCCCCCGAAAAGCCCGATGATGGCCCGATCCGTCTGGGCGCGCAAGGCCCTGGCCCCCTCGGCGAGCTTCTTCAGCCCCTCTTCGTCGTAATCTAGGGTCGTCGGCGGCGAGCGCAGCACCACCCACATGACCTTGTTCAGCGGGCTGGCGAGATCGGCGAATTCCTGGTCATCGCTACCTGCCAGAGGGAAGCAAGTCTGCTCAAAATACAGGCAACCCTCCTTTTGGATGGCGATCAGCGTACCCTCTTCATCGTACACGTGCCAATCGTTGCCCACCTTGACCGGGTGGATGAACGCGGGGATCTTGCAGGGGGTCCCATCGGGGAGCACCCAATCCTGCCAATCCTCGGGGCTTTGGTTGAACCCTCGCCCCAGCTCAAGGGTATCCACCCCGAAACGATCCAACACCTCCGGCTCTATGATCGCCAGTTGTTGCACGAAATCGTACACATAGATGTCGCCGCTGGTGATCCCCAGGTACTTTTTCAGCTTGTTGTAAGCGATGGCCATGATCCCCGATGAACGATGGCCGCCCAGGTCAATGGGCACGCGATCCGGCTCGCGGTGATTCACCGCCATCAAGACACGCTCGCGTGAGGTGAGCATGCGTGCCCTCCTTTTCTATGCCCCAAAGAGAGCGACTCAAGCGAGAAAATAACCTAAACCATTCCCATTGTAGTGAGAGGAGAGGGGTTGTCAAGCTCCCCGTCTCTTGCACGGCCGAGTCCTCGGGGGCGTGTCAGCTCTACCGCAACGCCCTTTGAGCTCTTCGAGCAGTTAGATTACGATACGAGACGACAAAAGCCGCAGAGAGACGAAGCGCCGTGCGGCGGAGCCAAAAGATTTATTTATGGTTGAAAGATGCACTTTTGCCCCGCAGAGGAGGCCGCTCGCCGGGTGATTGACCCGCTATTGGACGAGTTTCGCGCCAAGGCCAGCGTCAACCCGTTGGAATACAACCTCACCACTCAGGAATGGGAATCGCAGGGGCACGGTGGCGTTGTGCCCATCAAGA
>DAOTVR010000166.1:0-4134 GCA_034436315.1 Anaerolineae bacterium
CAGAACCCCACGAGATAACCCCACATAACAAACCACACGGGCGACACATTCTAGATGTTACAATAAGCACGTAAGATGAATAGAAAATGAATAAATCACCAAAAAAATATTACGGTTTGTTCACTCCATAAAAGCAAAATGCTGCCAGAAAAACACCTCTGACAGCATTTTGCCACAAATCAAGCGGCTTGGAGATTAACGATCTGTTAATTTACGCGCGGATTTTATGGTGAACCGACAGGTCCCGACCCGCCATGATCCTCGTCGCGCCAGGAAGAACTGGTAACGCTTATGGCCCTCTTGAAAGGTCCCTGAACGCCGACAAACCTCACATGGGCACGACGCGTTAGCGTAGAAACGCCGGGCGCCTTAGCGCCACTTGTAACCAGCAGCAGCGGCGGCGACCAGGCTGGCCAACACGATCACGATGTATAGAGCCCTGGCATACAGAACGTCAATGCGCCACTTCATGGGGAACTCCTCCTCTCTAGAGAGAATTCCGAAGTCTCGCGGCTTCGGTGGAAAGGATTTCCCCTTCGCTTCGCTTCGGCACATTCGCCGGGGCCAGGAACCTGTCGGTAGCACCCCCTTTCTTGATAGTCGATCGCTCGGTCGGCGGCTATCCGGCTCGCGAGAGCTCGCCCGTAGTTCCCTCTGCCGTCTGGTCACGGGGCAACGTGGCCCAAATGGGCAGCCGGCGATTGATAGCGTCCAAAGCGGCCTTGGCCGCCGCCTCCAACACGCTCTTGGTGACAATACAACTGCCGGTGAGACGCTCTTCACCGTGAGGGGTCAGGGCACGCACGACGACCAGACAGACCTGTTGCCCATCAGCAGCCACCATTTGGGCCTCATGGGCCGTCAATTGCACCGGCCGCCCAAGGGCCTTCTGGACCGCGCTAAGGGTAGCATCGGCCGCCGCCCGGGCCCCTGTGCCCAACTCGTCCGAACCGGCAACTCCCTCATAGCGCTCATCCCCACAGCGCAAAGTGACCTGTACGTGGGCCTCAGATTCCGGGCAAGGCACGGCGGAGATAAAGCGCAAACGAGTCGGCGAGGGGCCCATCGCCTCAGGGCCAAGCTGCACGAGGCTGATCCGCCGGTAATCCACACGGATCCCGAATTGCACAAAGAGCAGCGACTCTGTATCGCGTACGATCTGTTTGGGTCGTCGGGAGGGCGAAGCGAGGATGTGAATCTCGGCAATCTCACCATTCGCGTCAAGAACGACGCCAGCTGAGCTCACCCCTTCGATTTGCTCGATAGCCCGCTGCAGACGACGCGCCAGAGGATCTCCACGTTCTTCCGGCACGCTTCCCCCTGATAGAGCTTCTAGGCTACAACGTCAGGGCACTCCTGCTACCCCACGGACAGGGGCCTGGTGAAGCCGATCCTGTAAATGGGCTTGAAGCGCTGACCTATCAGCAAATCCCCCCAATAACTGATATGTTAATCGCTTCAAGTATTTGCCATGACATTATAGCATATATTGACCTAAAAAGCAACCCTTTTTCAAGCCCAAATTCAATTCAGCGAAATGGAGCTCAGAGATCACTTGCCGTTGAGTGCCCGATGAAATAGCTTTTCAACTCACCATTATGACGTTTTCTTCAACTTTTTGTCACGGCCAAATCGCGTATAAACGACGCAAATCGCCAAAATCTGCTCAATTTCTAGGGCGGCGTCCTAGCATCGGCCAAAGGGTGCCCAGAATGCCTCAACGCAAACGCCCCGCTTCGGGCATTCTGGCCAAGGCCAAAGCCTATGGTATAATCTAGCGCCTAATGGAGACATCCTGCGAGGAGCGCCGTGTTGGTCGTTCATGGCACCCTGATCCCCTTGGGAGAAAACAGACACATCGTCGCCGACGGTGCGTTGCGCATAGAGGGGCCACGCATCACGGACATCGGCACAAGCGCCGAGATACGGGCCAAATACCCGGGAGAACCCTGTTTGGATGCAAAGGGTATGCTGGTCATGCCCGGCATGATCTGTGCACACACTCATCTGGACGCGCCCTTCCTGCGTGGCTCAAAGCGCTCGCCGACCGAAAGGAGCCGGGGCTTGCGCTGGAAGCTCGGCCTGGCCCTCAGCTATGAGGATATCCGTTATGGCGCGCTGGTGAGTTGCATCACGGCCATTCGTCGCGGCACGACGACGCTCTTCGCCCAGCATGCCTCGCCACGAGCCACGCCCTATTCGCTTGATGCTCTGGCCGAGGCGACCCTACAAGCCGGCCTGCGCGCCTGTCTCTCCTATGAGGTGAGTGAACGCCTCAGCGTGGCCAACGGGAGGCAAGGCATCGAGGAGAACGTGCGCTTTGCCAAGCGTATCAAAGGGGAACCCCTTCTGGCTGCCAGCATGGGCTTGGCCTCGGCAACGCTCTCTGAGGGGACCTTGGCAGCGGCTGTAGGCGCGGCGGCGCTCGCGAACGTGGGCTTTCACGTGCATGTAGCCGCGGAGCGTTCCGACGTGCACGACTGCCTGACGCAGTACGGCCTTCGTCCGGTGGAGCGCTTGCGTAAGCGAGGCGTCCTAGGGCCACGCACCGTCGCCGCCGATTGCGCGTTCGTCTCCCTGACAGAGATGGACCTCCTTCGTGAGGCCAAGGCGTGGGTGGTGCACACCCCGCGCGCCCAGGCGAGCGAGGGAAGCGAGTTGGCCCCTATCGCCGAGATGCTTAAACGCAGCTTATCGGTTTGCTTAGGAAGCGATACCTTCCCTCAAGACATGTTTCATGAGCTTCAGGCGGCCTACCTGCTATACAGGCAACGAGGCGGCCCAGATGCATCGCCCGAGGAGCTGGTCGCACAGGTTGCCCTGCAAAACAACGCGGCGCTGGCCTCGCGCATCTACCGCGATAAGCTGGGGGAGCTCGCCGTAGGGGCCTTGGCAGATATCATCCTGGTCGCCTATCCCGGCCCCACGCCCCTCAACGAGGAAAATTGGGCCGCGCATCTCGCGACGGGGGGCGATGCCTTTCACGTAGATACGACGATCGTCGGAGGGCAGGTGCTCATGCGGCACGGCTCTCTATTGACCTTGGACGACGAGGCGATTACCGCCCGCGCCCGTGAGCTGGCCCAACAGCTCTGGGCACGATGGTGACACGTCATAAATAAACCCTCATCTCGGAGTGTAACATGGCTATTCACTTGGCACACATTCGCAACCTGCTGATCGATATGGACGGCGTCCTGTACCGTGGGCAAACCGCACTGCCAGGGGCGGCGGAACTGATCGCCTTCCTCAAGGAACGCGGCTTGGGCTATCTGCTGGTCACCAACAACGCCACCATGAGCCAAGCCCAATTCTCCGACAAACTGCGCAAAATGGGGATTGAGGTGCCCCCCGAGGCGATCATGACCTCCAGCCTGGCCACAGCATCCTACCTGGCCACGATCGCTCCACCGGGCACCAAGGTCAACGTGGTGGGCGAGGAGGCACTGGTCAAGGAGTTGGAGAAACGCGGCTTCGTCATCGCCGGGCGAGATGCTCAGTACGTGGTCTGTGGCCTGGATAGGACCCTCACCTACGAGAAGCTCGCGACGGCCACCATCGCCATCCGCCGTGGAGCCACCTTCATCGGCACCAACGCCGACAAGACCTACCCTCTGGAAAAAGACCTTATCCCCGGCGCGGGCAGCATCTTGGCCAGCCTGATCGCCGCCACCGACGTGCAGCCCATGGTGATCGGCAAGCCCGAGCCGGCCATGTTCCAGCAGGCCCTCGCCCTGTTGGGCGCCAAGGCCGAGGAGACGGCCATGCTCGGCGACCGCCCGGAGACGGACATCCTAGGGGGGCATCGCGCCGGCCTGGCCACGATCCTGGTGCTCACCGGGGTCTCCACCCGCGAAGCGGTAGAGCGCTGCGAGGTCCAGCCCGACCTGATCGTGGAAGATTTGCCCACCCTGATCCGGTTGTGGCGGGCGGCGCTGAACGGCGAGAGTTCCCACTAACGGCGCCCTAGCCCACGCACGCGCCGCCAGGTGCGCCAGAAGAGCCAGCCATCCAGGCCCATCGCCACGACGAGGACGGTGACCACCGCGAAGGGGAAAGCGGGCTCCTTTGCCGGCAAGACCTCAAAGGCGTCCAGCACACACTCGCTCCCCGTCGCCTCGGGGTGATGCTTCT
>DAOTVR010000167.1:0-1736 GCA_034436315.1 Anaerolineae bacterium
AGCAGCATACACTCTTTACTCTCTCATCTGGGACAAAGCCTTGCTTCCAGATCACAACCTCCTACGCTGAGCTGCTGTGCCAGGCTCTAAGGTGACGATATATAGTGCTCATCCCCCCGGCTGGCCATGACCAGAAGCACTTGGACATAGCGCAAAACTGCTTTGGGTAACATCCAGCCCTGGCTTGCTTGCTCAGTACCCTTATGGAGTAAAGGCCCAAAAATCAACAGGACCAGCTATTACCCCAACCTAAGGCCTTGCACATCTTTTCAAGAGCCAAAGAACTAAGATATGGAAAGCTGGCCCATCATGATGGGCTGTGATAATAGCAGTTTGACGCATCGCTTTGCTGCACTCCCGTCCCCATAGAGCGTGGGGTGCGTTGCCGGGGCATCAAACGACAAGGCGACCGAGGCGATCCGCTCGCTGTCCGCCCCAACCAACACGTTCCATCCTGCTTCCACCGTCTCCACCCATTCTGTCTCCTCACGCAGGGTCATACAGGGCACGCCGTAGAAATAGGCTTCCTTTTGCACCCCGCCTGAATCGGTGGCGATGAGCCGGGCGTTCTTCTCCAAGAGGACCATATCCAGGTAACCCAACGGCTGAATGAGCTGGCACGTTTCCGTTATCCGCGCCAGCAGGCCCTCTCGCTCCAATGCCGCACGCGTGCGCGGATGAAGGGGAATAACCACGGGCATATGCTGCGCCACTGCGCCCAGCCCCTCCACGATGGCCCGTAAGCGAAAGGGATCGTCGGTGTTCTCCGCACGGTGTAAAGTGGCCAACATATATCCCTTGGAGCAAAGGCCCAGCCTATCCAAGATGGAACTGTGAGCCTCAGCTTTGGCCGCATAGTGGAGGGCAGCGTCATACATCACATCTCCTACCAGCTCTACCCCTTTTAGTACGCCCTCGCGAGCCAGATTGTCAACTGCGGTCTGCGTGGGGCAAAAGAGCAAAGTGGAGAGGTGATCGGTCAAGACGCGATTGATCTCTTCAGGCATACGGCGGTTGAAAGAGCGCAGCCCCGCTTCCACGTGGGCCACCGGGATATGCAGCTTGGCCGCGGCAAGGGCCCCTGCCAGGGTGGAGTTGGTATCCCCATAAACTAGCACCCAATCGGGCTTCTCCTTGAGCAGGACCTCCTCAGTGTGCTCCAACATACGCCCCGTCTGTGCTCCGTGAGACAAACTGCCGACGCCCAAGTTGTAATCGGGTTGGGGGATCTCCAGCTCGTCAAAAAAGACCTGAGACATGTTCTCGTCGTAATGCTGACCGGTGTGCAAGAGCACCTCGTGAACAGATCGCTCAGGATGAGCGATGTTGTGCTCGCGGATGGCCCGGCTGACCGTTGCGGCTTTGATGAATTGCGGTCGCGCCCCCACGACGGTGAGAAGACGCAAACCAACCTGAGGCGGAGATCCTCGCATTAAGTGGATACCTCCACCCAAAATGTTGGCGTCAATGATACCTCCCCAAAGTGGCTCTTTTCTGATCTGCCCTGCCAAGCTTAGCTGCTTGACGGGCTTTGGTTTTAGCCTGAAGTATCACGCAAAAAGCGCCTTGTGCTTAGGTCGTCAGCGACTGTCGCAAACTGGTGTGGGCACCGAAGCGCTCAGCCTCTGTAGCGCGTCAGAAGCACTCTTTTTCAGCGTCTGATTTGAGCCGCGCGTGACCCGCAAGTAGCAGCAGTATGCCTCTGGCAATTGCCCCATTTGCTCGTAGAGCCTGCC
>DAOTVR010000168.1:0-6350 GCA_034436315.1 Anaerolineae bacterium
TAGTGAGGTTTCACCCGGTATCGCGCAACAACTCCTTCGTTCAACGTGAACCCCAGCCCTGGCCTGCGAGGCACCTCGATGAAACCCTCTGCATCCGGCATAAGGGGCGGATCAAGTAATTCGGAGATGATGGGAGAATCCGGGAAAGCCAAAGGGTATTCAAAGTAGGGCATGTTCGTCACCACAGCCGCCAGATGCACCTCTGCGGCCACCCCAACCATATGGCACCAGGCGTGAGGGATACACAACAGCCCACGTCGGTAAGCCGCTTCGGCGATCTTGAGGATCTCGCTGATCCCTCCGGAGCGCACCGAAGAAGGTTGCACCACGTCCACCCTGCCTCGGGTCATCAACTCTTCAAACTCAAAGCGGGTAGTAAAACCCCAGTCCCCGGCAGCGATGCGCGTATCCACAGCGTCAGCCAAACGGGCATAGCCATCCAGATTATCGGCAGGAAGAGGCGCTTCTACGAAGAACGGACGATAGGGCTCAATAGCCCGGATAGTGCTAAGCGCCTGCCCTATCTCCTGCCACTGGTTCTGTACATCGATCATCAGCTCGCGCTCCTCGCCGATAACCTCGCGCACCAACTTCACCAAGGCCACATCGGTGGCCACGTTCACATGAGCAAAGGCTCCTCGCCACTCCTCCATCTTGACCGCCCTGAATCCCTTGGAGACGGCCAACTCGAAACGCCGCCTCATCTCTTCAGGAGTATCACCAGGAGGATAGACCGTCGCATAGGGCATAACGCGAGTTCTGATCCCGTTGTTACCTCGCGTGGTAGCAAAGGAGCGCCAGATCAACTCACAGACGGGCTTGCCCAAGGCTTTGCCGGCGATATCCCATAGGGCCGTCTCCACCGCGCCGATGGCCGCGAGGGTTACCCCGCGACGTCCGAACAGCCCTGTGGCGGCATACATCTTTTGCCAAAGCCGTTCTACCTGCAGGGGATCCTCTCCTTTGAGGATTTTCTCCAGCCCCTCATCGCACTTGATGATTGCCTCGATCACCAGTGAGGGCGACTCGGCCTGGCCGATCCCCGTAATCCCCTCATCGGTGTGCACGCGCACGATGGTCTCACTAGCCCTGCCCGGATCAACAAGGGCGATGGTCTCGATCTCCGTGATCTTCACAACCTTTGCTCCTTTGGATCCTCCATCTACAGGCCAATTGCGATCATCTATCCGAGGTGCTCGGCGAGGATTTTGACGCCGATCCCGATAAGGATCAAGCCGCCCATGATCGCGGCTTTGTTCTCCAGGCGGCCGCGGAAGCGGCTACCGAGAAACGCGCCCGTAAGCGATACCCCAAAAGTTACCACCCCGATGATGATTGCCGGGGCAACGATGGGTGTCTTGAGGAGCGCAAAGCTAAACCCCACTGCCAGGGCGTCAATGCTCGTCGCCACCGACAGGATCATGAGCACGCATAGCTCGGCCGGATTGATACAGGCTCTCGTCGCCCCATTCCTGAGCGACTCCACGATCATCTTCCCACCGATCACCACCAGCAAGCCAAAAGCAACCCAGTGATCAAAGGCAGAGATCAGGCCTGATATGCCAAAGCCCCCCAACCAACCCAACAAGGGCATGACGGCCTGAAAAGAGCCAAATGAACCGGCCATCCTCAGTGCATTGCCAACCTGGAAGCCCTTCCCCATGACCCCACAGCTTACCGACACGGCGAAAGCGTCCATTGCCAAACTAAAAGCGATCAACAATATAGGCAAGATATCCACCTGACGATACCTCTCTCGGTAAACAAGCGGCAACCCATCCCGCTCGCTGCCTATTAGACTTTTCTAAACGGATTCAAATCGGAACACACTCCATCGCTCTGTTAGAACCCTGGCCAGACCAAACACCGTGCAGGCTAATAGGCCGTATAATCCGGCTCGATCTCAGCGATCCGCACGGGCCGCCCCTCGCGGGCCGAGCGGATGGTGGCCAAAGTGCACTGCACGGCATGAACGCCGTCTTCTCCGCCGTAACGGGGCCGGGTATCTTGCAGGATACAATCGATCAGATGATGAACCTGGTTGATGTGCCCTTGGCTGTAATAACAGATATCTGATTGCCAGACATCATCGCCCCCCTCGTCAAAGCGAAAACAAAGGGTTTCCTTGCCCTCCCGATGAAGCAACAAATGTTCCTGTCGGCCCTCCCACAGCAGGTTATGGCCCCCTTCGCCCAGCACTTCAATCATCCCTTTGTCTCCAATGACCGTCGTGCAAAAGCCGCGCATATAGTCATACTTACCATTCAGCCGCTCGGCACGCATCCAGACGCCTTGGCAATCCGTATCCTCATAGCGCCAGGTGATGATCGGGATATCCACCTCGGCGGAGACATAGGGATCATGAGCTGCCCCGCTCTTCTTTGCGACGCCCTTGGAAGTAGCCACGACCGCAAACACCTCTTGAATACGCTGATCCAACATCAGATATTCCGCTGTAGCGAAAAAGTGCACGGCATGATCATAAATCCAAGGGTAGTCTCCTCCACCCGATTTGACCGGATCGATCCGCCAATTGCGGTCGCTGGGGCCCGTATAGACCATGGCCCTCTCGCGCTCCAGCCAAGCCCCATGCCGTTGGCGTACCTGTAGAGGCCGCCCGATCTCTCCCGCCTCAATCAGCTCGCGCGCTTTCATGTGCGAAGAGATGAACACATAAGTCTCGCCCACGAGCAGCTTCACCCCCGCGCGCCTCGCTGCCTCGCAGGCCTGTAATCCCTCTCCCACACTACGGCAAAAGGGCTTTTCACAGTGAATATGTTTGCCTGCGTGGGCTGCCTTGATGGTCATAGGGACATGGAGGTAGGTCGGCGTAGCGATATCCACGGTATTGATGTCCGCTTTCGCCAACATCTCGTCATACGAGGTGTACGCCTCAGGGATGTTATGCTCCTCGGCGAAACGCCGAGCTCTTGCTTCATCCAGGTCGCAAACGGCAACGACCTGGGCTTGGGGGTGGCTCGCATACCCCTTAAAGTGAGGCGTAGAGACCAAGCCCAATCCCACGATGCCAGCTTTTACCTTGTCTTGTTTCATCTTCGTCCGTCCTGTAGTCAACGTTAGAATCACCTTCTACGAGGGTGCTTCATAGGAAATCCAAGTCGGCACCAAGGTTGGCCTGTAAGACGTGCTCAGCGTAGAGCCGCCGCCAACCACGGGCCGGCAAAGGAGGTGGCACAAAGTGTGCGCGGCGCCGTCTTAGCTCATCTTCAGGCACTAACAGGTCTAGCCGCCGTTCCTCCACGTCAAGCTCGACAAGGTCTCCATTTTGCACAAGAGCCAGCGGCCCGCCGACCGCCGCCTCCGGTGCGCAGTGCAGCACTACGGTACCATAGGCTGTGCCGCTCATGCGCGCATCCGAGACGCGCACCATATCCCTCACGCCCTTCTCGGCCAAATAGCGGGGGATGGGCATCGAGCCGGCCTCAGGCATCCCGGCCCCTACCGGCCCTGCGTTTCTGAGGATGATCACGTGTTCCGGCGTGATGCCCAGCGAGGGATCGTCTATACGGGCAGCAACCTCTTCCGGAGAATCAAACACAATCGCCGGGCCCCGGTGCCTTAACAGAGAGGGTGTTGCAGCGGAGGCTTTGATTACTGCCCCATCTGGGGCCAGCGAGCCTTTCAGTACGGCAATGGCCCCAGGTCCCCTCAAAGGCCGATCCAGCGTGCGAATCGTGTTCTGCCATGCGCCGGGAGGAGGTACCCGACGCAAGAGCTCCTCTAAAGGCTGGCCGGTCACACCGACCACAGATGTGTCCAATAACGGCTCCAGGGCTTTCAGCAGCACAGGCACCCCGCCGGCGCTATGGAAGTCCTCCATATAGCCCGTGCCTGTGGGTTTGCAGTCTACCAGCACCGGGACGCGCCGCGCAATCCGATCAAAGTCAGCAAGCGTCAACTCCAAGCCGGCCCGCCGGGCGATGGCTAATAAGTGAATGACCGCGTTAGTCGAGCCAGCCAAGGCCATCAGCACAGTGAGCGCGTTCATAAAGGCTTGACGTGAGAGGATCTTGCTAGGGCGAAGGCCCTCACGGGCCAGCGCCACCGCCCGCCGCCCAGAGGCCACCGCGTTCTTGAGGCGCTCCCCGGAGGCATGGGGAGCCGTCGCTCCTCCTGGAAGCATGAGCCCTAATGCCTCCACGAAACAAGCCATCGTTGAGGCTGTGCCCATGACCATACACGTCCCCCCGGTGAAACAAAGGGCCGTTTCAACCTCGTGAATCTCCTCCTCGCTGAGCTTCCCTGCGCGGTATAGGCTCCAATAGCGCCGACAATCGGTACAGGCCCCCAAGCGCTCGCCCCTCCAGCGCCCCGTCATCATGGGGCCGGCCACCACGCAGATGGCCGGTACATCGGCGGAGACCGCCGCCATCACTTGGGCGGGAACGGTCTTATCGCAGCCTCCCAAGAGCACTACGGCGTCCATGGGCTGCGCGCGGATCATCTCCTCGGTCTCCAGGGCCTGTAGGTTGCGGTAGAGCATGGTCGTGGGTGAAACGAGGATCTCGTGCAGCGATATCGTGGGAAAGGCTAGGGGCAAGCCCCCTGCCTCCAGGACGCCGCGCTTTACTGCCTCCACCATCTGGGGCATCTCGCGATGGCACGTATTATAGTCTGACGAGGTATTGACGATGCCCACAACAGGGCGTTCCAGGTCCTCACTATCATAGCCCGCAGAGGAAAGAAACGCTCGTCGTATATATTTGCTAAACTCCCTGTCACCGTAGCTGGTCAAGTTACCGTTGATTCCCAAGATCACAGCAATCTCTCCTCCATCCCTGGCCACGAGTGCTAGCGCCTTAAAGGCCGATCTGATGCCGCAAGGCCTGGACTTCCTCGCACCAATTGCCTACATTCCAGCGTCCAAAGACTCCCATACCCCCCAGGGGATCGGGGCCCCAGTAGACGGGAATATGAATTAAGGAGAGGCCCTTGTGGGATATCGCCTGTTCAAGGGCTTCGACGAGCGTTGCAGGGGATCGCCCTCCATCCAGGGCTAACACCCCTGGCACCGCCCTTGCCCACGCAACATAGTCTACGGCAACGCTGTCACTGGTAGCGTAGATCGCGCCATATTGGGCATCTTGTAACCCCGAAATCGCCCCCATGCGCCGATTGTCCAGGATCAGGATACAGCCCTGTGCTCCATGTTGTACACCATCTATGAGGATTTGCGGGTTCATCGTAAATGAGCCGTCCCCACTAAGGGCAAGCCCATAGAATGGCTTGGAGGCCATTGCCGTGGCCAGGAGCGCCGAGACCGCGAAACCCATGTAGCTTGCGCCCGTCTCGGTAAACGTGCGCCCCAGACGATCATCCTCAACAACCTGAAAGCCATTAGCCTGGACATCGCCGGCATCAAAGAATGTCACCACGTCATGAACACGAGCCCAATCGGTGGCTGCCTTGATGGCCGCCGGTTGTGTGAGCACCTCTGCACCCCACACGGGATCATAGAGACAAGGATGGTCATAGCGTCTCTGGCGAAAGGCATCCCACTCCAAGCGCTTGGCCCGACACTCCCGGAACCATTGCGACGGTTGCGCACGCTTCGGCGCGCCTCGCAAGCGCAACTCCGCGTTCAAACGGGCTAGGGTCGGCGCGATATCACCTATCAAGGCGATAGCCTTGCCGTAATGCATTGCAGCTTCAATATCGCAATTGATATTGATCACGCCCTTCACCTTAGGATAGCCGGTGCGCGAGGAATCGGATTGACAAACTGCCCGCGTGCCCAGAGCTACCAACAGGTCGGCCTCCTCCATGGCAAAGTTGCCGCTGAGTGAACCCTTAGATCCTCCCACACACATATTGCGTTCGTGATTGAAGGGCAGGATTCCCGAGACCAACGGACTTGTGACGGCCACAGCATCGGCCAACTCAAGGAAGGTTAAAAGCTCGGCTCCGGCCCCGCGCGCGCCTCCACCTACCTTGACCACAACTCGTTCAGAAGAAAGGATCAGATCGGCAGCACGAGCGTAAGCCTCATCATGGTCAGCCGCAGCGCCTAAAGGCGGTGGAGCGCCCACGGGCAGCTCATCCAGATTCATATCCGCGATCAGCATCGGTTGCACATTCATGGGTAAAAGCAGAAAGAAAGGCCCTCCCCGATGCGGATGGTCCACCGTGTTCAGACCACGACGCAACGCCGTTGGAAGCGCCCCCGGCGTGTGCAGGGTATAAGCAGCGCCCATCACCGAGAACAGCTTCAGGAAAAGTTCCTGTTCAGGGCGAGGAATCTGCTGCATGTTAGGCCCCTCGTCTTCGGTCGTCTCATCGCCAAGCAGAAACCAGACGCCAAGGCCGTCACTGGCCGGCACAAGCGATGC
>DAOTVR010000169.1:0-6125 GCA_034436315.1 Anaerolineae bacterium
ATTCAGCTCGCGGCACAAGCGCCCCACCGTAGCGTAAAGTGGCCACCAACGCCAAGAAGACATCAGCGGGTGACAATACAAGCCGCAGCTTGACCGGGAAGCCGTCGGCGCGCTTCTCACGCCTTCGCCCCCAAGGGCCGCCCTCGTGGAGGTCAGCACGTGCACCTCCGCGCCCAAAGCGACGAGCTCTTTGCCCAGAAGATGGGTAAAGTCGGCAACGCCCCCTTCCATCGGCGGGTATTCACCTGAGATCAATAGGACGCGGAACGGCCTCTCCACGGATGATCTTCTCCGTCCTCATAAATCTAGCTCAGGCCAAAGAGCCGACAGGCGTTTTCGGTCGTGCGCCGAGCCAGCTCTTCCAGGGGAAGGCCCAGGATCTCGGCCAGCCTCTCGGCTACGTAGCGCACCAAGGCCGGCTCATTGCGCTGCCCGCCCGAATCGCGCTTCTCAGAGTTCGTGGGGAAAGGCAGAACGTGCCCGCGCCAGGGGCGAGGCCTGAGATAGGGTGCGTCCGTCTCGATCAGCAAGCGTTCCAAGGGGATCCGGCGCACGATATCGGGAAGGTGACGCACGTTCGCAAAGGTGATGGGCCCGGCTATGCCGATATAAAGGCCCCTCGCCAGCGCCCAATCGGCCATTTCCTGATCGGCCAAAAAACAGTGCAATACCCCACATAGGGAACGAGGCGCCGCCTCGACCGCGCGTCGCAAGTCATCATCCGACTCGCGATTATGCAAGATCACCGGCAAGCTCAGCTCACTGGCGAGGGCAAGCTGCCGCTCCAGGACCGCCCGCTGAGCCTCGCAGGGGGAAAAGTCGTAATGGTAATCCAGGCCGATCTCGCCGATGGCCACAACCCCCGGCGACTTGGCCAGCCTCTCCAGGCGCTCAAAGGCGCCTTCGTCCAATGCCAGGCCGCCCTTTTCATTCGGCCCTCTGCGCACAACGGTCCTCGCCTGATGGGCATGGATGCCCACCGCAGCGTAAACGCCCTTGTACACCCTGGCCAGGGCGATCTCAGCCTCGCTCGTGGACAAGTCAGAGCCGCAAGTCAATAAGCGCGTCACGCCCGCGCTTTGGGCGCGGGCGATAACCTGATCGCGGTCGGCATCGAACTGACGGGATTCTAGATGGTTATGGGAATCGAAAAGCTCCATCGGCTTTTAGGCGGGAAGGCCGGCCAACTTCAGCCCATCGGCCAAAAGGTCGCCGACCTTATCCTCATGCGTCGTCTCGCAATAGACGCGGATGACCGGCTCCGTGCCCGAGAAGCGAATGAGCACCCAGCCCCCATCCTCCAGGCAATAGCGATAACCATCGCGCCTGTCGATCTCGGTCACCTTAAGCCCGGCCAACGTCCTGGGAGCAGCGCTATCCACGCGGGCCATGACGCTGGGCTTTTCCTCGGGCGCCAGGCGGCGATCAACGCGCTCATAGTAATGCGCGCCAACTAAGGAGAAAAGGTGCTCCAAGAGTTCGCTGGGCGACATATTCATCTTGACCATGAGGTCCAATAGATACAATCCCGCCAAGATGCCATCCCGCTCGGGGATGTGTCCCCGAAAGGCAAAGCCACCGCTCTCCTCGCCCCCCAGCAGAGCATTGACGCGCATCATCTCCGGGGCAACGTATTTAAAGCCCACGCCCGTCTCATAGACCGGGACGCCATAGCGCGCAGCGAGCTTATTGGCCATCACCGTGCTGGAGATCGTCTTCACCAATGGCCCCCGAAACTGGCGCACTTCCAAGAGGTAAAAGGCCAAAAGGGCATAAACCTGCAATTGGTTGATGAAAACGCCCTTCTCGCTGACGAAACCCACCCGATCCGCATCGCCGTCGGTGGCCAGGCCGGCATCGCCGCGCCACTCGCGCACCGTCTGCAACAGGTCTTGCAAGTTCTCTTCAATCGGCTCAGGGCGCTTCATACGCGGGAAGAGGGGGTTGCGCTCGCCGTGAATCTCGTGCACAACGGTGCTGCCCCCCGCCAGAAGCTTGGGGAACCAGCCCTGGCCCACTCCCCACATGGGGTCCGTCACCAGGCGCAGGCCGGCCTCAACGATCGGTTTGGTATCGATCAAACGGACGAGCTGTTCTAGATAGGGCTCCACGGGATCAATCAACTGAATAAGGCCCTTGCGCACGCCCTCATCGTAATCCAGCCGGTTGATCCTGGCCTGTGCCTGAGCAGCTCGGATGCGCTCCTCAACCTGAGCCAACGTTTCCGGAGCGGCCGCCCCTGCATAGGAGGAACGCAGCTTGTAGCCGTTATCGCTGGCCGGATTATGACTGGCGGTGATCCAGATACCTCCGGCAGCCTTGAGGGGCAAGATGGCGTAGGATAAAACGGGCGTCGGCGCCGCCGCCTTGGCCAGGTAGGCGCGGACGCCGTTTCCGGCCAACACCTCGGCCACTGCCCGGGCAAAGTCCTCGGAGCGGAAGCGCAGGTCATAGCCCACAACCATCCCGCGCGGAGCCAACCCCGCGGCGATGAGGTAATCCGCCGTGCCCTGGGCACAATAGCGCACGTTTTCAAAGGTATAGTCCTCGGCGATCCCCGCCCGCCAACCATCGGTGCCGAACTTGATCACGCTCATCGCCCCTCGCCTCCTCTCGGGATCATGGGATTCTGGCCTGGGATGAAACTCCCTGAGAAGAAAGCTCCGCCTGTAACTCTTGGAGATCGTGATCCACCATCATGTGGACGAGCTCCTCAAAGGTCACCTTGGGCTCCCAGCCGAGTTTACGCCGCGCCTTGGAGGCATCGCCGACGAGGTCGTCCACTTCGGCCGGCCGCAGAAACTTGGGATCCACATAGACATAGTCGCGGTAATCCAGGCCGACATAGCTGAAGGCGCACTCCAGGAGCTCACGCACCGAATGGCGCACGCCGGTAGCGATCACGTAATCCTCCGGCTCATCTTGTTGCAACATGAGCCACATGGCCCGCACGTAATCCCCGGCAAAGCCCCAGTCGCGCATCGCTTCCAGGTTGCCCATGGGGAGCTTGTCCTCCAAGCCCAGCTTGATCTTGGCAACAGCACGCGAGACCTTGCGCGTGACGAATTCCAACCCCCGGCGGGGGGATTCATGGTTGAACAGGATGCCCGATACCGCAAACATGCCGTAGCTCTCGCGGTAGTTCACCGTGATCCAATGCCCATAAACCTTGGCCACCCCGTAGGGACTGCGCGGATAAAAGGGGGTCAGCTCGTTTTGAGGCACCTCGCGCACCTTGCCAAACATCTCGCTGCTAGAGGCCTGGTAGAAGCGCGTCGTGGGATTAACCATGCGGATGGCGTCCAGCATGCGCGTCACCCCTAGGGCGGTGAACTCGGCGGTCAGGACCGGTTGCGCCCACGAGGTGGGCACAAAGGATTGCGCCGCCAAATTGTAAACCTCGTCGGGACGGTAATCGTGAATCAGATTGATCAGCGAGACCTGGTCCAGAAGGTCCCCCTGGACGATGGTCAGACGATCCAGAATGTGCTGGATGCGCTGGAAATTGGGGGTAGAGGCCCGGCGCACCATGCCGATAACCTCGTAACCCTTTTCCAACAAGAACTCTGCCAGATAGGACCCATCCTGGCCGGTAATGCCTGTTATCAATGCTCTCTTAGCCACTTTTTCTACCTCTCTCGCTCCTAACTAGCCCATAACCCAGCCGTCCCTAACTCATCCCTGTTGTTCCTCCTCGCGCACGCGTTTTCGCCAGTAATCCAGCACCTCGCGCAAGGTATCCGAGATATCGCGTTCCGGCCTCCACCCCGTATCCTCCCGAAAACGGCGGCTATCGCAGACGAGGATCGGGATATCACTAGGACGCAGACGGCTGGCGTCTATCTCCACGCGCACCACGACACGGCTCATCCCCAGAAGCTTATCCAAGATCTCGCCGATAGCATAGGCTCGCCCCGAGCCCAGATTATAGACCTCCCCAGCCTTACCTTTGGCCAAGGCGAGATAGTAACCCCGCACCATATCGCCCACATCGGTCAAATCGCGCTGCGCCGAGAGGTTGCCCACCCGCATAACGGGCTCTTGAAGGCCGGCTTCAATCCGCGCGATCTGTCGGGCAAAGTCGGCCACCACGAAGCCGGGACCTTGGCGTGGCCCGATATGGCCAAAGGGCCGCACGCGCACGACCTGCAAGCCGTGGCTGAGATAATACTGATAACCGAGGTAATCCTGTGCTATCTTGCTCACCGCATAGGGATTGATGGGGCGCAGGGGGGTCTCCTCGTCAATGGGCAGATCCTCCTCGCGCACCGCCCCGTATTCATCGGCCGAACCCACTATGAGGATCCTGGGTTCAAGCCGTAGTTCGGCGATAGCGCGCAATAAATTGAGTTGCGCGACGATATTGTTGACTAGGGTTGCGGCCGGATCAAGCCACGCGCGTTCCACCGAAGCCTGGGCCGCGAGATGAAAGACATGGTCAGGGCGAATTCGCGCGCACAACTCACGCACCCGGCCATAATCGCTCAAATCGGCCGGATACAAAGCGATGCGCGACAAGATGTGCTCCACGTTGCGCGTGTCCTCGCCAGGCAAACTGATGCCCGAGACCTGGTACTCGCCACGCGCCAGAAGGTAATCGGCCAAATGGCTGCCGGCAAACCCGGCAATACCGGTAATCAGTGCCCGCAGAGATCCGGCCTCCTTCCCTTAAAGCCCCGCTGCAGCGCGCAAGGCCGCAGCGCGGTCGGTGTTCTCCCAAGGGGCGTCAATATCTGTGCGCCCCAGGTGGCCATAAGCCGCGGTCGCCTTATAAATCGGGCGGCGCAACCTGAGATCGCGAATGATAGCCCCCGGACGTAGGTCAAAGTGCTCGCGGATCAGCTCTTCGATCTTGGCATCCGAGACCTTGCCCGTGCCAAAGGTTTCCACATTCAGCGAGACGGGACGGGCCACGCCGATCGTATAGGCAACTTGGATCTGGCAACGCTCGGCCAAGCCGGCGGCGACGATGTTCTTGGCCACCCA
Source organism: Anaerolineae bacterium (assembly GCA_034436315.1). Lineage (GTDB taxonomy): Bacteria > Chloroflexota > Anaerolineae > UBA1429 > UBA1429 > DAOTVR01. Next base: position 4,987 of record DAOTVR010000169.1, read on the forward strand.
GCGGGCCGCGTAGGTGCCAGAACGATCCACCTTGGTGGGATCCTTACCCGAGAACGATCCTCCACCATGGGGCACCATGCCGCCATAGGTATCCACGATGATCTTGCGGCCCGTCAGGCCCGAATCGCCCAGGGGCCCGCCGATGACAAAGCGGCCCGTACTGTTGATAAAATACTTGACGTTCTTATCCAGCATATGCTCGGGGATGACCGCCTTAATCACATGCTCAATGATATCGGCGCGGATCTGGTCCTGCTCCACATCGGGATCATGTTGAGCGGCAATCACTACCGTATCCACCCTGACCGGCTTGCCGTATTGATATTCCACGGTCACCTGAGTCTTGCCGTCAGGACGCAGATAGGGCAAGATGCGCCTCTTGCGCACCGCCGCCAGACGCTTGGCCAAGCCATGGGCCAGCATGATGGGCATGGGCATCAGCTCGGGCGTCTCTGTGCAAGCGAAACCGACCATCATCCCTTGGTCGCCCGCCCCGACCTGTTCTATATCCTCATCCCTCATCTCGCCGCATTTGGCTTCCTGGGCCTTATCCACTCCCAGGGCGATATCAGGGGATTGTTCTTTGATAGAAATGATCACCCCGCAGGTTTTGTAATCAAAGCCGTAATCCGCGTTCGTATAACCGATCTCCTTGATCGTCTCCCGCACCACCGTGGGGATATCCACATAACACGACGTGGTGATCTCGCCGGTGACCAGGATCAGGCCCGTCGTCGCGCAACATTCACAGGCCACACGGCCATAGGGATCCTGAGCGTAGATAGCGTCCAGCACAGCATCGGACACCTGATCACATAGCTTATCTGGATGGCCCTCTAAGACGGACTCGGAGGTGAAGAGATACTTGGGCGACTTCATGAACGTGCTCATACTTTTTGATTCATCCTTTCCTATGATAGCCAGAAGACACGAAAGCCGGACAAAACGCCACGCTTAGGTGCCTGATTCCCAAGAGGCCAAATACTTTTCCTGTTCTTCAGTCAAAGTATCAATGCGCACCCCCATCGCCTGCAACTTGAGGCGCGCCACCATTTTATCTATCTCAATGGGCACGGCATAGACCGCCTTGGAGAGTTTGTCATGGTTACGGACCATGAACTCCACACAGAGAGCCTGGT
>DAOTVR010000170.1:0-8792 GCA_034436315.1 Anaerolineae bacterium
TCTCCTCGATGACCACGGCCCTCACCGGCGAGCTGTCAAAGCCGACGACGCGCAGCGGCAGGGCGATGAGGTAGGCCTCCTTGCGGCGCAGCTGATCCAGCCCGCCCAGGTACTCTAGGAGCAGCACGCCGTGGTCAAAGAGCGCCCGGTGCACCCCTTGGGCGTGCTCGGCGCTGGTATCGATGGTGATGGAATCGTCAAAGCCCAGGAGCTTGATCCCCTCCTCCACCAGGAACCTCACCGCCTCCACGCTCAAGGCCGCGCGGGCGTCCTGGGCGGGGTCTGTGCGCACGTGCGGCGAGCTGACCAGGACGATCTTGCCCCGCAGGTCCAGCCCCTCGGCGGCCTCCTGCACCATAGCCCGGGTGATCTCGCCCTTGGGCGGGATCTGGGCGAAGCGCAGATGGACCATCGGCCCCATGAAAAGCTCCGGCGGGTAGGCCGTCACGTCCGGCCCGTCCTCGTAGTAATGCGCGGGGGCCTCTACGTGCGTTCCCAGATGGGTGACGGTATCCACCTCGTAGCCGAAGGAACCATCCACCGGGAAGGTATAGCGCCGCAACGCCAGCCGGCGCCCTCCCTCGCCGGGCACGACCCGGAGCGAGACATCCACGAGGCGATACCTATCCCAAGCGATGTGGAACACGGCTTCCTCCTTAGCAGCTCTCCACGCACTTGAGCAGGGCCTTCATGTAGCCGATGGAGAAGGCCCGCCCCCGGTGGCCCCAGGGCGTATCGTTGACCACCATCGGGGTGTGATCGTCGATCAGCACCCCCTGGAAGTTCACCTCCTTATAGGCGCGCATGGCCTCCAGCATATCCACTTTGCCGTCGTCGATGAAGGTCTCCTCGAACTTGGGGACGACGCCGCGCACGTTGCGGAAGTGTACGTAGGCGATCTTCTGGCGGCTGCCGAAGTAGCGGATGGCCTCGTAGACCTCCTCGGCGGTCTGGCACCACTCGGCGACGGTCCCCTGGCAGAACTCCAGGCAGTTGTTGGGGCTGGGGACGATCTCAATGACCCGCTTGAGGGCTTCGGTGCTGCGGAAGATGCGCGCGGTGCCGGCGATGCTGGGCACGGGCGGGTCGTCGGGGTGCAGGGCCAAGACGACGCCCTCCTCCTCGGCCACGGGCACCACCGCCTTGAGGAAGTAGGTGTAGTTGGCCCAGAGGGTCTCGTCGTCCATGGGGCCGACGTCGGCGGTAGGGGCGTTCTTGACGATGTCGTGGTCGTAGCTCGTCACCCCGGCCCCGCCGCGGCTGGTGGGTGTGGCGTCGCGCCCCGTGCGCCAGACGCCCACCAGGTTAAAGTCGTAGCCCAGGCAACGGATGCCCGCACGGCCCATGTTGCGGATCGTCTTACGCACCTTCTCCAGTTGCTCGTCGCGACCGGGGAGGCCCAGGCGCACCTTGTCGTAAAAGTTGCGCGGCATGTTCTCAATGGCATAGAGCTTGTGCCCGAAGGATTCCACGTGCGTGCGCAGGAGCACCAGGTCCTGGAACTCCCAATACCCGTCGCCGCGCAGTTCGGGGGTATGGATGATGATGTTGTGGATGCCCAACTGGCGGGCAAAGAGCAGCCGGTCGTCATCCGGCCGCGGGTCCTTGATGGACCAGTGAATCGCACCCAGACCGATTTCCATGAGATGTCACCTCCTTTATGATGTTTCGCCTCGCTCGATCAGCTGGATTCACAATAGGTCCGGCAAGAGCCGGTCGCGCAAGAAGAGGCGCTCCTCGCCATCGGGATCGTCGATCACTTGGCTCTGGCGGGCAAAGACCATCGTCGCCCGCCGGGGGATGGTATAGGCCGGCCACGCCGGAAGCCCACTATGGTTCGGATCGCCGCTGCGGGCGAAGGCCGCCCAAGCGCCGCTGATCTGGCGGGATAGCTGCTCCGACTCGGGATAACGCACCAGGCGCATGGCCAGGGGAAGCTCGGCGGTGTGAAAGGCCTTGATCTTGCCGTCGGCGCACGGCGTATCCCAGGCAAAGTAGTACATGTACACGTTTGCCCGCCCCTGCGCTAGCTTGAGCTCTGCTTGCCGGATGGCCCGCGCACGCAGCGTGCGGTCGGTGCGGATACGGAAATAGAGCTCGCTGGGGCTCTCCTGGGGGTGATCGCGGCGGTAAAGGGCGAGCAAATCCTCCACATCGGCCTCGGCGATCCCCTCTTGGAGGAGCCGGGCGCGCAACCCGGCCCAGTCAAGGGCGAACAGCGCCGAGTCGGCGAGCATGAAGAGCGTCGCTTCGTCCTTGCAGCAGCCGACGATCATCGGGATATCGGCGGAGAGCGCGGGCGCTTGGGGCTCCCAGGGTTGCCGGGGCAGGGATCGGCCGTCGACGACTGGGCCGAAGCGCATCAGGGTCGGCACCGAATCGGGTGAGCCGGAGCTTGCGAAAGCCGCCTCAAGGAGCTTGGCGGCGGGGACTCGCTGGAGCTCGTCCACCTGTTTCTCGTTCAGACCCAGCTTGGCCAGTAGGTCTCGGGCCAGCGCGGTGCCCTGCTCGGGATCGCCGGCACGCAGGAACGAGCCGCTCTCAACGATCGCCCGGTGAAAGAGCCCCTTGGCGGCGGGCATTCCCATCAGCATGCTGATCTTGCCTCCCCCGCCCGATTCGCCAAAGAGCGTCACGTTCTCTGGATCGCCGCCGAACGCGGCGATGTTGTCGCGTACCCATTCCAGGGCCGCAATCAGGTCAAGCTGCCCCACGTTGCCGAGGGCGTATTTCTCGCTCAGCCCGCCGAGATACGTGTAGCCAAAGACGTTGAGGCGATGGTTGACCCCCACGAGGACGATGTCCTGCTCGCGGACGAAGGCGTCGCTGAGGAGGGTGATGATGCTCGATCCGCCGACATAGCCCCCACCGTGGATATAAACCATCACCGGCCGTTTGCCGACCGGCCCCGGCGTGAGCACGTTGAGCACCAAGCAGTTCTCGCTATCCACTTGCTGGACCAACTCCACCCGATCCGGGCGCCCGCCGCCGAAATACTCGCCGATGATCGGGTCTAGAAAGAGGTTACCCGGTGGCTGGAGGCAACGGGGGCCGGTGACGGTGGCGTCGCGGAGGCCGGCCCAGGGGATCGGCCTCGTGGGCGGCATGAAGCGTCCCGCCCCTTCCGTCAAGCCGCCATAGGGGATCCCGCGAAAGATATGTATCCCCTCTACCACCGCGCCGCGCACTTGGCCGTACTGCGTCTCAACCACGCTGGATGGTCGTGTGCTCATCCTCTCTGTCACCTCTCGTCCGAGTGATCTTGATAGGCCCGGCTCGTCTCATCATACGTTCGTTTAGCTCGGCGCGCAAGCGATCCCGCGGGGGCGGGTCTGGGGCGGCCCTTTACCTCGCGCCCGTCTCGGGTTAGAATGTACGTGTCGGCAGGGGTTATCTTTGGGGTCCAAAGGAGGTCTTGTGTTGCACTGTAGCGTGTATGCCACCGATATCTGGCGTCTGGATGAGCAATACGAGGAGATCGTGGCCGCCTGCCACGCCCAGGGGATCAGCCGCATCAGCATCTTTGCCGCCGGCACGGGCAAGATCATGGGCCACCCCGAACGCCACCGGGAGTATATCCGCCGCCTGAGCCGCGACGGGCTGAGCGTCTTTGCCATCGCCCTGGGGCTGGGGCATCCGGCGATGGGCGAGCACTATAACCCCGACGGTACCCCGCCCGACCCGCCCCACTTCTGGCGCGGGGGGCTCATCGTGGAGGAACGGCTGCCCGATAGCTCGCTCTTGCCGCTGGGCTGGCAGTACGCGGTCAACGAATTCGGCAACCCGGTCTATAGCAACGCCTGCGTCAATGAGGCCTGCATCCAGGGCAACCGCTGGGTGATGGAGCAACTGGCGCCGATCTATGACGAGATCTGGTTCGACGACGACTTTCGCAACGACTCTGACCAGGGCGCTGGCGCGCCGCACACCAGCACCGCCGCCTGCTATTGCGATCGTTGCCTGGCCGAGCTCTCCGCGCGGCTTGGCCGGAAGGTGACCCGCGAGGATGTGCTCGCCGACCAGGCGGTCCACGATGCCTGGATCGCCCAGAAGGTGGAGAAGCTGGCCGCTTTATGGCGGGCGATCTGCGAGGCCGGCCGGGCGATCAAGCCCCATCTGCGCATGGGGATGATGGTCCGTTGGAGCGGCGAGGAGCGCGACGGCGTGGATATAGATCGCTGGTTGCCCGCCTTCGGCGAGAGGCCGCTTCTGCGCGTCGGCGAGGGCCACTTTACCCGGCGGGAATACGTCCAGCCGCAATCCCAGGCGATGGAGTATTTGGTGGCCTCGTACCACGTCTCCTGGTTTCCGCCGGGCGTATCCGCCTGGAGCGAGACGACCTACTTCAGCGGCGTCACCCGCCAGGACATCCGCAAGAAGGTGGCCTTGGCGCTGGGGGCGGGGGCCAAGGAGGTGGCCTATTGCCCCTGTGTGCCCGGCTGGGTCCTGGAGCAGAATTTTTTGGCCGAGGACCGGCTGGAGATGGAGCGCTGGGCGGCTGTGCTGGGCGATGCCGGGCGGCATTATCAGCCGATCGCCATCCTGCGCACCCCGGCGGCGGGGCGCGGGGATCGGCGGCCCACGCAGCGCGTGCGCGACCGACAGATCTTTCCCCTCTTCAGCATGGCGGGGCTTTTCGCGGTGGCCGTGCGCCAAGGGCATTGGCGCGATACCGGCGAGCAGCCGGTGCTCGCCGTGACGGGGCGCTCGGCCTGGGATTTCAACCTCGCCGACCTGGGCGAGCGCGAGCTGGTGGTAGATGGCGCGGCCCTCGTGGAGGACGCCCCGCTCAACGCCCAACTGGGGATCGGCGCCGTGCGCGTGGGCGAGGGCGGCGAGGTGCACTTAAACGGCGAGGGGTACCGGGCCGACGGGTTGCTCTTCACCAAGGGCAACGTGACGATCATCCCCTACATCTGGCAGGACGTGCCGGAGAGCCTCATGCCGGCGTTGCTTGAGGATATCCGCCGCGTGGTGGGGCCGAAGGTGGGCTCGGTGGTGGTGGAGGGGGATACCCAGGTGCTGCCGGTGCACGTCCGCCACGATACCTACGACGCGATCCTCCTGGTCAACCTGACCCACGAGCCGCGCCGGGTGCGCCTGGGGATCAAGGATCGGCGCAGAGAGCTGCTGGATGCGGACGGCCGGCCGCTGGGGGCCGAGCTCAGGCTGGAGGCCGACGAGATCAAGCTGGTCTTGGCGCGGGAGGCGGGTTGGGCGAGGCCGCGAGGATCTTGAGCGGCTTGGGAGGTTCATGATGCCGCGCATTGAGGATTATCGCTTCGGACGGATCGTCATCGACGGACAGAGCTATACGCACGACGTGATCATCTATCCCGACCGTGTGGACGGGAGCTGGTGGCGCAAGGAGGGGCATCGGCTCGCGCCGGAGGACCTGCCCGAGGTGCTGCGCCGGCCGCCGGAGGTGTTGGTCATCGGCCAGGGCAACCCGGGGCTGATGGCTGTGCCCCCTGAGACGCGCCGGCGCTTTGAGGAGGCGGGCATCGCCCTCGTCGTGGAGCCGACGGCGCGCGCCTGCGAGACCTATAACCGGCTGAGCCGGGAGAAGCGCACGGTGGCCGCGTTGCATCTGACCTGCTAGGGCGATGAGGGCGACGGGGCGCGAGATCCTCCTGGTCCCGGTTGGGGCGGATTTGCCGGAGGTCTGTGGCTGGCTCGGCGAGGCCTTGCCCGCGATTTTCGGCTGTGTTTGCCGCGTGAGGTCCGCTTTGGCTTGGCCGGCCTTCGCCTGGAACCCGCGCCGGCGGCAGTACCTGGCTGAGCCGATCCTGGCCCAGGTGCAAAAGGGGACGGCCTCTGCGGCGCTGGCCATCGCCGACCTGGACCTCTACGTGCCGGGCCTCAACTTTGTCTTCGGCTTGGCCGATCCCGGGGCGGCGCGGGCGATCATCGCCTTGCCGCGCCTGCGGCAGGGCTTTTACGGCCTGCCGGAAGACGAGGCCTTGTTCCGCGAGCGGGTGCTCAAAGAGGCCGTACACGAGCTGGGACACGTATACGGCCTGGGGCATTGCCCCGAGCGGCGCTGCGTGATGGCCTTCTCCAACTCGTTGAGGGATACGGACGACAAGAGCTGGCGGTTTTGCCCGCGATGTCAGGAGCGGCTGCGCCTTTAGGTTCGTGAGGCTATAGGCCGTTCGGCTTGGGTGCGGCGCAGGAAGAGCGCACGACCAAAGTCGGCCGGAAGGTGTAGCGCAGCGGCGCATCCGGCTGGCGGCGGCCCTCGATCATCTCCACCAGCACCTCGGCGGCCTTGTCGCTCATCTCCTGAATGGGATAGCGCACGGTGGTCAGGGGAGGCCAAACGGTCGCGGCAAAGTTCGCATCGTCATAGCCCACGACGGAGAGCTCCTCGGGGATGCGCACCCCGCGCTCCAGGGCTGCCCGCAACACCCCCAGCGCCAGCCTATCCGTGGCCGCAAAGATGGCCGTGGGCGGCAGGGGCAGGTCCAATAGGGCGAATGTAGCTTGGGTGCCGGCGGCGAGGCTATCCTGAGGGGCGACCTGGATATAACCCTCCGGCAGGGCCAGGCCCCTCACGGCCATGTAGCGCCTGTAGGTCTCGGTGCGCCGGCGCAGGTCGGGGTAGCGCTCATAGGCGATGTGCGCGATGCGTTGATGGCCCAGCTCATAGAGGTGCTCAAGGGCCAGCTCCGCGCCCTGGGCATCGTCCATGCCGATGGAGACGATGCCGGGCAAGGGCTCCGACTGGGCGATCCCGACCACATGTCTGACCTTGCCGGTGAGGACCGCCGTCAGGCGCTCGCTGCGCGGCGAATCTCCCAGGATGAGCACGCCATCGGAGACGCGGTCGCTGAAGAGCTGCAGGAAGTACTCCTCCTCAGAGGGGTCGCTGCCCACGTCGCTCAACAGCACCCGGTAACCCAACTTCTTGGCGCTCCTGGAGAAGGCCTGGATCGCCTCGTAGTTGAAGGGGTCGCTCACGTCCCGCACAAGCATGCCCAGGACATAGCTGCGCATCCGTTTGGGGCCTCTGGTGGTCAGCTCCGGCTGGTAACCCAGCTCGGCAGCGGCGGCGATGATGCGTTCAATGGTCTCTTGTCGGAGCGGGAACGGCGAGGGGCGATTGTTCAGCACGCGGGAGGCGGTCGTCTTGGATACCCCGGCGAGCTCGGCCACATCGCCCAATGTAGGGGGTCTGCGCGGTGGTAAAAAGCTCATCTTTGACCTTTCTCCATCTTGGAAGTGGTGTCTCGGGATCCTTTCTCGTTCGGGCCGTTCTCTTTCGTCCCTGTGCGGGCCCAGCCCAAGCTATCCTCTCATGCCAATAATTATTATTATGACACAGATTTCGCCTCTAGCCAAATGAGCTGGACAGAATCTGTCGAAATCCCGACCGGGGGCGCTCGCCGGGTCGCTTGGGCAGAAGGCCCGTTCCGTGCTACAATGGGCGTCGGATGGCTACATCCAATATCTTCAGAAGGGAGCACAGGATTCACATGCCCGAGATTCGCAAGCTGAACATCACCGACCTGGAGCGCATCGCCCGCTTCCGCCGCGCGGGATACGGGGGATCGGTCTCCGACGCGCTCTACAGCCTGGGGGTGCGCGACACGGTCTTTTCCGATCGCTTCAAGCCCTTGCGCCAGGGGATGCAGTTGGTCGGGCGGGCCCTGCCGGTCAAGCTGCACTCCCAGGTGGACGTGAGCAACCTGCCGGGGGAGCAGGAGGCCTTGGAGAAGAAGTGGGAGGCGGAAGGGGGACACCCTCAGAAGCGCATGATGCGCGCCGTGGCCGAGTCGGAGCCGGGGACGGTGCTCTGTTTTGATTGTGGCGGCGACCTACAGCCGGCGCACTTTGGCGAGATGAGCTGCCAGTTGGCCTATGCCCACGGCTGCCGGGGGATGTTGCTCGCCGGCAACTGCCGCGACACCCAATACGTGCTCAAGATGCCCGACTTCCCCATGTTCACCTTCGGCACCCGCCCCAACGCCTTCGGCGGCTGGATGATCACCGAGGTGAACAAGCCCATCTACCTCCCCGGCCACCTGACCTACTATGTGAAGGTCATGCCCGGCGATTTCATCTTCGGCGATAACGACGGCGTACAGCTCATCCCCAGGGATTTGGTGGATGAGGTGTTGTTGCGCGTAGAGGCCACTTACGAGCACGAGAACAAGGAGCGCGAGCAGCTCGCCGCGGGGATGCCCATAGACGAGGTGTATCGCGTCTTTGGGGTGCTCTAGAGGGACGATCCCGTTCGTCGCGGCATCTTGCCGCGTCACGGGCTATGGATGCCCTTTGCGGCGGGATGCCGCGGCGACGGCGGACTAGGCGATACATCGCAGCGATTTCAGAAGAGAGGAGGACGAGATGGATAAAAAGACGATCGGTTTCATCGGCTTGGGGATCATGGGCACGCCCATGTCCGGCCACCTGATCAAGGCCGGGCACCAGGTGATCTGTTACGACATCGTGCCCGCGGCCATAGAGCGCGTCGTGGCCCAGGGGGCCGTCGCCGGCAAATCGGGGCGCGACGTGGCCGCTCGGTCGGAGGTGGTCATCACCATGGTCCCCGATTCGCCCGACGTGGAGAAGGCCTACCTGGGGCCGGAGGGGATCCTGGAGGGGGCTAGGCCGGGCACGCTCTTGATCGATATGTCCACCATCTCGCCGGTGACGGCCAAGAAGGTGGCCCAGGAGGCCGCGGCCAGGGGCTGCCCGATGCTGGATGCGCCCGTCAGCGGGGGCGAGGTCGGGGCCAAAGAGGCCCGCCTGTCCATCATGGTCGGCGGCGACCCCGAGGTCTACCA
>DAOTVR010000171.1:0-11084 GCA_034436315.1 Anaerolineae bacterium
CCCTCTACGGGAGCGCCGGACGAGCCATCTGAGCACCCCTAGTTACCTTACATTTTGGGAGTAGGGCTGATGAACGGGTTGAGGTGACGCCGGTAGACTTGGCATCTTGCCGCGAAAAGCCTCTTGCGCGCCAGGATAGCGCGGCTACGTTTGAAACGGTAAGATAGCTAACAATCATCATGGAGGAGCCAACGATGTTCATTGACGCGGATTGCCACCTTTCTGCACGCAGAAGCGGCATAGAGATCGGCCCCGACGAGCTCCTGCGTCGCTTGGACGCGGTCGGGGTAGAGAAGGCCATCTGCTGGCCAATGGTCTCTTACACCCGCGATATCGCCGCCGACAACCGAGCGATCTACGAGGGCATGAAAGCCCATCCGGAGCGCATCATCGGTTTTTGCGGGGTGAATCCCATGTTGGGGCTGGCCGAGGCCAAGGACGAGCTCAAGCGTTGCATAGAGGTCTATGGGGTCAAAGGGGTGAAGCTTAACGGCGCACGCGACCTTTACTATATTGACGATCCTGCCTTGAGCTTGCCCCTGATCGAGATCATCGCCTCGGCAGGGTTGATACTGGCCTTCCATTGTGGGGCCAACGATTTCGAGCGCACCCACCCCTTCCGCATCGCCAAGATCTCGGCCCTTTACCCCGAGCTGCGCATCTTGGTCGTGCACATGGGCGGGGCCGGCAGCCCCAGCTTGCATGACGCGGTCATTGAATTCGCCGCGCAGCACCCTAGCTGGTATCTGGTGGATTCGGAGGCCGACTACCGCCGCATCCACAAGGCGCTTCAGGTGCTTGGCCCGGAGCGCATCTGCTACGGCAGCGATACCCCCTTCTGCCCCATGCGTTACGAGTGGGGCATCCGCCAGGTGGTTTACCAAGATTTGAGCGCCGCCGACAAGGCCAAGGTATTTGGCGGCAATGCTGCCCGCCTACTGGGGATCGTTTAATCCTTTTCCACCAGCCTGGGGTTCTTTCTGGCGCGTCGGATCAGCTCCAGATACTCCTTCTGGGTGGAGAGAATATGCTCCAAGATCTGGCGCACACTCCATTCTCCTGGTTCCGGCGTTTGGTCCAATTGCTCATCTTGCAGCCCTATGACGGCTCCCAGAAGGAAGCCGTAGGCCTCTTGGGCACGGGCCAGCAGGCGTTGGGGCATCGTCTGAAGGGCGCCGATAGAATCGCGGGCCGCGATCAACTGTGTCGTGTGCTCGCGCAGGTGATCGCCAAAGCGTAGCATGACCCGCCGTATCGTGTTCCAGCGCGGGCTGTCGGTGGCATACCTGAGCTCAACGCGCTCCAGGGAGGCGAGTTCCTCCAGGATCTCTCGCTGGATGGCTCCGAGTTGGGCCATATAGCTCTGCACTTGGGTCTCGGACACAACGCACCTCCGCGAAAAACCTGTCATGTTACCCAGTGTTGGATCAAATCCAAAAAGCGCGCCCCCAAATAGGCGATGACCAGGGCCTTGGCAGTCTTGCCCAGCCAGCAGGCCAGGAGGAAAAGGTGCAGCGGAAAGCGGATGATGCCGGCCGTCACCCCGGCCAGATCAAAGAGCGGGTTGGGGATGGCGGAAAGGATCAGGATGGTGAGGAACCCGCGACGCTCCATCCACGATTTGACGCGCTGAAAGCGCGGCCCCTCTTCAATGACCGCGCTGCCCCCATAGCCGGCCAGGTAGCCGGTCAGCTCGCCGATGGGCTCTCCCAGCCCGGCGACCAATCCCACCAGCAAGGGGTTCAACACCCCTCCCCCGGCAAAGGTCACCGCCAGGCTGGGGACAGGGAAAAGCACTGTGGCGTTGCCCAGGACGCCGACAACAAACACCCCTAAATAGCCATACCCCTTCAGGGCGGCCACCTGTTCGCGAAAGACCACTACCGACACGGTGATGGCTATGGAGAAGAGCAAAGCCAAAAGCTGGGAACGATGTTTGCGCACAAAGGCCCAGATCGTCTCCAGCACGCTTCGCTCCTCAAAGCTCACCGTTCAACGATCTCAATGGTCAGGATCTTGTCTCCTGGCGGGGCATTGGGATCCTTGCTCGGGTCGCGCTCCCTAAGGGAGCGTAGCACATCCATTCCCTCAATGACTTTACCAAAGACGCTATGCACGTCGTCCAGATGGGGTTGGGGAGCATAGGTGATAAAGAACTGGCTGCCGTTGGTATTTGGGCCGGCGTTGGCCATGGAGACGATCCCCTCGCTATCATGGCGCAGCGAGGGATCAAACTCATCCTGGAAAGTGTACCCCGGGCCGCCTGTGCCGGTGCCCGTCGGATCGCCCGTCTGGGCCATAAAGCCGGGAATGACGCGATGGAAGGTGACACCGTCGTAGAATCCTTGGCGGGCTAGGAAGACAAAGTTGTTCACCGTCACGGGAGCCTTATCGGCAAAGAGCTTGATACGTATATCGCCTTTCTCAGTCTTGATGATCGCCTCATAGCTCTTGGTGGGGTCAATAGCCATAGCCGGAGGCTGGCTCCAGGATTTAAGCTGCGGGGAAGGAGTGGTACTGGCTTGCGGCGTCGGCGAGGTCGGCGGCTTGGGTGGCCTGCGCACGGCGAAATAGTACAATAACACAAAGGCAGCGACGATAAGTGCCACGATGCCGACGGCAATCCACAGATCCTTCATTTCCGTCTTGGCCTCGCGCTTGGCCACTGGCGGGCGACCAGGCTTCTCCCGCTGTGTGCTCTGTAGGCCCTTGCGTGCCTTGGCTAACTGACGTCTGCGTTGTATTTGTTCCCGCTTCTTGCTCATTCCAACCCCTCAGAACATGGAATAAAACTGCATTAGCGCTCAACGGGCGAGGTCTCCGCCGATCCCGCGAGCTGCACACTTGGCGTACTGGATAGTGGGCCAACCTGCTCAAGCTTCCATAGGAAGTAAACCCCAACTGCCAGGGTGATCGCCCCCACGATATAGCCCTCAAGGATAGAGGCCTGGGTAAGGAACATGGCAATGATCCCCAGGATAGCACAAACAAGATACAGAATCAGCACCGCCTCGCGCTGGGTAAAGCCCATCTTGACCAGACGATGGGAAACGTGATCTTTGCCGGCCGCGGTTAAGGGATTAAGACCTCGTCGCAGCCGCGAGATGACGACCAGGGTCGTGTCGAAAATGGGCAGGCCCAATACCATAACGGGAACCATCCAGGTGACAAAGTGCACATTGTCTGGGAAACGCAACTTGATGCCCACCGCCGCCAGCATAAAACCGAGAAACAAGCTGCCCGTATCGCCCATGAAGATGCTGGCAGGGTTAAAATTATAGAAGAGGAACCCCAGGCAAGCCCCCACCAGGGCGGCAGCCAAGGCCCCCACCAGGTATTGCCCGCTCATCACCGCGAGCAATAGGAAAAAGAGCGCCGCCGTCATCCCCACGCCCCCCGAAAGGCCATCCATGTTATCCAGCAGGTTGAGGGCATTGGTGATCCCCACCATCCAGAAAACGGTCACCCCAAAGTTGAGTATCTCATAGGGCAGTATCTTCACCTGCACGCCGGAGGCAATGAGGATCAAAGAAGCGGCGATCTGGCCTGCCAGCTTGACCAGCGCCCCTAGGCCCAGGCGATCATCCCACAGGCCCATGAAAGAGCAAAGGGTAGCCCCCAAAAGGATGCCGATAACCTGCTGAATGTAAAACCGATCGCCCAGGATGGCCAGGGTGACAATGAAAGCCAAATAAATGGCCACTCCTCCTAAAAGCGGCGTCGTGCGGGTGTGTATCTTGCGTGCTGCAGGCCGATCCACCACGCCCAAGCGGATGGCCAGCCGACGAACTAGCGGCGTCGCACCCACTGCCAAAACGAAAGCGCTGAGCAAGATAAGCAGATACTGCGCCATACTAATCCTCTTTTTCGATCTTGTCGCGCAATTGCTGGACAAAGCTCTCCAGAGTCGGCTTGTCCTGCTCGGGAGCCACCTCTAGGGCGCGCTGAGCATAACTCAAAGCCTCCTTGGGCCGCTCCGACTGGTTGTATAGGATTGCCAGGTTTTTGAGCGTACTATAATCCCTCGGAGCAACCTCAAGCACTTTCATATTGGCCGAAATGGCCTCATTCCATGCACCCAATTGGGCATAGACGTAGCCCATAGCACTCCAGCCCTGGACAAAATCCGGGTTCAAAGCCACAGCCTTCTGATAGACCGGGATAGCCTCCTGCCATTGTTTGCGAGCAAGATAGACATCGCCCATATAGACATACGTCTGCAAGAACTTTTGATCCAGCTTCAGCGATTGCTCATATTTGGCCATCGCTTGGTCAAGGTCACCGAGAATATAATAAACCAGGCCCCACTCATCAAATAGAACTGCGCTGTGCGGGCTGAGTTTCGTGGCCTCGGCGTAATACTCCAGTGAGCGCTGCAGCTTTTCCCGACGGCCATTGGGATCCGGATCAAGCTCCCCCCATGTCCGATAAAGCCGCGCTATGTTCGCGGTATGATCCGTGTTCAGGGGATTGAGCTGCCTCGCACGGGTCAACGCGGCAAGGGCCTCGGAGAAGTAAGCATCGCGCTTCTTGAGATCCTCTTCTATCTTCGCCCTCTCCATGAGTGCCCGGCCGCGGAAGAGGTGATAGAAATCCTCCTCAGGAGCGATCTCCAAGGCCTTGGTGTAAAAATAGATGGCTCCGTCCCACTTCCCTTCCTGATCGAACTTGAGCCCCTGTTTGTAGACGACATCCGCTTTGACAATACGAATGTTCACATTGTCAATGAACAAAACGCAGAGCACCACCAAAACCAGGTAACCGATGGAAGCCCAACCCATGAGCTTGCTGGAAACAAGGGGCCTATTGAGGAACAGCGCTAGTGCCAAAGCAATCCATATGAACAGTACAGCTACATAATATCCATAGATCAGATTCTCCAGGTTCATATTGGGCCCCAGCCGCGCGGCGTGAATCAGGGCAAAGAGCCCGCCGATGCCTCCGGCGACGAGGGCGAAGAGGCCCAACGAAGAGAGCCACCAGCTTGCCCCAAGCCCCTCGGTATCCGACTCCACCCATTCGGCTACGCCACTCAACGTACCCAAAATGAAAACTCCCAGCACAAGCCACATCATCCCCAAACTGATCTCATTTGGCCTTCCCCTGGCCGCCAAAGTGGTCAGAGAGGTGACAAGGATGGCCAGTGGATCACTCTCCCCAGTGGGATTGACCGTGTAATCCCAAGCGGCGGTGAGCAAGATGAGGCCAACAATCAAGGCCATGGAGAGGATGGAGCCCCTCATCACGCCCAAGGTGGAAGCGGGTTTCTGAGGCATGAGTCTGGTGGCTTCTAGGCGTCGCTTACTGCCCTTACGCCGGCGCTCAGGGCGCGCCGGAGCTGCCCCTCTTGGGGGCATCCCCTGAGGAGACCGTTCCTTGGCTGTCTCGGCCGTCCTCGCCGTCTCTGCTGAGACAAATCCCTGGCCGAGGACAACGATCAGCGCGCTATAGGCCCAGAAATAGGTGCGCGTGGCGGCGATGGCGATGCCGAAATGAATCTCCACGAAATGCGCCACGATGCCGGCAATCAAGGCAATCAACAAGAGCAACGGCCAGCCGTTCAAGCCGGCGCTGGCCGGCTCTCGGCCCATGCCCCTCAGAGTCGCTACGGCCACATACAGCGACACCCCAGCTAAAAAGCCCAGGGGCAGCCCCATGCCGGCGAAGCGCCATGCCCCATCAACCAGCCGGGCAAAGGCCACCCCTCCAAACGCCCCGCCAAGGCCAAGGGCTAGGAAAAGCGTCCTTTCCGCGCGCCCCTGGACCAGCCCCAAGCGGGACAGGCTATAGTAGAAGAGGCTGCCAAACAGAAAGGCGAGGGCCACAAAACCCACAAAACCCGTAATGACCAGGGCATCCCAAGTCTCGTTATGCGAGCGATCGGGCGAGGCGTTGCGCGCCTCAATATGGGCCAGCTCAGGGGGATAAAAGGGATTGTAGGCCACGTACATAGCCTCGGGGCCATAGCCGATCACAGCGCGCAGGGGATTGGATTTGAGCATCTCCACAACCCCCTCCCAGATGAGCACGCGTACCCTGTTCGTGCCCGACTCGATCTCCAAGGCGCTTCCTAATCGGCCCACGTAAGGAAGGCTGCGCAGCCGAGCCAGAGGAGAGCGTGGCAAGTTCATCACCACCAGGGTGCCCAAGACTAATACCGGCAAAATGAGAGAGACGATGACCATAGCCCGCCATCGCCTACAGAGCGCGTAAAGCAAGGAGAAAAAGAATAGCCCGGCAATCAACCCCAACCAGGGGCCGCGACTCTCGCTGAAAAAGATGCAAACCACCTGGGCCGCCAGAGCCAGGGAATAGCAGCCCAACAGCACGAATCGCCCTGTCGGCCTCTTGAGATAAAGCCCGGCCAAAACCAACATGGCCACGGCCAGCAGCCCGGCGATCAACCCGCGAATGAAACCGATGCTGCTCCAGGCCCATATCTGCAGCAAAAGCAACACCCAGAAGAAGGCCGCAAAGCCGACCCTCCACCTCAAGCCGGCCCCCTCCAAGGCCTTAGCCTGTAGATGCAGGATCCTGGCCAGGGTTAAGGGCACGACCATGATCAGGTAAGCGGCCACGAAGATGGCGTTGCCCATGTTGGAGGCCACGCGGCTCACCACGTCGCCCGCCCAGGGCAACGAATCCAGCCCATAGTGTTGCAAAAGACCGTAGAAGGAGATCGGTAGGCTGGTGATGATGACCGTGCTCACAACCCGGCGCAACTGCTCCTGGCGGCGCAGGTTCTGCACCATGAGCATGAAGACGACCATATAGCTCAGAGTCGTATAGGTTCCCTGAAGGCGCTGATACGATCCCCACAAACTGGTGCGCGGCACGACCGAGGTAGCCGTGGCCAAAAGATAGACTACGGCAAGGATCAACGTGGGTCCCACCAGGGGGATCTTCCAAAAACGCTCCGCGGGCGCGGGTTGCGCATCCCCGCCCTTATCGCCTCCTGCGACCCGCTCCTCTATCCAGCGGATGAGCCAGGCCGCAGCCATAAGCACGGCGATGGAACGCAAGAGGGCCAGCTTATCTGGCTCGAACACGCGGTTGGAATAGACATTGAAGAAAAGCGGGACGATAACCAGGGCCAATAGCCAGCCGGCTTCAATCACCTGATCGCAGAACACGCTGATTCGGGTGCGCATCCACTCCCCCTGCGAAACGCGCCAGGCTTGAGTATCTGGCAGATATTACTTCACTCGGCTCGGAAAAGCAAGTTGCGCAATGGGCGTCATACTATGTCATCTGCAGGGCCTGCGTATAGACCTCGGCGATCCCCGCCAACATGCGCTCTACGGTGAACAGGGCCGAACGCGCCTTTGCCCCCTCGCCAAGACGCCGCCGCAAAGGCTCGTCCCCCAGCAGCGCGTTGATGGCCTGGGCCAAGGCCGCCGGGTCCTTGGGGGGCACCACCAACCCCGATTCGCCGTGAAGGTTGACGAAGCTCGTGCCCGTGCCCAGCTCGGTGGAGACCACCGGCAGGCCCGAGGTCATGGCCTCAAGCTGCACCAGACCAAAGGCCTCGCTGCGCTCGCTGGCTGGCAAGACGAACACGTCCGCTGCACGATAGTAGGCCGGAAGCTCCTCATCGGCCACGCGCCCGGCGAAGATGACCTTATCCCCCAGACGAAGCGCGCTCGCCTGGGCCTGAAGCGCCCCCCGCATGGGCCCATCCCCCACGATGAGCAGCCGCGCAGGGATTTGAGGCATGGCCTCTAAAAGGTAATGAAGGCCCTTATAATAGCGCAACACGCCCACAAAGAGGATCAGTGGCCCCCCGCCGTAACGCGCGCGAATCGCCAGCCCTTGCTCGGCGCTTGCCGCGAGGAAGCGGGTGCGCTCAATGCCGAAGGGGACCACCCGGCATTTGTAGCGAAACTCCCGTAAGACAGCGGAGCTCTCCAGATAATTCGGCGAGGAGACGATGATCCGCTGCACACGGCGCAACAGACGCCGCATCAGGGGGGCGTAAAAGCGCAAAAGGTTCGCCTGGCGCACGACGTCGCTATGATAGGTTAGCACGGCCCGCCGGCCGCGCCCCAGGAGGTAATGCGCCATCTCGCCGACCGGATAGGGGAAGTGCAGGTGCGTCAGATCGGGGCGCTGACGGGAGAACTGCCAGGGCAAACTGAGGCTGAGCGGCGTGGAGGCCACCGTGGCCAGGCGCGCGGCCTTGATCACCTGCACGCCGTTGAGTACTTCCACCGTGGTCCTCGGCCCCGGGCTGGTCACTAGGACGGTCACCTCGTGCCCCTGGGCGGCCTGATGTTCGGCTAAGAGCTTGACGTGGTTCTCAATCCCCCCCAGGACGGGGAAATAATCCTTGTAGACGTGAAGGATTCTCAGTTTTTCTCCCTTTCCATCGGCGATCATCTTCGGGCCAGGGCACCAAGCCACATGCCCGGGCAGATTCTATATCGCCTGACGGGGCGGCGCAAACAAAACCAGCCAGGGCAACCATACATCGCCGCGACGACAGGGCTCGATGCAATCATTCTAGAAGTTACATGCGCCCGATTGACGAGCCCTCCACACCCGCCTATAATCGGCCCAAGCGATGCGAGGAGATGTGAGAAGGGCGTTATGAAAGCGACGATGGCTCGGCCCTCCCGGAGTCCACTGGCCGGCGCTCTGGGACGGATTGAAGTTGCAACCTGGCGCGCCATTAATTCGGCCTACATGCATATGGCCCTACTGGCCACCTTACTGATCTTTGTCTTGTTGGGCGGCCTATTGCCCCAGGTAACGCCGGACATAGCACCCAGCTCTCGCTATTACCAAGAATGGCGCGGCCAGCTTCGCGCTCCTTGGGGCGCTGCAGCCGATGTCCTTGAGAGGCTGGGGTTGTTCCAGATCTTTCAGTCATGGCCCTTTCACTTCACCATGGCCATCGTGGCCATCGTAGCGATTTTGCGTCTGCTCTCTCTTTGGATACCTCCATGGGTGCCTCCCCCGCCTTACAAGGTAAGTGTCCGGCATGTGATCTTACCCTACGATGAAGCCGGTAAAGAGACAACGATTTTAATCGCCTTAAAAAGTGTAGGACTGAGGGTTGTACGTCAGCTTAGCTATGCCGGATTCAAGTACACCGCGGCTCAGCGAGTGGGTTTGGCCCGTTACGCGCCGGGGCTCGCGTACCTGGGCATTCTTACTTTGCTCTTGGCTTCACTCATTGAATCGCGCTTTGGCTGGGCCGGCCCGCGCCTGGATCTGGCCTTGGGTGAGACGTGCCCCCTCGGCGACGAGAGCGGCTTGGCCGTGCGGTTAGAGCAGATTGACCTGCTCCCTTGGCCAGATGGCACTTGGAGACGGTTTGACAGCCACCTTTCGTTGATACAAAACGCTGGTGTTGTAAGACAGTTCGTCCTGGGCCTAAATAGGCGCGCGACTTACCAGGGTCTTTCGGTCTACCAACTGGGCTTCGGTCCGGCCGTGCGCGTCAGCGCCCAAAAAGAACCGGGACAATCCCTCAAGATCCAACAGATGGTAGGCAAAATGCCTGCCCAGCACGCTTTACGGCTGCGCTTCTCGGGGCGGCAACAAGAGCAATCGCTGACCATCCCCGATGCCGACCTCATTGTTCGGCTGGTCTATTACCCTTCATTTCCCCCTGCCAGCTCCTCCGAACGCACGCTCCATGTGCAGCTCCTCAGAGGGAGTACTGGTGAAATAGAGGCCGAGCAGTTCCTAGCTGAAAATGGTCAGATGAGAGCTGGCGATGTGAAAGTGAACATCGCCTTTGAGTACTCGGTTACCCTGCGCGCCGAACGGGAACCTGGGCTTCCACTCGCTGCGTTTGGCGGAGGGCTTGTATTGTTGGGCCTTGTCGGCCATTTCCTTTGGCCACTCCGGGAGCTTTGGATCATCATTTACCCAGAGGCCCAAAGGTGCGTCGGTCAGTTGATCGTTTCACAGCACGAAGCCAACTCCCCTTGGTTCAGGACTCTAACGGCTCATTTGGCCGGAGAAACGCATGGTTAATCGGGGAATCACAAACGACGACCTCTTTACGGCCGTGGGAACCATTTTGGCTTGCGGCGCCATGTTGATTGCCTGGCTAACCCGTAAAGAGACCTTCTGGCGCCTCACTTTGGCCTTTGCCTCTGCCTTCGGGCTGGTTGCGTTAACCCTTGCCGGCGTACATGCAGGTCGGCTTCCCTTTAGCGCACCAGCGATGGCCTTGGCTGCTACGGGCACGGCCACCGGCTTGTGGGGCCTTGTATATGGGCCTAGAACTCGTTTTTCCCTCATTCTCCACGCACTCGCTGTGGCCTTGGGGTTGGGAGCCTTTCTCCTAGATCCTACTCTTGCCTGGGACAGGCAGCACAGATGGGGGACGCTGTTTGGTCTAGCTGAGATCGCCTATGTATTAGGCGCAGCTGCCTTGTGGAATGGCGTGATCTCTACAGCGACACTTCGGAACGATGCGTCACGGACAAGGCTCGCCTTCCGGGCAGCGCTCCTGCTTGTGTCTACATCCTTATTGCTCTATGGCCTGGGAGCACAGCGGGCTTGGGGAGCCTACTGGAGCTGGGAGCCTTTCGCCTGTTGGAGGCTGGCCACATGGCTTGTTGTGGCCTTGGCCGCCAGCCTCGCTGAACATCTAGGCTGGGCCAGCCGTTGGGCCACGCTTTCCCTCTGGATAGCCGCCTGTTTTTCCCTCGGAGTGCTTCTCGGGTCACTGCCATTGGTACAGGGATTAGGATTGAATGGCCAGTACTAGCAGTGAACTACCAAGACGGGGCACACAAGCACCAGCCACTCGTTATCGCCGTTGCCAGAGGCAGTGACGCCGGAAAAAGGTATCCTCATCCTGGCTAACGCCGGAATAAGATCTATGCCGGCCTTACCCCATGCCTTTGCCCAGATGGGATGTAGGGCGTAAATGCTCCCGGTGATAGTCCCCCGCAAAGGTCACGCCAAGCCCGTGAGCGATAGTAGCGATAGAACTCTTCGTCGCCGGTACTGGCGACGTTCCGCCCACCCATTGCAGCTTTTGCGTTCAAGGGATGGCGCCCTCCTGGCGCAAGCGCAACTCCTATTTGACGCAAGACCCCTCTCTGGGATAAACTCATTTC
>DAOTVR010000172.1:0-2935 GCA_034436315.1 Anaerolineae bacterium
TTCATCCTCTGGGCCGAGGCAGAGGGACAAACCCCCTTGACCCGCGTCCTGCAAGCCCCTCCTATGCCCCCCTTCAGCGGCCAAGGTAGGGGCAATTATCATGGCCTGGGCTTTGGCGTGATGCGCGAGAACGGCTCCGGCTTGCCCCATATGCGTTCTGCCCGCTTCCGTGGTGAGTTTCCTTTTGCCGAGGTGGAGTTTCAGGACCCCAAGCTGCCCTTGGCGGTGACCCTAGAGGCCTACAGCCCCTTTATCCCCCTGAACGCTGATGACTCCGGCTTGCCCATCGCCGTATTGCGCTTTCACTTGCGTAACAGGGGGGAACGCGCTGTACGCGTGAGCCTGGCAGGCAGCCTCTTTAACCCTATAGGTTATCGGGGGGCAGGGCCGTTGGTGAGCGAACACCTGGGGCAAAACGTTAACGAGTATGTGGACCAGGGAGACGTACGTGGGTTGTATCTTACCTCGCAGAAATACCCGCCGGATTCTCCCGTTTTTGGCTCTATGGCTTTGACGACCACTTGGAGGGAAGTGAGTTGCCAAACCCATTGGCTCCGCGCGGGCTGGTTTGACGCCCTGCACGAGTTCTGGGATGTCTTCTCTGCTCACGGCGCCTTACCGGATCACCGTTATGGCCCCTCTGAGGAGGGCAAGAGCGACGTGGGGACACTCGCTTTACGGGCCACCCTGCAGGCCGGAGAATCGGTCACATTGCCCTTCTTTTTGACATGGTATTTTCCCAACTTTATCAAATACTGGCAGGGTGTAGGAGAGAAATGTGCCTGTGAAGAGCGCCCTGTCTGGCGTAACTACTATGCGTCGCTATGGCGTGATGCGTTGGATGTGGCCCGTTACTACGCGCTCAATGAGGAGCGGCTCTACCGCCAAACGCGCGACTTTCACGATGCGCTCTTCGCCTCTACTTTGCCTCCTTATGTGTTGGATGCCATCTCTAGTCAGGCTTCTATCTTGCATAGCCCGACGGTGCTCAGACTGGAAGATGGCACCTTCTACGGTTTTGAGGGCTGCCATGCGGAAAGCGGCTGCTGTGAGGGGAGCTGTACGCATGTCTGGAACTATGCCCAAACCGTGGCCTTCCTCTTCCCCTCTTTGGAGCGCTCACTGCGCGATGCTGACTATACCTACAACATGCGCGAGGATGGGCGCATGTGTTTTCGCCTCCAGCTTCCTTTGGGAAGCCCGCTTTGGGAATTTCATGCCGCTGCCGATGGCCAACTGGGAGGTGTGCTCAAGGTCTATCGCGATTGGTTACTGTGCGGGGATGATGAGTGGCTACGTAAACTTTGGCCCAAGGTGAAAAAGGCCCTGGAGTACGCCTGGATAGATTGGGATCCCGACCAGGATGGGGTGATTGAAGGCGTCCAACACAACACCTATGACATTGAATTTCATGGGCCAAATACGATGATCGGCAGTTTTTATCTTGGTGCCCTGCGGGCTGCGGAAGAGATGGCCCAACATCTGGGAGATTCCGAGGCGATGGTCACGTATTGCCGTGTCTACGAAAGCGGCCGCACGCGCATGGAACGGGAGCTCTTCAACGGCGAGTATTACATCCAGAAATATGACCCCGCTAAAGCTCTCAAGTATCAGTATGGCCAAGGCTGTCTTTCCGACCAGATGATCGGCCAATGGTTCGCGCACATCGTAGGGCTAGGGTATCTCTTTGAGCCCGATCATGTGCGCAGTGCGCTCAAGGCCATCTTTGAGCACAACTGGCGCACCGATTTTTGGGAACATCCCAATCCACAACGCATCTACGCCTTGAACGACGAACAAGGGTTACTCCTTTGTTCCTGGCCGAGAGGCGGGCGTCCGGCCTTCCCCTTCCCCTATTCGGATGAGGTCTGGTGTGGCATTGAATATCAGGTGGCCAGCCATCTGATCTATGAGGGGTTCGTCGAGGAGGGGCTGGCCATCGTCAAGGGCGTGCGCGCCCGGCACGACGGCTACCGTCGCAACCCCTGGAACGAGTTTGAGTGTGGTAGCCATTACGCCCGTTCGCTGGCCTCTTGGGCCGTCCTGACAGCCCTCTCGGGCTATCGCTTTGACCTGCCCCATAAGACGTTGGGCTTTGCCCCGCGCCTGCGCGCCGACGATTGGCGCAGCTTTTGGTCCGTCGGCACCGGCTGGGGCACTTACTCGCAACGGTTGGGTGAAGATGGGGGCGAGGCAACCTTAAACGTGATTTACGGCGCGTTGGAGCTAGAGACGCTGCTTATAGGCGGCATCATGAAGCGCGCGAAAGTGGTAGCCACACGGGACGAGCAGGTGCTGGAGGCAACGGCTTGGCCTAGGGAAGGCTGGCTGTCTGTTCGCTTCGCCCAGCCCGTGTGCTTAAAGGAGGGGCAGAGGTTGAAGATAATGCTTTCGTGGTGAGAGCATCATTCTGCTTAGGAGGTGACATCATGAATGAGGTTCTGAAAAAGTTACAGGTGGCTAACCCTAAATTGGGCTTGCTCTCCATAGAGGCCCCAGAGTTCGCCCGCTATGGCAGGGTGCTTAGGCGTTACGATCCCAGTGAGATGATCGCTCGGGCGAAAGCCATCTTGCCCAAGACGGAGGGCATCGTCTACGAGCCTTCAGTCCCCGCCTTAGAAGAGCCCTCGGCGTTCAATACGGCGATATTCCGTGAGGTCTACGGCGGTATGCCCATGCAAGTGGGTTGGTGTTATGGTGTAAACTTGCAAATGGCCGGCTTGGAATATCATCGGGGCAGCGAGGTAGATGTCTGTATCACGGATCAGGTGCTTTTGGTAGGGCATGTAGAGGATATCGTCTACGGCGAAGAGATCTCTTACGACACGCGTCACGTGGCGGCGTTCTATGCCCCGGCGGGCAGCGTGATCGAGCTGCCCGCTTGGAATTTGCACTTTGCGCCCCTTCATGTGAGGAAGGGAGGCAGCTTTGCCAC
>DAOTVR010000173.1:0-2664 GCA_034436315.1 Anaerolineae bacterium
ACATGATCGTGCGTAGCACCAGCATCAAGTAGTTATAGGTGTCGTTGATGGGGTGAAACGTGGAGCGCCCGATGCGCTTGTAGTAAGCGACGGGGATCCACTTGACCACATAGTCGCTGCTCAGAAAGGCCATGGTGATCGTGCTCACCCAGGAATGCGTCTTGGGTAGGATGGGCAGGAACTCTAGCACCAACTCCCTTTTCATGGCCCGCAGGCCCGAATTGAGGTCGGGGATCTTGGTCTGGGTCATGTAGGAGGCCAGCGCCTTGATGAACTCCTTGGCCAGCGAGCGCAGCCACCTTAAGGTACCCATCTCCTTCTCCCGTGCCCCAATGACCATATCACAATGGGCCAGCTCTTCGATCATCTTTGGGAAGACATGGATCGGATAGGTGCCATCGGCATCGGTCATGATGATGTAGCGCCCTCTAGCGGCCTTGACTCCCGTGGTGCGCGCTGCACCGTTGCCTCGGTTGTGAGGATGGGAGATGACCGTCACTTTGGGGCGAGCTTCGCAGATGGCCCGGGTACGGTCGGTAGAGCCGTCATCAACGACGATCACCTCATAGGGGATGCCCAAAGGCTCCATCACGGCGATGATGTCGTCCAAGACAAGGCCCACTGCCTCCTCTTCATTGAAGGCCGGCACCACGACGCTGACTACGATCTCCTGTTCTTCCATTTCCACCTTCTCGGCGGGCGCACCTCATTCGCCTTGTCAGGGTGTGCTGATCCGCTATAATGGGCCATATGATTCAACCTTTTGTGCCGGGAGCTCAAGATGCACAGGATGATTCCCATCGCGATATTTCTACTGACCCTCTTCACCTTAGCGGCTTGCAAACCCTCAGCAACGCCACAGCCGACCTCGACGGCCACCCCCTTGCCCACGGAAACAGCCATACCCACGCCGACCGAAGTCCCCTCACCCACACCCTTTCCCACCGCCAGCGAGCCTGCGCCCGAGTTCACCTTCACCAACGTAGGCAACGTGGCCAGGTTTAAGGGGACGCATGATGTCTCGGGGACGGCGGTCGTCGCCGGCTTACAGACCCTGATTATACAGGGCTTTAACTTTGATGGCAAGGGACCCAAGGCCGACGTTCGCCTAGTCAAAGGGGATGACTTTGGTCATCCGGTCTGGATTATCAGGGAGCTTGAACAGCGTCCTTATCAGAACGAGATCATCTTCGTTCACATCCCGTCCTCGTTGCAACCCGGCTCAGCCGATAGCATCGCCGTCTATTGCCCCGAGACGGGGGAAGTGTATGCGAGCGCAGTCTTTCAATGAAGCTGCGAGCAGCACACTGTTACCAATGATGGAGGGCCGATCATGAGATCTCTGTATTCTATCCCAATCGAGGCCTTGCAACGCATCTATGGCGAGGATCCGCAGATGTTAGAGCAGCAGAGCCTTCGATATCGGCGGGGCTTGGAGGCCTTTATGGCTCGTTACGGGCCGGGCGAGGTCCGGATCTACCGCGCGCCGGGGCGGGTCAACCTGATCGGCGAGCACACGGACTACAATCACGGCTATGTGCTGCCGATGGCCCTGGATAAGGACGTGCTGCTCTTTGCTAGGGCGCGGGCGGATCAGGTGGTAAACCTTGCTAACATAGAGGCAGGTTTCGGCGAAATACATTTTCTCATCGGCCGCGACATCCCCCCACAACCCCTTGGGGATTGGGCCAACTATGTGCAAGGGCCGGCGCAGCTTCTAGAGCGTGAGCAAGGGCCAGGGCTACGTGGGTTCGACGCCCTGGTGGATGGCGCACCGCCTCATGGCGTACCGCGCGGGGCAGGGCTATCCTCCTCTTCGGCACTGACTGTGGTCAGTGCTGTGGCTCTGGTGGGGCTTAACGGGATCGCGTTAGAAGGGCCGGCACTCGCGGAATCCTGCGGGCGCGCCGAGTGGTATGTGGGCACGCGCGGGGGGATCATGGATCAATTTATCTCCATCTTGGCTCAGCGGGGCCATGCTCTCTTTCTGGATTGCCGCCCTGCGGCCGACGGCTCCTATAGGCTCAAGCAGGTGCCCATTCCGGCGGGTTATGCGATCATCGTCGTGGATAGCGGCGTGCGTCACCGTAACACCGGGCCACTTTACAACCGGCGCGTGGCCGAAGGGCGCATCGGGGTGCGGCTCCTCCAGCGTCGCTTTCCCGGGATCACCCACCTGCGCGACGTGAACCATCTTCCTTGGGAGGAGCTAGAGCCGCTCTTGCCAGAGGTCATCCACACGGACGAGCTGCTTCAGATGGGTATTGACCCCGAAAAGATCTTGGATGGTGGAGTCAGCCCCGGCACCGACACCTTTTTCGTGCGTAAGCGCTGCCGACACGTGATCCATGAGAATAACCGCGTGTTACAATCCGTGGCCGCTCTGGAGCGAGGCGACATGGCCACCTTTGGGCAGTTGATGGGCGAGGCTCACGCCAGCGCCCGCGATGATTACGAGATCAGCACGCCCGAGATAGAGGCCCTCGTGCGCCTGGCCAACGCGGTCCCTGGAACGGTGGGTGCGCGGTTGACTGGCGCAGGGTGGGGTGGTTGCATCGTAGCTGCTGTGCGCGAAGAGGCCGCCGACGCCTTTCGTGAGGCCGTGGTATGCGGCTATCGCCGAGAGACGGGGCTGGAGGCCCATGTATTCATCTGCCGTTCGGC
>DAOTVR010000174.1:0-6877 GCA_034436315.1 Anaerolineae bacterium
ATCGGCGTCCCTCCGGTTTTGCACGTTGGCTCTTGCGTGGATAACTCGCGTATTCTGACCATCCTTACCCAATGTGCTACAGAGGGGGGCTTGGGCGAAGACATCTCCGACCTTCCTGCCGTGGGGATCTGTCCGGAGTATATGTCGGAGAAGGCCCTTTCCATCGGCACATATTGTGTAGCTTCGGGCATTTACGTGCTCTTTGGAGTGCACAACCCCGTAGCAGGCAGCCCAGAGGTAGTGGAACTCATCAGCAAAGGCTGGGAGAACAAGGTGGGCGGCAAGCTGGAGTTTGAGCCGGATATCAACCGCCTTATTGAAAAAGCTCTGGCACACATTGACGCCAAGCGCGCCGCCCTGGGGTTAGCAGCCTATGATCCCAAGCGCTTCGGCCAGAGCGGTGATCGGCTGATGGAAGAGGCCTTGCGGCGAATGGGCGAGAAGGCCCTTAATCTCTATTCGGTCTCTGAGCTCTCGAAATAGGGAGGTGTCGAGAGGATGTCACGCTATATTGCCAAGGCCGCCATTCGTGGGGCCAACTTGATTGTAAATGAAGCCGAACAGATGCTCCAGGCCGCGCTCAAGGAGCTCGGCCCTAAAACGCCGGTGGCATTCACGAACACGGCCTACTACTTGCCGGTTATCCTGGGCTTTACAGGCATCAAAGTCAGCACCTTGGGCGATCTCGTGCCCGTCATGGAGCACGCGCGCAAGTTGCTCCATCCCGTTCCCGGGGATAGCTTATGGCTCCCCTACCTCGGCGAGACATTGGATTGCGGCGTCGCCACCTTGCTGGCCTTTGAGACTATTGAAGGCATTCGCTTCGCCCGAGGTGAACAACCCGAGCGCATCCCCGGCCTGCAATTGACCGGCACCAGCTTCACGAGCCCCGACAGCAACGGCAAAGGCGAGGCCGGGGGGTATGCCAATGGCCCCATTGACGACATTCAACTCCGTGCTTGGGGTATCCAACTCGTGGATGGCCGCATGCCCGGCTTTGCCGCCATCGTGGGTTGCGCCAAAAGCAACGAGGCCGCCGTCGCCATCGTGCGCGAGCTACAAAAGCGCAACATCCTGGTCTTTCTCTCGGGTAACGTTAACGGGCGCAGTATCATTGACCAGCTCATGGAAGAGGGCGTGGAGATGGGCTACGATACCTACATCGTGCCCTTCGGCCGGGATACGATCTCGGCAATCTATGCCCTTGGCTTCGCCACGCGTTCGGCCTTGACCTTCGGCGGCCTGTCGGGTGGCCAGAGCCGTGAGATCTTGCTCTATAACAAATTCCGCGTATTCGCTTTCGTCTTAGCCCTGGGCGAGGTGGACGATCTCAAATACGCCGCCGCCGCAGGAGCCATCAACTATGGCTTCCCCACCATCGCAGATACGCTCATCCCCCAGATCTTGCCCACGGGCATCACCCGTTACGAGCACGTCATCAGCATGCCCTTTGACGACATCGAGGGAGAAACCGATGCGGAGAAGGCCAGGAGGCTGGTACAACGCTGTATCGAGGTCCGTGGCGTCAAGGTCAAGATCACCGAAGTCCCCATCCCCGTGCCCTACGGCAGTGCCTTTGAGGGCGAGCGAGTGCGCAGGCAAGACATGCGTGTGGAGTTCGGCGGCCGTTACTCGCGAGCCTTTGAGTACCTCAAGATGGCCGATTTCGATGCCATTGAGGATGGCAAGATCACCGTCGTTGGCCCCGGCTTTGAGGGCGTCCCAGAGGGCGGGGCAATGAACCTGGGCATCGTGGTAGAAGTGGCCGGACGCAAGATGCAGGAGGACTTTGAGCCGGTCTTGGAGCGCCAGATTCACTATTTCATCAACGGCGCTTCGGGCATCCAGCATATCGGCCAACGCGATATCGTCTGGATTCGCTTCAGCAAGGCCGCCGTGGAAAAGGGCTTCCAGCTACGACATCTGGGCGATATCCTCTACGCTCGCTTTCACGCCGATTTCGGCTCCATCGTGGATAAAGTTCAGGTCACTATTTACACCGAGCCTGAGCCTTTTGAGAAATGGCTGGCTTTGGCCCGCGAGGCTTACCAAGCGCGCAACATCCGCCTGGCGGATATGACCGACGAGTCGGTGGAAGAGTTCTATAGCTGCACGCTATGCCAGAGCTTTGCCCCCAACCACGTCTGCGTCGTCTCTCCGGAGCGCTTGGGGCTTTGTGGCGCTTACAACTGGCTGGATTGCAAGGCCTCACATCAAATCAATCCCACGGGTCCTAACCAGCCCATCCCAAAAGGCCTCTGTCTGGATCCGATCCGAGGCGTATGGCAGGGGCCGGTGCAGTTCGTCTATCAACACTCGCACCAGACGGTAGAGCGCGTCTCCATGTATTCCATCATGCAGGATCCCATGACCTCCTGCGGTTGTTTCGAGTGTATCGCCATGGTCATCCCCGAGGCTAACGGCGTCATGGTGGTCTCCCGCGAGGACCCCAGCATGACCCCGGCGGGGATGACCTTCTCTACCTTGGCGGGCATGGCTGGCGGTGGCCTGCAAACGCCGGGCATGATGGGCATGGGCAAGTACTACTTGCTGAGCCGCAAGTTTTTGCTCGCTGAAGGTGGATTCAAGCGCGTGGTCTGGATGTCCAGCATCCTCAAGGAAACGATGGCCGAGGAGCTCAAGGCTGTCTGTGAGCGCGAGGGCGATCCCGATCTCCTTGATAAGATTGCCGACGAGCGCACGGTGACTACGCTCGAAGAGCTTTTGCCCTTCCTTGAGGAGCACGGACATCCTGCGTTGACCATGGATCCTCTGCTCTGAGCCTCCAGCTCGCCGTTTACCGGGCAGGTCTTCGTGCCCTTGCCGGTATACGGTGAGCTGGACTGATCGCTATCATCATAAGGAGGTTCATAGATGGCCGTAAGCGTGCCGATACCTAAAGAGACCTGGAGCGGCAAGATCAGAGAGGTCACCTTGGGAGCTCTGCCAGCCGACGGCGGAAGCCGAGGCAAGACGGTAACCGTCGGCGGAGAGACGACCTTACCCTTCTTACACTTTGAGGGCCAGATCCCGCACCCTCCGGCCGTGGCCGTAGAGGTGCTGGACCAGCCTCCCAAAGATTGGTCGCCCATTTTGCTCCAAGCCTGGGGCGACGTCGTCTCCGACCCGGCGGCTTGGGCTAAGAAAGCAGAGGAAATCGGTGCGGATCTCATTGCCCTCTCGTTAGATAGCGCGCATCCTGAGCGCGGCAACACGGGAGCCAAAGAAGCCCGGGCCGTGGTACGAGAAGTGTTACAGGCTACGAAGCTCCCCCTGATCATCTACGGGCCAGGACAAGCCGAAAAAGATAACGAGGTGTTGGTCGCCGCAGCCGAGGAGGCGGCAGGCGAACGCGTGGCTCTGGGCAACTGCGAGGATAAAAACTATCGCACGATCGTAGCCGCTGCTCTGGCCAACAACCAGCTCGTTGTGGCCCGTACCCCCATTGATGTGAACCTGTGCAAGCAGCTTAACATCTTGATCAGCGATATGCGCCTGGATTTGAGCCGCGTCCTTGCCGATCCCACAACGGGCGCCTTGGGCTACGGTCTGGAATATACCTACTCGGTGATCGAGCGTCTGAAGTTAGCGGCCTTGTCCGGCGACACCATGACTCAACAGCCAATGATCGTCACCGCAGGGTATGAAGCCTGGCGCGCCAAGGAGACCCGCGTGAACGAGGGTGTGCCCGCCGAGTGGGGCGATTGGGACAAACGTAGCCGCTTGTGGGAGACGATGACGGCCGTCGCCTTGCTCGAAGCAGGAGCGAATATCGTCGTCTTGCGTCATCCGTCCGCCGTGCCCGTGATCAAGCGGACGATCAACGCGCTCATGACCCCTGCCTCATAAGGCCTGGCAAGGACAAAATATGGAGTGAAAGGAGTTCGCTAAATGGGACTAAGTGGACTGGCTATATACAAATTATTGCCCAAAACCAACTGCAAAGAATGCGGCTTCCCCACTTGCCTGGCCTTCGCCATGAAGCTCGCCGCGTTGCAAGCGGAGCTTTCTGCCTGCCCTTATGTTTCGGAAGAGGCTAAGGCTGCGCTGGATGCCGCCTCCGCACCACCCATTCGCTTGGTCACCGTGGGCAGCGGCGAGCGCAAAGTAGAGGCGGGCAATGAGACCGTTCTCTTCCGCCATGAGAAGACCTTCTATCATCAGCCGGGCATCTTTATTCGCTTACGCGACGACGAGCCGGCTGAGGCCTTCGCCAACAAGGTCAAGGCCATCGCTTCCTACACAGTAGAGCGTGTGGGCATCTCTATGAATGTGAGCGGCGTGGCCGTTGAGAGCAAGTCAGGCAACCCCCAGAATTTTGGGGCTTGTGTCGCACAAGCTGTCGCTGCCGGGTTGGCCATTATCCTTATCAGCGACAACCCCACCGTCCTGGAAGCCGGCCTTAAAGCCGCCCAGGGGACGTCGCCCTTGATTTACGCCGTTAAAGATGGTAATTGGGAAGCCCTAGCCTCTCTGGCCATCCAGTATAAGGTACCGTTGGCGGTGCGCGGCTCAGGCGATCTGAGCGCCCTGGCCGAGATGACACAGAAGCTGGATGGCAAAGGCGTGAAGGACATCGTCCTTGACCCCGGCACGCGAGGATGGAGTGATTCGCTGGCAGCCTTTACCCAGTTGCGCCGCCTGGCGTTGAAGAAAAACCTGCGCGCTTTGGGCTTTCCGATCATCGCCTTTCCTGGCGAAGGGGCTGTAGATGAGGAGGACGAGGCCCTGCGCGCCGCCCAGTGCGTCGCCAAATACGCAGGCTACATCGTGCTAGAGCGCTTTGACCCGGCGATACTCTACCCGTTGCTCACCTTACGCCAGAACATCTATACCGATCCACAGAAGCCCATCCAAGTCAGTCCCGGTCTGTACGAGATCGGCAAACCCGGGCCAGAGTCGCCTTTGCTAGTCACCACCAACTTCTCGCTCACTTATTTCAGCGTGGCGGGCGAGGTGGAGGGCAGCGGCATTCCCGCCTGGTTGCTCATCACCGACGCTGAAGGGATGTCGGTGTTGACAGCCTGGGCCGCGGGCAAGTTCGATGCGGACCGCATCGCCAAGAGCGTCAACACAACAGGTGTGTCGGATAAGATCAACCACAAGAAGATCATCATCCCAGGCTATGTGGCCAGCATCTCCGGCGAGCTAGAAGAAGCTCTTCCCGGCTGGCAGGTTTTGGTCGGCCCGCGTGAGGCCATCGGCATCCCTTCCTTCTTGAAGGTGTATACCCAATCGGCTTGAGCCGATGTACGCTTTGCCGAAGCCCCACGAAAGAAGCACATCGGCCCTAAAAACGGCGGGGATGTTGATTCTCGTTAGCTTTTATCTCTAGGGCTCACGGGGGAGGGAAACGCCCATCGCACTCTATAAGGTCACGTTCTTGCCTGCCAATATTGAAGTACAGGCAGAACCGGGCGCGCTGGTACACGACGTGATCGAGCGAGCCGGTTTGTCGCTGGTCTTGCCCTGCGGAGGCCAAGGGCGTTGTGGACGTTGCCTGGTCGTCGTTAAGGAGGGCCGGGTGCGCCGGCGCTCTGTCGTGCGTTTGACGCCTCAAGATATAGAGCAAGGCTATGCCCTGGCTTGTCAGACGCTGCTTGAAGGCGATGCTACGATCTATGTGCCGCCTCAAGAGATGAGCCTCGTCCGCCCGGAGAGCGCTGCATCAGCTGGCAAGGTGGCCCCATTGGCCATCACCTGTGACCACGCGCGTGCCCCGTGGGTGGAGAAGTATCACCTGCGCATCGAGCCGCCCAGTCTGGCCGACAACACCGCCGATTGGGAGCGCCTTCAGCGCGAGGCAGCTCGCCAATATGGTCTGCGTGGGCTAACGACCACGCCCGCCATTATGAGCAAACTGGCCAGCGTCTTGCGTGAGGCTGATTGGGATGTAACCCTCGTTGTGGAGCGCGGCACCTGGATCGAGCCGGATGCCATGCCGCGTCTCATAGACATCCGCCCCGGCGATACCACAGCCCAGACCATTGGCCTGGCCGTAGACATCGGCACCACCAGCAATGTCGTCTATATGGCCGATCTCCAGCAAGGCACTCTCATAGATCATGCCTCGGCCTATAATGGACAGATCGTCTGTGGCGAAGACATCATCTCGCGCATCATCTATGCCAAACGACCCGGCGGTTTGGAACACCTGCAGAAACTGGTCATAGACACGATCAACGGCCTGATCGACCACATGCTGGACCGCCAAGGGCTGCGAGCAGAAGATATCTACCTCGTGACCGTGGCCGGCAACACGACCATGATCCACCTTTTCCTAGGCCTAGATCCCCAATACATTCGTCTGGAGCCTTATATTCCTACCGTAAATCATCCGGTCCCTGTGCGCGCTGGGGATCTTGGCTTGCACGTCCACCCCGAGGCTACCGTGGATTGCCTGCCGGGCGTGGGAGCCTATGTAGGTGGTGATATCACTGCCGGCGTGTTGCGCTCCGAGATGAGCGAGCAAGAGGCTATTACCCTTTTCATTGACGTGGGCACGAACGGCGAGCTTGTGCTAGGTAACTCGGAATGGCTCATCTCTTGCGCCTGCTCGGCCGGCCCGGCCTTTGAGGGTGCGGGCGTCACCTCGGGGATGCGGGCCACCCAAGGGGCTATTGAGGAGGTGTGGATCAATCGCGAGACGGCCGAGCCAACTTACCGAACTATCGGCAATGCGCCGCCTCAAGGCATCTGCGGTTCGGGGATGATCTCTCTCTTAGGAGAGATGTTCATTACCGGCGTGATCGATAAGAGCGGGCGCCTCAACCGCAGCCTGCAGACGCCGCGCATTCGCCAAGGCCCTAACGGTCCCGAGTATGTCGTGGCCTGGGCAAAGGAAACAAACGGCCTAGGGATGGATATCGTCCTCACC
>DAOTVR010000175.1:0-27251 GCA_034436315.1 Anaerolineae bacterium
GCATCGCCGCCCGCCCGTCGGCCAGGAGGAGGTTCACCCCCTCGCAGCGCAGGCCGCTCGCCCGCAGCGCCGCCGCCAGGCGCTGGGCCACCTGCATCAGCCGCCCGGCCGTCTCGGGGTCCACCTCCGCCAGATGGGCCGCGTGGCGGATGGGAACCACCAAGAGGTGGCCGGGGTTCACCGGGCGGATATCCATGAACGCCGCGCAGCGCTCGTCGCGATAGACAAAGCTCGCCGGCAGCTCCCCCGCGAGGATGCGGCAAAAGACGCACTCGTTCATCTTCCCTCCACCAGGGCGATCTCCTCCTCCGCAAAAAAGGCGAAAAAGACGTTGACGTGGCGTACAATGTGTGCTATAATATTTTACGGAAATGGTCGGGCGGTCTATGACCTAGTCTGGGCTGGTAAACCCGGATACCCGATAAGGGGCCTGACCTCATTTCTTTCTCAATCCCCAGTTGATCTTGGCCGTATCGGGCAGCTTGCACAACCCTATACCTCTGATCCGGTCATTTTTGGTGATAAAGTTGCCGAGCATGCGCTGGAAATAGGGATACAGCGGCAGCGTCTCTTGGATCGGCTTTTCCCACTCGCGCCCATAATCCACAAATTGACGATAGACGTTATAGGCCGCCAGATCGGCCAATTGCAACAGGTTCTCCTCTTTGGACTTGCGGAACTGGATATCCGTTAGGTGCCTATATCGCTCTACAAAGGTATGTCTCATGCGACGACGGTTGAGCAAGACGTCTACGATCTCCCCGTTCTTACCCCTTTCCGGGCTCAAGCTGTCCTCCATCTGGTCCACCACCAAAATGCATGTGCCCGCCAGACGTTGCATGTGGAACTCGAGGCGCTCCAAAACGACCTGGCAGGTGTTGCAACAAGGGTCGTTGTTCTGTCGGTCTCTGTAGTAACGCTTGTCAAAGACACAGGCAACGATCTGTATGCGTGGCCCGAATGTGGAAAACAGCTCGGTCACGTGCTGTCCGAAGCGGTTCAATCTTTCCTCGTCCAGATGGTATGGGCGTAGGTAATGCTTGGCCCTCTGATGAGGATTTCGCAGCCAATCGGACTTGATCTCTACATCCCGATCCCCAAAGGTCTCATCTTTAAGGCGCACCATCTCCCGATGGATGGCGGCCACATCGTCGCGTTTGACGACCAGCGCCGCGATCACGAAATAGTTCTGCTCCCAAAACGCCCGTTCAAATTCTTGGGGACAGGCGATGGCCTGTGGGTCGTAGGGCGCTCGGTAATCCTTGGGGCCGCTGTCATCAAGGAAGGCCAGGTAGTCGGCCATCAGCTTTTCCCCTCAACCAGGGCGATCTCCTCCTCCGTCAGGTTGTAGAGCTCGTAGACCAGGCGGTCGATCTGCTCGTCCGTCGCGGCGATCTGGCGCTGGAGGAGGGTCTTTTCCGGGGGCGTCTGCGCGGCGGCCAGGCGCTGGTGCAAGCTCAACATCCGCTCCACCAGCTCCACCATCCGCTCGTGGCGGGCGCGGTCGGCCGGGTCGGAGAAGTCGATCGTGCGGATGGGAAGCTGGGAGATGTACATCGGTTTGTACTCAAAGTAGCCGCCCTGTTTGGTGGACGAGATGTGATGCATGACAAAGTCGGGCACCTTGGAGTTCAGTAGCCCCAGGAGATAGAGATCGTTGATGGGGATGATGGACGTTTTATCATTGGAGTAAAAGCCCGCCTCGTCGAAGGCATAGGTGGCACTTTGCACGATGGCCGGGACGATGATCTTCGGCTTCTCGAACTCGGCGTAATAGTCAATCGTGTCCTGGATCTCGTACCATTTGTAGGCCCCCGGCTTGCGCCCATGCCATTCGCCCTTCCACCCTTTGGGCTTTGGCAATAACCTGTCCTTGAACTGCGCCAGGTGCCTTTCAATGGCCGGGTAGCGCTTGATGTCCACGCCCCTGCGGGTAAAGATCAGCCAGCGCTCGCTCGTCGGCGGCGCGTAGCGCTTGATGTCGCGGCCCATGAGGAAGGGCACGATCAGCTCGGCGCTCTTGGGGTCCTCGGCGATCAAGCGCTCGCGCGTCTCGGCGTCGATGATAAAGGCCTCGTTCAGGCCGGTCTTGATGCCATAGTAGATGCGCCCCTGCACGTACTCCCCCAGGGGCACGCCCGCCGCCCGCAGCTTGGCCAGCAGCCTCTCCGTGCGCTCGTCCACCAGCGCCCAGCCGCCGTCGCCCAACGTGGCGCGGTTGACGGGGTAACGGTGCCGGCGCACGTACTCGTCCAGGTCGCCGAAATCCAGCGTTTCTACCTGGGCGACATGGAATGTGGAGGCGCCCGTGGTCGGGGCGTTCCACGGGACGCCCTTGCGGATGCGGAGGATGCAGGGGTAGGTGGTGGCCGCCTTGAAGACGGGCAGGTCGCCGAAATCCACGATCTCCTCGATCTCCTGCTCCTTGAGCCAGCGGCGCAGCGGCTGGCCGTAGTTGGCCCGCAGCCACTTGTTGGCCACGATGTAGCTGAAGAGGCCCCCCGGCCTGAGCAGGCTGACGCCGCGCTCTATGAAGTAGACATAAAGGTCGGCCACACCGTGATAGACCCGATAATGCCTCTGGAAATACGCCTTCAGCTCGCCGAGCAGCTCCTGGCGCACATACGGCGGGTTGCCGATGACCACGTCGAAGCCGCCCTCACCCCGGCCCCGCGCATCTGTAGGGGCGTTCCCTGGAACGCCCCTACGGAGGGCGCCACCGGAGGGTGAGAAGACTTCGGGGAACTCTTTCTGCCAATCGAAGGGGTTGACGCGGTACAGCTCCTCCTCGTCAAAGAGCCTCCCCTGTTGGGCCGCGTAATAGTCCGGCCCGATCAGCGAGTTGCCGCACTTGATGTTCCGCCCCAGATCCGGCAGCGCCCGCTCGTGGAAGAAGGTGAGCTGGCGGGTGAGGGTCTCGTCGTTCTCCCCCTCCAGCGCCTTGAGCAGCAGGTTGAGCTTGGTCACCTCCACGGCTTGGGGGTCTATGTCCACGCCGTAGATGTGCTCCAGGAGGATGCGCTTGCGCTCGCTCGTGGTCAGGCGCCAGGTGCCGTTGGGGCCCAAAGCTCCCCGTCCCGCGTCCCCGGCAACCCGGCGAATGGGCGGGTTCTTCTTGCGCGCCCAGGATTCGGGGTCGTGCTCGGTGTACCAGCGCAGGTACCAATCCAAGAGGTACTGATAGGCCCCCAGGAGGAAGGAGCCGGAGCCGCAGGCCGGATCCAGGATGCGTAGGGTATGGGGGATAGGGATTAGGGTTTGGGGTTTGGGGGCTAGGGTTTGGCGAGAGAGGCGATGAGCTTGCGCAGCATCTTGCCCACCTGCTGCGTGAGTTGCCACGTCTCCAAGACCTGTTCCCGCGCCACGAACCCCGGGCGCACGGCGATCGTCAGATGAGTCTCCACCTCCATCAAGGACCCTCGCGCTACGGATAGATGATGCAGGTAATCCCCCCGATGGATCCTGCCATACCCCTCGGCGATATTCGCCGGCACCGAGATCACTGCGCGCTGAAGCTGGCTCGTCAGGCCGAAGCGCTCCTCGGCGGGAAAGCTCTTGGCCAAAAGATACACCGCCTCGACCAGATCTACGGCCTTCTGCCATACTTCCAGGTCCCGGTAGGTCTTGAGGGCCATGCGGTTCGTTCTCCTTGGATGAATTGGGGTGTGGGGTTTGGGATGTCGGGTTTGGGGGGTTCTCCAAACCCCAATCCCCACCCCCCAAACCCTCTTCCAGCAGCGCGCCCACGGTGTGTCGGACGATGTAATCCACGATGTACTGGGGCGTGTAATAGACCCCGCCGGCCTTGCGCACCTCGGGCTTTTGCTCCACCACGGCGCGGTGGCCCGGCGTGAGGCGGATGACGCTGCCCAGGAATTGCTCGTACACCTGCCCCAGGATATCCGCCCCGATGACGGAGAACTCGTAGGGGCTATCGGGGTAATAGAGCCCCCTGATGATCTCCTTGAGCGGCTTGTCGTCCAGGACTAGGCCCGGGGTGAGCTCGTCCGGCTCCTCGGCGCGGCCCTTCTCGGGGCGGAAATGAAAGAGTCCGGAGTTATAGCGCTCGTCCGCCTGGCGGTAAAGCTCCAAGAGGCGCGCATAGACCTGTTCCCCGTTCAACAGGGCCATGAGGCGGCCGTAGGGCTCCACCCCCCGATCCTCGCAGATGCGCAGGAAGATGATGCGGTCCAGGGTGCGCTGGACGGCATAGTTCAGCTCGCGCACGCCCAGATGGGGATTGCGCAGGGCCAGGTTGCGCGCCAGCGCCTCGCGCCACTGGCTCATGGATTCCAGAAAGGCCTCGTCCACCTCGGCGGTGCCCTTCATGGCCTTGGCCGATTCCACGTAACGGTCAAAGGAGCCTTTGAGCACCGCCTCGCGGCTAAAGATGCCGGCGATCTCCTCCCAATGCGTGGGATACTGGGTGTAAACCCAATACATCACCCGCGCCGTGGAGGCTTTATCGGCCTTATCCGGCTTGGAGCGACAATCGTAGACGGCAAACTCCTCGAAATCGGTGAGGATGCTCAGGGGCAGCTTGGCCGACCAGGCGTAGCGGCGCAGTTGGTAGGCCGGGCTGATGTCCTCCTTGAGGTTGACCGAGGGCTTTTTGGCCTCCACGAAGAACTTGCGTAGGCCCCCGATGCGAAAGGTGTAATCGGGGGCCTCGGTGGCCGAGCCGATCTTGATGGATTCCTCGTGGACGACCTCCTTATAGGCCTCGGAATAGCCGCGCTCGTTATCCACGTCCCATCCCAGGGCCTTGAAGAAGGGGTCGATGAACTCGCGGCGCACTTGCTCTTCGTTATACTGTCCGGAGCGATAGGCCTCGCGGTTGCGCTCAAAGCGTTCTACCAACTCGTAGACGACCTGCGGCACCGGCGACATGGGTCCCCTCCCCTGCGCTTCTCTCTCGTCGGGTTCACCCCATTATAGCCCCCCGCCCCGCGCGGGGCAAGCCCCTTGACGGCCCCCGCCGGTCGTGGTAGCATCCCTTGCGGCGTGGTGCCGTAAGCCTTCGCCGAGATGGCGTGGCTGCTTGAGGCGATCTCGTGTCTTGGAAGCGGGAGGTGAGGATGAAAGCTGCTGTGCTTGAAGGCCCCGGCCGGCTGGTCGTGCGCGAGGTGCCCATGCCGGAGGTGGGCCCCTATAACGCCTTGGTCAAGATCGAGGCCTGTAGCCTGTGCAATTCCACCGATCAGAAGATCATCCAGCGCCATTTCGTCTCCCAGATCCCCGTGCCCCTCATCTTGGGGCACGAGAGCGTGGGCACCATCGTGGAGCTGGGCAGCAAGGTGCGCAACTATGCCCTGGGCCAGCGCGTCCTGCGCCCCGGCGCGGAATACGCCGACCCCCGCGTGGGGATCGCCTCCGCCTGGGGCGGCTTCGCCCAGTATGGCCTGGTCACCGACCTGGCCGCCTGGCGCGCCGATCACCCCGGCCAGGAGCCGAACGGCATGTGGGCCAAGCAGCAGGTCATCCCCTCCACCATCCCCCCCGCCGAGGCCACGGCGCTCATCACCCTCAAGGAGACCCTCTTCGCCACCCGCGCCGCCGGCGTCAACCGCGAGACCTGGGTGGCCATCGTGGGCACGGGGCCGGTGGCGCGGGCCTTTACCTTCTGGGCCCATCGGCTGGGGGCGCGCTTCCTGGTCGTCTTTGGCCGCTCGGAACGGTGGTGCCACGACTTCTTGGACCTGGGGGCCAATAACTATGTCGCCGGGGAGCGGGCCTGCGTGGAGGACGAGGCCAAGATGGTCGGCCTGGGGGCCTTTGACCGGGTGATAGAGGCCGTGGGCACGAGCCAGGCCCTTGAGGATGCCCTGGCCCTGGCCCGCCCCGACGGCCTCGTGGCCGTTTACGGCGTCGCCGCCGAAGACGACCCCGAGACGGAGACGATCCGCGCCGCGCGCGCCGCCGGGCGGATCATCACCCTGCCGGTGCGCGAGGAGGAGGTGCACGAGGAGCTGCTGGAGCTCGTCGCCCGCGGGGAGGTGCGCCTCGGCGATTGGATCAGCCACCGCCTGCCTCTGAGCGAGATCCACGAGGGCCTGCGCCTCTTGCAGGAGAAGCGGGCGATCAAGGTGGTCATCGAGCTCTGGTAGGAGCCGAGGGGCGCTGGAGCACAAGGGGCCATTCACCGCTGAGGCGTGTCGCTCGTAGGGGTAGAGACGTCCTGTCAGGACGTCTCTACGATCCCCGTTTACACGCCCACGAGGGGCTAGGCTACGGTTGGCAAATGCCCGTAGTCTAGGGCCTTGTACCCGTTTCGCGGCGCTGCGGCGAGCCTTGCCCCATTTTGCAATCCCCCGCCAAGCGGTTTACAATCATCCTATCTGCGCCCTGGGGAGGAGGCAGATGGCTTACCGCTTTGCCGTGGATGTTGGGGCGACGGCGACGATGCTGGCCCTCATTGAGGGCTCCAGCCCCTCGGTCGTGGCCTACGAGCGACCCAACACGGATACCGTCTTTATCCCCGGTGAGCCCCCGGTTACCTCCTTCGTAGAGGCCGCCCGACGCTTTCTGGAGCAGCGGCGGGTGGAGCCGAGGGAGCTCAGCGGCATCGGCATCGGCATCCCCGGCGTGGTGGATCGGGCCAAGGGCCTCGTCCTCTCCTGCCCGAACCTGCGCGCGTTGGATGGCGTCGCCCTCGGCCCCGAGGTCGCGGCGCAGTTGGGGGTGCCGGTGTGCGTGGCCAACAACACCAACCTCATCGCCCTGGGCGAGCACACCGTCGGCCTCGGCCAAGGGGTGGAGGATATGGCCGTCGTGTGGGTGGGCTCCGGGGTGGGTTGCGGGCTGATCCTCCGGGGCCAACTCTACGAGGGCGCCGGCGGCGCGGCCGCGGAATTCGGACACACGATCATCGTGCCCAACGGCCTGGCCTGCTCCTGTGGCGCCCATGGCTGCCTGGAGATGTATTGTTCGGCCAAGGCGCTGGACCGGGTGGCCGAGGGCATCTTCGGCCCCGAGGTGCCGCGCACCGCCCTCACCCGCTATCCGGGGGCCCATCTACTCATTGAACAGGCCGGCGCCGGCCATGTCAAGGCGACGATGGCCCTCTTCCAGGCTTTTAACTACCTGGGCTTGGCCTTGGTCAACTTGGTCAACCTGCTCAACCCCGCGCTGATCGTCCTGGGCGGGGGGGTCGTCTTTGCCTGGCCCGAGGGTGTGGAGGTCGCCCGGCAGGTCGTCTGGCGCGAGGCGTTGCCCCAGGCGCGGCAGGGTCTGCGCCTGGAGATCTCCCAGCTCCAAAGCTATGCCGGGGTCCTCGGCGGGGCGGCGCTCATAGACGCCCTGTGCGCCCCGGCGGGCCGATGAGGGGGAGCTGCCCATGCCCAAGGTCTCGGTGATCATCCCCAATTACAACGGCCTGCCCTATTTACCCACCTGTCTGGAGGCCTTGCGCCGGCAGACCTACCGCGATTACGAGGTCATCGTGGTGGACGATGCCTCCAGCGACGGTTCCCCCTCCTGGACGCGCGCGCACTTCCCCGAGGTGCGCCTGGTGGCCCTGGAGCGCAATAGCGGCATGGCCGTCGCTTGTAATCGGGGCGCGGCCGTTGCTCAAGGAGATATTCTGGTGATGCTCAACAGCGATACCGAGGCCGAGCCGGGCTGGCTGGAGGCCCTGGTGCGCGCCCTGGACGAACACCCCCGCGCGGGGGCGGCGGCGAGCAAGATGCTCCTCTTCGACCGCCGCGATACCCTGCACACCGCCGGCGACCTGATGGGCGTAGATGGCGTCCCGCGCAACCGGGGCGTCTGGGAGCGGGACGAGGGCCAATACGATGCCGCCCTGGAGGTCTTTGGCGGGTGTGGCGGGGGCGTGGCCTATCGGCGCGCCGCCTGGGAGGAGGTGGGCGGCTTTGACGAGGAGCTCTTCATGTACCTGGAGGATGTGGACCTGGCCTGGAGGCTGCAATTGGCCGGCTGGGAGGCCGTCTTCGCCCCCCAGGCGCGCCTCTACCACCGCCTCAGCGCCACCAGCGGGGGCAAGCTCGCCAGCTTCTTGACCGGGCGCAACACCATCTGGGTCATCGCCAAGAACCTGCCCGGCCCCTTGTGGCGCAAACACTGGCCCAAGGTCGTCCGCGCCCAGCTCAAGATCGCCGCCGAGGCCCTGCGAGCCTGGCGCGGCGCCGAGGCCCGGGCGCGGCTGCGGGGGCAGCTCGCCGGCCTGGTGGGCTTGCCCAAGATGTGCGCCAAGCGCAGGGCCGTGCAACGGACCATCCGCGTGCCCTTGGAGCGCTTGGAGCGCTTGCTCGTGGAGTGAGCGGCTTGTTGCTCGCGGTGGCTGGCGCTCAGGAGCCGGGCCGCTCGCCGACCGCTGACCGCTGATCGCCGACCGCTGATCGCTGATCGCTGACAGCTGACCGCCGACCGCTGACCGCTGATTGCTGACAGCTGACCGCTGACGGCTGACATCTAACCATGGACCTATCCATCGTCATCGTCTCGTACAACGTCAAGGACTATTTGCTGGCCTGCCTGCGGAGCATCTACGCCCAGGCGGCGGAGGTGGCCTTGGAGGTCATCGTGGTGGATAACGCCTCCTCCGACGGCACGGTGGAGGCCGTGCGCGACGCCTTCCCCCAGGTCCAGCTCCTGGCCAACCGCGAGAACCTCGGCTTTGCCCGGGGCAATAACCTGGGCCTGCGGGCCTCCGGCGGCCGGTACGTGCTCTTCCTTAACCCCGATACCGAGGTGGGCGAGGGCGCCCTGGCGGGCCTCGTGCGCCTGGCCGAGGCACACCCCGAGGCCGCGGCCTTCACCTGTCGTCTGCTCAACCCCGATGGCAGCTTGCAGCATTCCTGCTTCCACTTCCCCAACCTGCGGATGGCCTTTTACGGCTTCTTCCCCCTGGTGCCCATGGATTCGCCGGCCAACGGGCGCTATCCGGCGGAGCAGTACGAGCGCCTCTTCCAGCCGGAGCACGTCCTGGGGGCCTGCTTGATGTTCCGCCGCCGGGTGTTGGAGGAGCTCGGCGGCTGGGATGAGCGCTTTTTCATGTACTTTGAGGAGACCGACCTCTGCTATCGCCTTTGGCGCGCCGGGCACGTCATCCTCTACACGCCCGAGGTGTCCATCGTCCATTACGGCGGACGGAGCACGGCACCGCTCCCCGAGAAGATGTCCGTGGCCTTTTATCGCAGCCAGAGCTATTTCTACCGCAAACACTATAGCCCGTGGGCCTTCTTGGCCCTCAAGGGGATCGTCTTGGGGGGGCTCTTGTTCTGGACGGTGCGCACTTGCAGGGGGTTCCTCCGCCGGCGGATCAGCGGGGCGCAGTTCCTCGCGCGGCTGGCCAGCTACGGGCGCATCCTCTTGGCTTGAGGGGGCATCATGGACCTGAGCATCGTCATCCTCAGCTACAACACCCGCGAGATCCTTCGCGATTGCCTGCGCGCGGTGCAGGAGAACATTGCCGGGCTACAGGCCGAGGTGTTCGTGGTGGATTCCGGCTCCACCGATGGCTCCATTGAGATGGTGCGCGAGCAGTTCCCCTGGGTGGATCTCACCGTCACCCAGGGTTTCGGCGGCTTTGCCCACGCCAATAACCTGGCCCTGCGCCGCGCCACGGGCCGCTACCAGCTCCTGCTCAACTCCGATACCATCCTCTCGCCGGGGGCGTTGCCCAAGGTCATCGCCTTCATGGATGAGCACCCCGAGGCGGGCGTGGTGGGCATCAAGCTGCTCAAGGCCGATGGCTCGTTGGATTTGGCCTGTCGGCGTGGCTTCCCCACGCCCCTTGCCTCGTTCTACCGCCTGAGCGGCCTGGCCCGCCTTTTCCCCCGCTCGCCGCGCTTCGCGCGTTACAATTTCACCTATCTTGACCCCGACCGGATAACTGAGGTAGACTCTGTCTGCGGGGCGTTCATGATGGTGCGCCGCGAGGC
Source organism: Anaerolineae bacterium (assembly GCA_034436315.1). Taxonomy (GTDB): domain Bacteria; phylum Chloroflexota; class Anaerolineae; order UBA1429; family UBA1429; genus DAOTVR01. Next base: position 9,903 of record DAOTVR010000175.1, read on the forward strand.
CGTCGCCCAGGTGGGCTTGTTGGACGAGCAGTTCTACTTCTACGGCGAGGACTTGGATTGGGCCTTTCGCTTCAAGGAGCGGGGCTGGAAGGTCTATTACTACCCGGAGGTGCAGGCCCTGCATTACAAGGGGCAGACGAGCCGCAAGCAGAGCGAGCGGATGATCCACGAGTTCTATCGGGCGATGGAGATCTTTTATCGCAAGCACTATGCCGCCCAGAATTCGCCCCTGTTGCGTTGGTTGGTATTGACGGGGATCAAGCTGAGCGAGGGCCTGGCCCAGCTCAAGAACCGCCTGCGCCCGCCGGAGGCCAGGCGGGTCTCAACCTGAGGATGGAGGGAGACGATGTTACCCCTACGGGATACGGTTCGTTCGCGGTCTTTTCCCATCGTCAATTGGCTGTTGATCGTGCTGAACGTGTTCAGCTTCTTCGTCTTGCTCTCCCTCGGCCCGCGGGCGCAGGCCGTGGTGAACGTCCTGGGGGTCGTGCCGGCGCGCTGGCTCGCCCGGCGCAGCCTGTTTCAGGTCCTGACCCTCTTTAGCTCCATGTTCCTCCACGGCAGCTGGGCGCACCTGTTCAGCAACATGTGGGCCTTGTACATCTTTGGCGATAACGTGGAGGACCGCATGGGCAGCGGCCGTTACCTGCTGTTTTACCTCCTCTGCGGGTTGGCCGCCGCCTTCGCGCACATCCTCTTCAACCCCCGCTCCACCATCCCCACCGTCGGGGCCAGCGGGGCGATCAGCGGGGTGCTCGCCGCCTATCTCCTCTTCTTCCCCTCGGCGCGGGTGATCACCCTGGTGCCCCTCTTCTTCCTGCCCTGGTTCGTAGAGGTCCCGGCGCTGATCTACCTGGGGATGTGGTTCCTTTCGCAGTTGTTGAACGGCCTCCTGGCCATTGTGAGCGGCGTGCAGGCCTTTGGCGGGGTGGCCTGGTGGGCACACGTGGGCGGGTTCGTCGCCGGCTTCATCCTGGGGCCGATCTTTATGCGCCGGCGTTACCTTCGTCGCGTCTATGTGGACGAGTATTATCCCTGGTAACCCCAAATCAAAAGGAGGCTCAGCATGGATTTCTTCTCTCTACTGTGGATCTTTTTCATCATCTCCTCCCTTCAGCCGATCATCCGCCAGAAGATGTTGGAGATGGAGCGCATACGCCTCCTGGAGCGGCTGGAGCGGGTGCGCAAGAGCCGGGTGATCGCCCTCATTCACCGTCAGGAGACCATGAGCTTGTTGGGATTCCCCCTCATGCGCTACATCAACATCGAGGATTCGGAGGCCGTCCTGCGCGCCATCCAGATGACCAACAAGGACGTGCCCATCGATATCATCCTGCATACGCCCGGTGGCTTGGTGTTGGCCGCCGAGCAGATCGCCTGCGCCCTCCAGAGGCACCCGGCGAAGGTCACCGTGTTCGTGCCCCATTACGCCATGTCCGGCGGCACCTTGATCGCTCTGGCCGCCGACGAGATCGTGATGAACGAGAACGCCGTCCTGGGGCCGGTGGATCCGCAGATCGGCCAGCACCCCGCCGCCTCCGTGCTGCGGGTCCTGGAGCGCAAGCCCATCGCCGAGGTGGACGACGACACGATCATCCTGGCCGATATCGCCGAGAAGGCCATCCGCCAGGTCAAGGCCACGGTGATCAAGTTGTTGGAGGACAAGATGGACCCCGCCCAAGCGGAGCGCGTGGCCACGGTCCTGAGCAGCGGCACCTGGACGCACGACTACCCCATCACCGTCGCTGAGGCCCGCGCGTTGGGGCTGCCCATCAGCACGGAGATGCCGGAGGAGATCTACCGCCTCATGGCCCTCTACCCGCAGACGGCCCAGCGCCGCCCGTCGGTGGAGTACATCCCCTTGCCGCGCTCGCGCGAGGTGGAGCGCCGCCGGCCTCACGATCACACCGGCAGCTTCATATCCTGGTAGCCATGCCGGGGTTGTAACCCGCGGCTGTGCATCGTGTTACACATCTTTGTGAGAGGGTTGTCTAGATGACCAAGATCGCGCGTTTACGATTGGAGGACGGACTCGTTCGCTACGCCTGCCTACGGGATGGGGAGACGTTTGAACTCATCGGCGGCAACCTGTTCGGCAATTGGTATCCCACCGGGGTGTTAGTCCCCGCCGCCAAGGCCAAGCTCCTGGCCCCGGTGGATCCGCCGAACATCATCGCCATCGGGCTGAACTACCGCGGCCACGCTCAGGAGAGCAAGATGCCCCTCCCCGAGCGGCCGGTCATCTTCCTCAAGGCCACCAGCGCCCTGTGTCACCCGGAGGAGCCCATCGTGCTGCCCAAGGTGGCCCCCGACGAGGTGGATTACGAGTGCGAGCTGGCCATCGTCATCGGCAAACGGGCGCGCAACGTGAGCGTGGAGGCGGCCCTGGATTACGTCCTGGGCTACACCTGCGCCAACGACGTCTCCGCCCGCGATTGCCAGATCCGCCTGGATAAGCAGTGGGCGCGGGCCAAGTCCTTTGATACCTTCGCCCCCCTTGGCCCCTGGATTGAGACCGAGATGGACCCCGATAGGGCGCGCATCTGCACCCGCCTGAACGGCCGGACGATGCAGGATTCCAACACCGGCGACCTGATCTTTTCCTGCCGCGAGCTGATCTCCTTCATCTCGCATTCCATGACCTTGCTTCCGGGGACGGTGATCATGACCGGCACGCCCGCCGGGGTGGGTTTTGCCCGCAAGCCCCCCGTCTTCCTCCGGCCGGGGGACGTGGTGGAGATCGAAGTGGAGGGCATCGGCGTGTTGCGCAACCCGGTGGTGGCCGAAGCCTAAAGGGTGAAACGCCCCTTTTCATCCTTCTAACTGGAGAAAGGGATGTAAGATGGACGAGCTATTTCGTGAGTTCCTCAACCCGCCCCTTTCTTTTCGGGGGGCGCCGTTTTGGTCTTGGAACGATAGGCTGGACGTGGCCGAGCTGGCCCGCCAGGCGCGCGATATGAAGGCCCACGGCATGGGCGGCTTCTTCATGCACTCGCGCGAGGGGCTGGAGACGGTCTACATGGGCCCCGAATGGCTAGAGTGCGTCCGCGAGACGGTGCGCGTGGCCCAAGAGGAGGGCATGGGCGCCTGGCTCTACGACGAGGATCGCTGGCCCTCGGGCGCGGCCGGGGGCTTGGTGCCCGCGCGCGGCGGCGATAGCTTCCGCGCCAAGGTGGTCACCGTGGAGGAGGCCTATACCATCCGGGATACCGCCGATATCCTGGCCGTCTTCGCCGTCACCCTGGATAAGGAGGGCTGGATCACCTCCGCCCGTCGAGTGAGCCCTGAGGGGCCCTCTTTATCCCGGAAGGAGAGGTTGCTCATCTTCCGCCGCGAGGTGGCCGGGCCGAGCGAATGGTTCAACGACGACGCCTATGCCGATAACCTCAACCCCGACGCCGTGGCCGCCTTCCTGGACATCACCTACGAGGCCTATCGCCGCGAGGTGGGGGCCGAGTTCGGCAAGGCCGTGCCGGGGATCTTTACCGATGAGCCCAACATCTTCATCGGCGTCGGCGAGGCGCTGCGCTCCGGGCGGCGAGCCCTTCCCTGGACGGACGGCCTGCCCGATTTCTTCCGCCAACGCCGGGGCTATGACCTCTTGGAGGTGTTGCCCTGGCTCTTTTACGAGGGCGAGCGCGCCCCCAAAGTGCGCCACGACTACTGGCACACCCTCAGCGAGCGTTTCACCGAAAGCTACTCCAAGCAGATCGGCGAATGGTGCGAGCGCCACGGCCTGGCCTTCACCGGGCATTACCTCTTTGAGAACGAGCTGGGGCGCGGCATCCTCTACGGCGGGGCGATCATGCCCCATTACCGCTACCAGCACGTGCCCGGCATCGACATGCTCACCGAGCAAAGCCACGAGTTCCTGACCGTCAAACAATGCACCAGCGTGGCCAACCAATTCGGCCGCCGCAGGGTCCTCTCGGAGCTTTACGGTTGCACGGGCTGGGAGTTCACCTTTGAGGGCCAGAAGTGGGTGGGCGATTGGCAGTATGTGCTCGGCGTCAACCTGCGCTGCCAACACCTGGCCCTTTATACCCTGCGCGGCTGCCGCAAGCGCGATTATCCCCCGGCCTTTAACTACAACACCACCTGGTGGAAGTACAACGGCGTGGTGGAGGATTACTTTGCCCGCGTGGGCCGGGTGATGAGCGAGGGCCAGGCGGTGCGCGATGTGCTCCTCGTGCACCCTATCGCCACGGCCTGGGCCATGCTCGGCCAGGGGGAGGAGCACCTCCGCTTCGTGGACGCCTACGGCGAGCGCCTGAACGCCTTTTGCCGCCTCCTCTTGGCCATACACTATGACTTTGACTTCGGCGACGAGCAGATCATGGCCGGCGACGCCCGCGTGGAGGGCAAGACCCTCTACGTGGGCCGCGCCCCCTACAAGGTGGTGATCATCCCGCCGGAGACGTACACCCTCTTCCCCTCCACGGTCGCGCTCCTGGAGCGCTTCTTGGATGCGGGCGGCCGGGTCATCGCCTTTGAGCCGACGCCGACGATGGTCGGCGGCGAGCCGAGTGAGCGCATCGGGAAGCTCCTGGCCCGCGAGGGCGTGACCCTCCTGGCCGATCCGAGCGAGCTCCAAAGGGCGCTGGAGGGCATCTTGCCCCGCCGCGTGAGCCTGCGCAACGCTTACGGCCAGGAGGCGCCCTCGTTCCTCTACATGCAGCGCGCCCTGGATGACGGCCGGCTCGCCTATTTCATCGTCAATAACGACCGCCAATCCGCCCATGACCTGGAGCTGATCTTGGAGGGCGAGGGGAGGCTGGAGGAGTGGGATCCGCTCACCGGCGAGACGCGCGGCGTCAGCGCCCTCCAAGAGGGGGGCACGTTGCATTTCGCCGCCACCTTCGGGCCGGCGGGCTCGCGCCTTTATGTGGTGGATCCCCGGGGCAAGCCGGAGGGCGGCCGGCCCCTCGTCACCATCTTTGACCTCAGGGCCGCGCGCACCGTCGTCGGCGCCGTCGGCTTCATCGGCCCCGCCTGCGCCTTCACCCGCACCGATCCTAACGTGCTCACCTTGGATGTGTGCGAGTATCGCCTGGGCCGGGGGCGCTGGTCGGAGAAGATGGAGGTCTGGCGCGCCCAGAGGGACATCCGCGAGAAGCTGGGGATGCGCCAGGTCTATTACAACGGCCTGCCGCAGCGCTACAAGTGGGCCACCAAGCCCCATCCCAGGGACGGCGTGCCCGTCTCGCTGCGCTTTGACTTTGCCGTGAGCAACATCCCCATCGGCCCCGTGTACCTCCTCGTGGAGGGGGCCAAGCAGTTCCGTATAGAGCTCAACGGGAAGGCCGTCTCCAACGAGCCGGTGGGCTGGTACCTGGATCGCTCCTTCCACAAGGTGCCCCTGCCTCGGCTCAAGCGAGGCCGCAACCGCCTCGTCCTCTCCTGCGCCTACACCAACTATATGGAGCTGGAGGATTGCTTCATCCTGGGCGATTTCGCGGTGAGCGCCGACCGCCGGATCATCGCCGAGCCGATGCAATTGCACTTTGGCGATTGGACGACGCAAGGGTACCTGCACTATGCGGGGAGCATGATCTACCACGGCGAGGTGAATTACCAGCCCGTTGAGGGGGAGCGCGTGCGCCTTTACCTGGGCGAGTACCGGGCCATCACCGTGGCCGTGCACGTTAACGGCCAACTGGCTGGGCACATCCCCTGGCGCAGCGCCAACGGCTTGGATATCACCCCTTACCTCGTGCCGGGGCCGAACAAGATAGACCTAGAGGTCGTGGCCAGTCCCCGGAATATGCTGGGGCCGCTTCACCTGGCCTCCTGGCCTGAGCCTTGGACCGATTGGCGCTCCTTCCGCCGCACCGACGAGACCTTTACCCCCGAATACGTGGTGCAGCCCTGGGGGCTGATCGGCCAGGTGCGCTTGCAACGGGAGAGGTGAGTTATCTCCCCCGCGCGGGCACGCGGATGCGCCGGAGCATCAGCGTGCCCGCCAGTGTGCAAGCCGAGGCGGCGACAAAGAGCACCGGGTAGCCCAGGTAGGCCCCCGGACGCAGGGCGTTGAGGCCGTCGATGAGCGGCCCGGCCAGCCGGGCCAAGGCCCCCGCGCCGGCGGTGGCGATGTTGGAGAGGCCCAGGTATTTGGCCGCCTCCTCGCGGGGGATGAGGTCCGTGGCCAGCGCCCAGTTGACGCTGACAAAGATCCCCGTGGCCATGCCCACGATGCTCCCGAAGAGGAGCAACGCGGTGACGCTGCGGGCAAAGGCCACGAGCAAGAGCCCCAACGCGGCCAGGCCTCCGGCGAAGAGGTTCAGCGGCTTGCGCCCGAAGCGGTCGGAGAGGATCCCGGCGGGAAAGACCAGCGCTGTGAGCGCCAGGCCGATGGCCGTAAAGAGGTTGCCGGTGACTTCGGCGGGGTTGGGCACGCGCAGCATGTCGCGGATGAAATATTGGGCGAAAGCCTGCACGACATAAATGCCCAAGAGGATCATGAAGCGCGAGGCCACCAGGCGGGCGTAATCCGGGTAACGGCGAAAATCCACGCGCAAAACCTCGCGTAGGCTGGGCCCGGCGGCGGATTCGGTGGGGACGTTCCATGGAACGTCCCTACCGCGCGTGCCCAAAAGAGTAATAAGCGTCGTCCCCAACAGCACCCCGCCGATGAGCAGGAAGGCGCGTGTGGGATCGTCCTGGCCCATCAGTTTGCCGGTGACGAACGAGGCCACCACCAGCCCACCCATGTCAAAGAGGTTCTTGATCCCCGAGGCCAGCCCACGGCGCTCTTGGGGCACCAGGTCGGGGATCAGCCCCTGGGCCGGGCCGTGGGCGGTGTTGGAGGCCACCTGAAGGAGGATGTAGGCCAAGAATAGCCCCCAATACCCTTGGGCCAGGGTCATCCCGCCCAAAAACCCCAGCGAGGCCAAGACCCCGCCGAGGATCCAGGGGCGCCGCCGACCCCAGGGGGAGCGCGAGCGGTCGCTCAGGGCGCCGGCCAGCGGCTGGACGATCATCGCCAGGATCAAGCCCACGAAATTCATCGCCCCCAAGTAGGTGTTCTTGAGCGCCTCGGGCACAAAGCGCAAAAGGATCGCGGGGAGTATAATGGGGTGGACGCCGTTCCACATGAAGGCCAAGCCGAACCAATAGATGTTCATCAGCACGTAATCGCGCCGCCTCACGGGGCCTCCTTCGGGGCGATTTGGGACTCATCTTAACACGGGGCGCATAACAAGGTCAAGAGGAGTGGACGATCTTCCAGCCGTACTTTGCCTTCGGTGCCACCATCAGCTTCGTCTGCGATATAAACGGCGACGGCAAGAACGATATCCTCTTCGTGGATGCCGAGATCCCCGGCGGCCAGGTTGGGTGGATGGAGAACGTGGCGCTCAGCGTTGCACCTGCACCCAGTAGGCCCCCTCAATGTAGGGGAAGCGCTCCTCCAGGTCCTCTGCCAGCTCCACGCCAAAGCCCGGCTTGTCGGGCAGCACGAGCCAGCCCTTTTCAATCACCGGCGGCTCCTTCAGGATGCCCCACTGCAGCGGCCCCTGGATCATGCATAGCTCCAGGACGCGCGGGTTGGGCAGCGCCGCCACCAGGTGGGCGTGCGCCATGGCCATCAGCCCGTTGTGCCAACTGTGGGGGCACAGATCCACCCCGTAGCTGTGGGCTACCTGGGCGATGCGCATCGTCTCGGTGATCCCCGACATGCCCACGTCGGGCTGGACGATGTCGTAGGCTTTCTTGTCCAGGTAGGGCCTGAACTGCTCCAGGACGTGGAAGCCCTCCCCGCCCGTGATCGGCATCTCCACGGCCGCGGCCAGGCGGGCGTAACCGTCTATCTGCTCGCGGGGGATCGGTTCCTCAAACCAGGCAAAGTGGAGCCGATCCAGCTCCCGGGCGATGGGCAGGGCCTGCTCCTCGGTGAGGCGGCAGTTGCCGTCCAGCATGAGCTCCATCCGCCCGTCCACGGCCTGGACCAGCTCCCGCACCAGGCCCAGGAAGCGATCCACCGTGACGCCGTCCCAGGTCCACTCGGTGCCGAGGCGGAACTTCATGGCCGTGTAGCCCTGTTCTATATACTCCAGGGCCTCCTCGATCAACTGCTCGGGGCGTTTGCGCCAATCGTAACGGCAGCCGCTGGAAGCGTAGAGCCGCACCTTCTTCAGGGGCCGCTCGGTGAGCAGCTCAGCCGTCGGCTTGCCCGCGATCTTGCCCCGCAGGTCCCAGAGGGCGCAGTCGATCCCGCCCACGGCCGCGTCCCAGGCCCCCGAGAGCCCGTTGGGATGGGGCGCGATCGTGGGATCGCGCGGGTCCTTGCCGATCAGGCTCGGCGCCAGCCAGTTCACCCAATCGCGGATCAGCAGGGGCCAGCCATAGGCGCTGGCCTCGCCGATGCCGTCAAGCCCCTCGTCCGTATGGATGACGACGATGGCGCAATCGGCCTTGATGGTGCGCGTGCGCGCCGTGACCCACTGCCGCTCCGGCTCGTGCAGGCGCGAAAGGCATAGCGTTTCCACACCGGTGATCTTCATGGGTTACCCTCCAAACTGTTGTAGCGAACGCTCGGCACATGGCCGAGTGTACAACCCGATCCTCGCCGAGGCAAACGCCGGCATGCCGGCGCTTTCACAGTAGTGACACCGGGTCCACATCCACCCGCCAACCCAGCGGCAGGTGCATGTCGCGCAAGAGGGCGGCGGGGTCTCGGCCCCGGATGAGGATCTGCCAGCGATACTGGCCCCGCAAGCGGCTGAAAAAGGCCGGCGCCGGGCCGATCAGCCCCACGTCCGCCAGGCCCAGGCGGGCGATCTTCAGGGTGAGGATGCGGTGGAGCTCCTCCGCCTCGCGCTGCGCGGCAGCGGCGTTGGCGTTGGCGTAGACGAGCTGCACCAGGCGGCTCAGCGGCGGATACCAGCGCTCGCGGCGGAAGGCGATCTCGCGCTCGTAGAAGGCGGCGTAATCGTGGCGGCTCGCCGCCTGGATCGCCGGATGATGCGGCGTATAGGTCTGGATGATCACCTTGCCCCCCAGGATGCTCCGCCCGGCGCGCCCGGCCACCTGGGTCAGAAGCTGAAAGGTGCGCTCCCCGGCGCGAAAGTCGGGCAGGTTGATCATCGTGTCGGCGGCGATGACCCCCACCAGCGTCACCAAGGGCAGATCCAGCCCTTTGGCGATCATCTGCGTGCCCACCATGATATCCGCCTCGCCCCTGATGAATTTGTCCAGGATGCGCTCGTGATCCAGCTTGCCGCCGGTGGTATCCACGTCCCAGCGCACCACCCGCGCCTGGGGGAAGCTTTGGCGCACCAGCTCCTCCACCCGCTGCGTGCCGGCGCCGAAGTAGCGGATGCGCCCGCTCCAGCAACTGGGGCATTGGGGCGGGGCGAAGGTCTTGTAGTTGCAGTGATGGCAGATCAAGTCGTCCACGGCGGAGTGGTAGGTCAGGGGCAGATCGCAGCGAGGGCATTTGAGCACATAGCCGCAGTCGCGGCAGATGACGAAGGTCGCCTCGCCCCGGCGGTTGATGAAGAGGATGACCTGCTCGCCGGCGGCCAGGGCCAGCTCGATGCCCTTTTGCAAGGAGCGGCTGAAGATGCTGCGGTTGCCCGCGCGCAGCTCGGCGCGCATATCCACCACCTCCACCGGGGGCAGCTCGGCGAACATCGCCTCCTCCGCAGCCCCCTCGGCGGGCCGATAGTGCGTCGGCGCGCGCCCCCAATGCGCCGCCTGCTCCTCCAAGATGTGCCGATGGCCCATGATGCGCTGCGGCAGGCGCAGGTATACGTATTCGCCGCGCTCGGCGCGGTAGTACGATTCCAAATCCGGCGTGGCGCTCCCCAGGATGCAGGTGGCCCCGGCCAGCTTGGCCAGGCGGATGGCCACCTCGCGGGCGTGGTAGTGGGGCGTCTTTTCCTGTTTATAGGTCCACTCGTGCTCCTCGTCCAGGATGATCAGCCCCAGGTCGCGCACCGGGGCAAAGATGGCCGAGCGTGAGCCGACTACCAGCCGCAGCTCCCCGGCCCGTAGGCGCTGCCATTGGTCGTAGCGCTCCCCCGGCGAGAGGCGGCTGTGCATCACGGCGATGGTCGTGGGGAAGCGCGCCCCGAAACGGCGGATGGTCTGCGGGGTGAGGGCGATCTCCGGCACCAACACGATGGCCCCCCGCCCCTGCGCGAGCACCTGTTGCACCGCCCGCAAATAGATCTCCGTCTTGCCGCTGCCCGTCACCCCGTGTAGGAGGAAGGGCCGCCCGGCGGGATGGACCAGGTCCTCGGCGATGCGCTCCCAGGCGGCCTGCTGATCCGCGGTGAGCTTGGGGGGGATGACGGGCACAAAGGCCTGCCCCTCCAAGGGGTCCCGCCAGACGCGGCGCCTATCCACTTCCACGAGGCCCTTCTCGGCCAGGGCGCGCAGGGCCGCCGGGGGCACGCCGGCCTCCTTGGCGGCCACGGTGAGCGGGAGCCACTCGTCGGTCGCCTCGCGCCGCGCCGCCAGGTACTCCAGCGCCCGTCGCTGCGCGGGCGCGCGAGGGGGGTAATCCTCCGGGCGCAGATCCGCTCGGGCGCGCACGACGGCCACGAGCTGCGGCTTCGCCCGCGGGGGAAGCACCTCCACCTGCCGCCTGGCCCAGCCCCGCTTGACCAACTGGTTGACCACTGCCCGCGCGTCCTTGCGCTTGCTCAGGCGGAGGATCTGGCGCATGCTCAGCGGCCCCTTGGCCCGCAGCAGGGCCAGGATCTCCCCTTGGCCCTTGGTCACCGGGGCCGGCGCGATCTCGGGCGCGGCGCTGATGATGACCTCCACCCGCTGGGTGATCCCCGGCGGCAACATCCCCAAGGTGACCAGGTGCATCGGGGCCAAATAGTACGCGCTGATCCACCGCGCCAGCTCCAGGTGCAGGGGGGAGAGGATCGGCTCGGGGTCGACGATCTCCTCGATCTCCAGCGTCTTTTCCACCGGAGAGCTGCTATCAAAGCCCACCACCACGCCCTGCACCTGGCGGCCATGGAAGGGCACCCAGACCAACTGGCCGATGCGGATGCAAGCGCGCAGCGCCTCGGGCACGGCGTAGTGAAAGACGCGGGTGTAGGGGTCTTCTCCCTCGGTCGCCGGGGGGATGTCCTCGGCGGCCACGATCTTGCGCTGCACGGGGGTATACACCGAGACGACGGCGTAGGCCGGCCCGCCGCCCTCTTCCTCGGGGGGCAAAGGCCCCTCTTCAGCTCTGGGGAACTCGGCCATGAGCCTAGACAAAGACCACGGCCCCGTAGCCCACGAAATCCGTGGGCCGGCCCATGGGCAGCACCTCGTGGCTGGTGGTATAGTGCAGGAGGATCCCCTTGCTCGCCCCCAGCTCGGCGGCGTAGCCGATGGCCGCGGCGATGGCCCCTGCGCCGCAGGCGTTATGATGCGCCCGGGCCTCGGCGAGCACCTCCTCGGCGCGCAGGGCTATGACCAAATCCAGCAGGCGGGCATCGTTCTGCTTGGCCCATTCCAGGGCCCGCTCCCCCACCCCGGCCGGGGCCATGCCGTAGCGCGGCCCATAGTGGGTGAGGTCGCTTGAGCCGAGGGCCACCGCCCTGCGCCCGAGCCGGCGCACCGCGCGGGCCATCTCGCGCCCCACCTGGGGGGCCTCCGCCGAGGGGGGCACGGCGACGGGCAGGATGCGCGCCTCGGGGAAGAGGTACTGGATGAAGGGGACTTGTACCTCGATGGAGTGCTCCTCCGCGTGCGCCTGGGGGCGATCCACGAGCAAGCTGCTGGCTTTCAGGGCCGCTTGGGCCAGCTCCTCGTCGACGGCCACTTCGCCGAGGGGCGTGCGCCAACTCCCCGCGCCGTAGACGCTCGGCCCGCTCACCCCCCAACTGTGCACCGCCCCAAAGAGCACGATGGTCTCCGGCGCGCCCTGGGCCTTGAGGGCGGCGAAAACCCGCCCCGCTGTGGGGCCGGAATAGGTCCACCCCGCATGGGGCACCACCCCGCCCAGGATGGGTTGGGGCACATCCACCGTCCGCCCGTCCCGCAGGCATTCCTCAAGCTGCCGACGACACGAGGCCTGATCTCCGGGGTAAAACATCCCCGCCACGATGGGATAACGAACGGGCATTTTCCACCTCCCGTTACGCTTGCCGGTGGTCGGTTGCCGCTCGGCCCTTAGCCGGCCACCGAGCACGGACGCGTAAACCGCACGACGCGGCATTTCTCCGCGCTGATGATCGCCGCGATCTGCTTTGCCGTCTCATCCAGGGCGCCCTCGCGGTTGACCACCACGTAGTCGAACTCCTCCAAGCGGCGCATCTCGTCCAGGGCGGTTTTCAGCCGCTGCGCGACCTGCTGGGGGGAATCCCCCGCCCGGCGCCTGAGGCGGTCCACGAGCACGTCTAGGGAGGGGGGAGCCAGGAAGATGCTCACCGCCTGGGGTAGCAACCCGCGCACCGTGGCCGCGCCCTGCACGTCCAGGCGCAGGATGACATCCACCCCTCGCGCCAGAGCCTCGCGCACCTCCTTCTTGGGCACGCCCTTGTATTGTCCGTACACTTGGGCGTACTCAAAGAGCTCGCCCTGGGCGATCAACCGTTCGAACTCGGCGGTGCTGAGGAAGCGGTAATCCACCCCGTCCACCTCGCCGGGGCGCGGCGGGCGGTCGGTGGCGGTGACCACGAACGCAAAGGGGTAACCGAGCTCTCGCATCCGCCGGATGGCGCTATCCTTGCCCACGCCGGAAGGCCCGGAGAGGATCACCACCAAGGGCTCGGGGTGCACGTAGCGCTCCAGGGCCGCAAAGGCCGCTTGGGCCTCAGGGGGGATCGCTACAGGCCGCTCGTCCAAGGAGCCATCCTCCTAGAGCCTTACCAGGCGCTCCACATCCAGGACAAAGACCACCGCTCCGCCCACTTGCACCTCAATGGGGTTGGGCATGTAGAGCTCGCCCGGCTCCATCACCGGCGGCAAAGGGTTGACGTACTGGATGCGTGTGTGGCAGTTGCGCTGGATGATCCTCAGCACCTCGGGCACGTGGATCTCCTCCGTCCCGATCAGGAAGGTGGCGTTGCCCTCCCGCAGGAAGCCGCCCATCGTGCTGATCTTGGTTGAAGAGAACCCTCCATCCCGGAGCGCCGTGGTGAGTTGCTCGGCGTCGTCGCTGTGGACGACGGCGAGGATCAACTTGATGGCCATCGTTGGTTCCCCCTTTCTGCATCGTCTCGGGCTGTATCCCTCAGCACGGCCGGCCGGGCTAGAGGGCCGCGCCACAAGGACCTTGTCCCAGGCATGCCTCCACCCGACGGAGGACGATACGGTGGATCTCCTCCACCGAGCGGGTGGCATCCACCACCAGCCAACGCGTCCGCTCTTGCTCGGCCATGCGCAAATAGCCCTCGCGCACGCGGCGGTAAAAGGCGAGCTCCTGTTGATCCATGCGATTCCACTCGCCCTGGCCCTGCTGCTGGGCGCGTCGCTTGCGCTCCAGGCCGAGCTCCACATCCAAGTCAAGGTAAACGACCAGGTCCGGGTATAGCCCGCCGGTGGCGAAATCGGTGATCCGCCTCAGCGTATCCAGGTCGAGCCCCCGACCGTAGCCCTGATAGGCCAGCGTGGATTCGGCGTAGCGATCGGAGATGACCACCGCCCCCCGCTCGAGCGCCGGACGGATGAGCTGGGCGACATGCTGAGCGCGCGAGGCGGAGTAGAGCAACACCTCGGCCTCGGGCGACATCCCCTCGTTCCGCAGGTCGTGCAACACGGCGCGGATCTGCTCGCCGATCGGGGTGCCGCCCGGCTCGCGGGTGCAGACCACCGTCAGCCCCTTATCCTTCAGGGCCCGGTAGAGCAGCTGGATCTGGGTGGACTTGCCGCTGCCCTCCGGCCCCTCAAAGGTGACAAATAAGCTCAAAAGGGCCCCCTAGCGGTTCCCGTAGATGATCACGCTCCGATGCGGATCGGTGCCCGTGCTGCGCGAGAGAAGGTTGGCCTCGCGGGCCAACTCGTGCTGCATGCGCCGCACATAGGCCTCCTGCGGGGATAGGCGGGCCGACTCGCGCACCCCGCTGGCCACCTGCTCGATCGCCTCGCGGGCCTCCTCCAGGGCCGCGCGCAGCACATCGGTCTCGCGGCTCAGGCCAAAGATCTCGGCCAGGTAGCTTTCCATCTGGGCTACGGTGTTGTTGCGCAACACATAGATGGGGATCCCCCGCCGTTCCGCGTCGACGATGGTCTGGGGCTTTTTGCGGTAATAAGGCCGCAAGGTAAAGAGCACGTCGGCCCCGTCCAGGTCGTTCACCAGGGCAACGGGCAGGTTGAGGTGCCGGCTGGCCTGGCGTATGCGATTCTGGTTCAGCCCATAGGGATAGACGCGCAACGTCGTCAGGCGCCCCCCTTGGACGACATGCACGGGCTGGGGCGCTGCAGGCAGGGCCTCCTCCTCGGCCGCAGAAGCGGCCCGAGGCACCTCGGTGAATTTCTCTATCTCCCCCGAAGGCCGGCGCACGCGGATCTCGGGCGGCAGGATATAGCCTCGCAAGATCGCATCCACCGCCGCGGCCACGTCCTCGCGGATGGCCACCCGGTCCCAGTCTTGGATCTCCACCACCACGTCAAAGGTCGGCGGCGCCTTGCGCTCCAGGACCGACTTTTGCGTCCCTCGCCGGCGCGCCTCCTCGTCGCTCAGGGTGACGGTCTGGATGCCGCCCACCAGGTCGCACAGGGTGGGGTTCATCATCAGGTTATCCAGGGTGTTGCCGTGAGCCGTGCCCACGAGCTGCACCCCGCGCTCGGCGATGGTGCGCGCGGCGGCAGCCTCCAGCTCGGTGCCGATCTCGTCGATGATGATCACCTCGGGCATGTGGTTCTCCACGGCTTCGATCATCACCGCGTGTTGCAGGCTGGGGGTGGCCACCTGCATCCGCCGGGCCTTGCCCACCGCCGGATGGGGGATATCGCCATCGCCACCGATCTCGTTGGAGGTATCCACGATGATCACGCGCTTAGTCTCGGCCAAGACGCGGGCCACCTCGCGCAGCATCGTGGTCTTGCCCACTCCGGGGCGCCCCAGGAGCAGGATGCTCTTCCCCGATTCAACGATATCTTGGATGATGTCGATCGTCCCATAGACGGCTCGCCCCACACGGCAGGTCAAGCCGATGATGCGCCCCCGGCGATTGCGGATGGCCGAGATGCGGTGCAACGTGCGTTCAATGCCCGCGCGGTTATCATCGCCGAAATCCCCGATGCGCGAGACCACATAGTCCAGCTGATCTTGGCGTATCTCTTGCTCGGTTAGCTGCACCTCCCCGTTGGCGTAACGCGCGTAGCACGGACGTCCCAAATCCAAAACGACTTCCAATAACTCGTCAAAACGATTGACCTTGCGCAGAGCTTCGGCGATCTCTGGCGGCAAGACAGCTACTAAAGCCTCAATATCATCTGTGATCTCTAACGACATAGCCTTCCTTGTGTACTAAGGTGACACGCTCCCTTAAAGTGTTCTCAGTGTATCCGACTCAAATTCCCTACCGACGTATGCACGTTCACGCCGCGCTCCAACCCGGGGACCACGAGCCTGTGGCGCACGGGGACCCGCGCAGCGGTATGCCTCACCAGCAACACTTGTCTCCCGCAGGGTTCAAACCCCAGGGTGCGCAAGAGCCACCCCAGGCCCACATCGTAATCGGGCACGGGGCAGTAGATGGGCATCGTCTCCGAGCAGCCCGTCAAGCTCAAGACGTATTTGATGCCCGGCAGCGCGTTCGCCCGATACTCCGGGCGGGCCACGACCTCCAGCCAGGATCCTTTGGGGCTACTGTACCAGCCCATGTAGGCCAAGACCTTGCCCTCTTCTATCCAGAGGTGCTCCTGGCCGCGGCGCGAGCCCAGCGGCAGGCGATAGCGCGCCAAGCCTATGGCCGGGGGCCGCCCTTCAACTTGCTGCACGAGCTGGGGCACGGCCTGGCGATACAACTCCTCCACGGCCCGCAGATCCTGAGCGCTGAGCGGGCGCAGGTTGCCGGGTCGGGGTGCTGCCGCCGGCTCCCTGCGGAGGGCGAAGAGCTCCTCGCGCACGACCACCGTGAACCCCGCCTGGCGGAAGATGTCCTCTGCCTCGGCGTCCTCGGCACACCGCGCATAGATCCTCAGGATGCCCTGCTCCGCGCCGAGGATGCTCAGGTAAGTCAGCAGGCGATACCAGAGGTCGGCGGCGCGCTCGTGCCGCTCCAACGCGGGCGATAGGAAGACCAAATCCCACTCCGCCTGGGCGGGCCGCGGCCAGACTTGGGCGAACCCCTTGAGGTTGCGCCCCTCCTTGCTGCTGCCCTCGTGGACGCAGGTGATCGTGCCCAGGTTGTAGTGCGTCAGATAGCCGGCCAACGCGGAATGCAACGGGGGGGTTGAATGGAGGAGCAGCCACCTCAAGTCAAAGGCCACGCCCTGAGGCTGAAGCTGCTTCACCATCAAGACATCACGCAGGCCGAACAATCGGATCACTCATTGACCTCGCCAAAGCAAGCCCTCAGGATCAAGAGCCGCTTGTGTTTCACTATTTATTTTACTCGCAATGGGCAAGCTTGGCAAGAGCGGCGTAAAGGCCTTGAGCGCGGGGCGGGCCCCTTCAGGCCCGCCCCGGCGGCGGCTTTGCCTCATAGGGGAAGTAGCGGTAAAATGGGACGCGAGGGGCTCCTATATCAGGAGCATCTTCTTGGGCCTGGATGGCCGAAGCGACGTTGGCCTGGCGAAATGGATCTAGCTCACTTGTCTCATCTCGTGCATAGTCTCCCCCAACCCACCTTGGCGGCCGTGCGCCTCTTGTATCTCTTCGGCTCGCGCGCCCGTGGTTGCGCCGACCCCGCGAGCGATTACGACCTCGCCGTTTTGCTGGATGATGTGCACGATACGCCCGCCTTCATCGCCCGCTTGGGTCACGAGCTGGCCCGGCTTTTGGATACGGAGCGCCTGGACTTGCTCTCGCTAAGACACGCCCCTATTGAACTCGCCTATGCCGTCATCGCCGAGGGCAAATTGCTCTATCAACGCGACCTGGCCACCCGCGTAGAGTATGAGGCCGAGGTGCTCAGCCGTTATGGCGATTACCTCCCTGTGCTACGCGCCCAGCGAGAGGACATCTTGCGCGGAGGGACCCATGCCATCCGAGTTCAGTGGTATCGAGCGGCGCTTGAACGAACTGAACGAACGCTTAGCCAGATTAGAGCCCTTCAGGACGAGGGCCAGGGCCGAGTTTGACGCTGACCCCTACCTGCGCGATATCGTGGAACGCAATCTGGAGGTTGCCGCCCAGTGTTGCATTGATATCGGCCATCGTATCATCGCTCTGCAAGAAGCCCCCAAACCGCGCGATTACTATGAGGCTATCTTGCGTCTAGGGGAGTT
>DAOTVR010000176.1:0-17867 GCA_034436315.1 Anaerolineae bacterium
CCCTGCTCTACGACAAGCCGCTAGAGCTCACCCCCGTGGAGTTCGAGCTGCTTTACTACCTGGCCCGCCACGCCGGCGAGGTATTCTCCGCCGAGCGCCTGTTGCAAGAGGTATGGAATTACCCGCCCGGCGCAGGCAACCAGAGCTTGGTGCGCATGCACGTGCTCAACCTGCGCCGCAAGCTGGAGGAGGACCCCGCTCACCCCGTCTACCTGTGCAACATCCCACGACATGGGTACACCCTGCGCCTCCCCGAAGGCGACGAGCCGGCGCCCGCGGCAAGGGCGCCTAAAGGGGCCCGCGAGGAGTGAGCTTTGGAGTGTTCTTTTACGCCGCCTTCATGGGGCGGGCACCGAGCGTCCGGTATAATAGGGCTGATTCACTCTGCTTTAGGGGAGAGCGCATGGCCCAGCGGGCGCATCGGGTGTTGGTCGTCGACGACGAGGCGGAGGTGCGGGAGATCATCCGGCGGGTGTTGGGCGAAAGGGGGTATATCGTCGCCGAGGCCGCCAATGGCCGGCTGGCCCTGCAACGCCTCCAGGAGGAGCCCTTTGAGTTGCTCATCACCGACTTGCGGATGCCAGAGATGGACGGCGAAGCCCTCCTCCAAGCGTGCGCGGCGCTCTATCCGCAGATGGATATCATCGTCCTCACCGCTTATGGCACCATCCAGAGCGCCGTGGAGGCCATGAAGCGCGGCGCGGCGGACTTTATCACCAAGCCCTTTCGGGTCGCCGAGTTGGAGCAGAAGGTGGCCGAGTGTCTCCGCCGTCGAGAGGCCAGGCTTGAGGCCCAGAGGAACTCGCCCATCGCCCCCCTGGTGGAGCTGGGGCGCATCCTCTCGGGGGAGATGGGCCTGGGGGAGATGCTCCGGGGCATCATCGAGCTCTTGCAGCGCACCTTCCGGCCGGCTGGCGCGGAGGTCATCCTCTATGGCGAGGAGGCCGCGGATCAGGACACGGCCATCATCGCCCATGTCGGCAAGCCGCCCCACGAACTGGGCTACCCGCGTTTGAGCCGAGCCCAAGCCCGGCGGCTGGCCCAGAGCTCCAAGCCCTGGCTGCTGAGGGATCCCGGCCAGGCCGAACCCCTAGCCTCTCCCGCCCAAAGCGGATTGGGCCTCACCGTGCCCCTGCTCCACGGCGACGAGGTCACCGGCATGATCACCCTGGCGCGCGAGGCCCCCGGCGAGCGCTACGGCGAGGCCGACGCCCAGCTTCTCCAGCTCATGGGCTTTCAGATGAGCCTCTCCGCCCTCCAAGCGCGGATGCGCCAGAGGCTCCTAGACGCCTTTCAGGACCTGAAGCGGACCAACCTCTCCGCCGTGCAGGCCCTCTTCGCGGCCCTAGAGACCCGCGACCGGTACACCCACGATCATTCGGAGCGCGTCTCGCGCTTCGCCCATTGGCTGGGGGAGCGCCTGGGGCTGCCCGATGGGCAGCTTGAAGCCCTGCGCATCGCCGGCCTGCTCCACGACATCGGCAAACTGGGCGTCAGCGACGGGACGCTGTACAAGAACAGTCAACTGAACGACGAGGAGCGCGAGCATATCAAGCGGCACCCCACGATGGGGGCGAGGATCCTCGCGGGCATGGAGGCCTTTGCCGAGGCCTTGCCCATCGTGCGCCACCACCATGAACGCTACGACGGCAAGGGCTATCCCGACGGCCTGGCCGGCGAGGCCATCCCCTTCGGGGCGCGCCTCCTCGCCGTGGTGGACGCCTTTGATTCCCTGATCTCCGATCGGCCCTACCGCCCGGCGATGCCCCTCCGCGAGGCCCTCCGGCGCCTGCGGGAGGGCGCCGGCACGCAGTGGGACCGCGCCCTGGTGGAGGCCTGGTGCGCGCTCGTGGCCGAAAGGGAAGATGAGATACTCGGGATGCTCGGTGTGCAGCCCTAAAGAGAGGAGGAGACTATGGCCAGATCGCTTCAACTGCGCCTGCCGGCCGAGATGAACCCCACCGTCCGGCGCATCGTAGAGCTATTCCGGCGCCAGGTGAGCGAGCGCTCCGGCGTGAGCGCGGCGCCCGGCCGTCCGGGGGAGCTGGTCATCGCCCTGGAGATCAGCCCGGGCATCGGCGCGGAGGGCTTTGCCATCCAGGATGGCCCCGGCGGGGAGATCGTCATCCGCGGCCACGACGAACGCGGGCTGCTCTACGGCCTGGGCAAGTTCCTGCGGGATGCGCGCTACGCCCCGGGGGATTTCACCCCCGGCCCATGGCGTGGCATCTCGCGCCCGCAGAAGCCCGTGCGGGGCATCTACTTTGCCACCCACTTCCACAACGTCTACCACGAGGCGCCCGTGGAGTCGCTGAAGCGTTATGTCGAGGAATTGGCCCTCTGGGGGACGAATGTGGTCTGCGTCTGGTACGACATGCACCACTTCAAGGGCATCGGCGACCCGGCGGCGCAGGCGATGATCGCCCGGCTCAAGGCCATCCTGCGGGCGGCGAACGAGATCGGCATCGGCGCGGGATTGACCTTCATCGCCAACGAGGCCTACGCCGATAGCCCGGTGGAGTTGCGCGCCGATTGGACCGCCGGCCACGACGGCTACCACCATCCCCCGCAGGGGCATTACCACGTGGAGCTCTGCCCCAACAAGCCCGGGGCCAAGGAGCTGATGCTCCGCTGGGTGGAGGAAAAGTTCGCCGCCTTCAGCGATATCGCCCTGGACTACCTCTGGATCTGGCCCTACGACCAGGGCGGCTGCACCTGCTCGCAGTGCAAGCCCTGGGGGGTGAACGGCTTCCTGACCATGGCCGAGCCGATCGCCCGGCGCTTCCGCGAGTGCTTCCCCCAGGGCAAGGTCGTGCTTTCCACCTGGTACTTTGATCACTTCACCGACGGCGAATGGGAAGGGCTGGCCCGCGCCTTCGCCACCCCACCGGACTGGGTGGATTACATCCTGGCCGACGACTTCGGCGACCGCTTCCCCCCATACCCCTTGGAGCACGGCGTGCCGGGGGGCTTGCCGATGGTCAACTTCCCCGAGATCAGCATGTACGGCTCGGGGGGCTACGGCCCCTGGGGCGGCTTCGGGGCCAACCCCCTCCCCCATCACCTGCAGGCGCTGTGGGATGCAGCCAAGCATCGCCTCTCCGGGGGCTTTCCCTACTCCGAGGGCATCTACGAGGATATCAACAAGGCCATCTGCGCCCAATTCTACTGGGGAGATAGGCCGGCGATGGAGACCGTCCGCGAGTATGTGGCCTACGAGTACGCGCCGGAGGTGGTGGAGAGCGTCACGGCGGCCATCGAGATCCTGGAGCGCACCCTCCCGCGCGTGGGACACGCCACCGAGCCGGTCTCGCGTTTCGTGATCCGCGAGCCGGCGGGCGCCGAGGAGGCCTATCAGCGCATCCTAGAGGCCGACGCGCGGCTTTCGCCCTACGCCCGCCAGGCCTGGCGCTGGCGCATCCTCTACCTGCGCGCGCTGATAGATTACGAGCTCGTGCGCCACGATTTCGCCGTCTCCGCGCGCTGCGAGGAGGCCTTTGAGGAGCTGACGGCGCTCTACCACGCCCAGAACGCGGCCTATTGGGTGGCCCCGCCGACGCGCGCGGCGATCCGCGCCCGCCGCGAGGCGTAACGAGGCGGAGGCCGGGAGCGACATGCCGATGATCGCTCGGGCGGTCAAGACGATCCTCATCACCCAGGAGCAGCTCTTCAGGGCGACGGTCCTCGTGGGTGGACGGCGGCTGCTGGACGTGCTTAACGACGGCCTCACCGAGCACCTACAGGTCCGGGATGTGGAGGTCTTTCACGATGTGGCCATGCAGGAGATGGTCGCCCGGTTTCCCACGGCCTGCGTGCGCAAGTCGGCGTTAAGCCTGGTCATCGTGCCCCAAGAGAAGCACGAAGCGCCAGAGCAGCGCTTCTTCAGCTATATACAAAAGCTCCAACGCCGCGCCTTTGTGGCCGTGCCCGGCTACGAGGTGACGGGGCAGGTGCACTTGCTTCACCCCGGCGATGCCCTCAGCGTTCTGACGCGCGAGCTGAACGAGTTCTTCCCCGTCACGCAGGCCAAGCTCAGACATGTCAGCGCGCCAAACGAGACGCTAGAAGTGCCGGTAGTCATGGTGCACAAGCCGATGGTCTCGCTATTCTGGTTGGAGGAGGAACCATGAGGGTGTTT
This sequence comes from Anaerolineae bacterium, assembly GCA_034436315.1. GTDB lineage: Bacteria > Chloroflexota > Anaerolineae > UBA1429 > UBA1429 > DAOTVR01. The sequence goes on from DAOTVR010000176.1 coordinate 4,139, forward strand.
CCGGCCGGCGCGGCTGCAAGCCGCAGTTAAAGGCTTCATAAGTAAGGTCCTCAGTGTAGGCGATAATGCGACGCATGGCCTCGACAATGTCGCCCAGGTAATCCGCATCACGTCGCGCTAGTGACATCGGTAAGTGACCTTTCGATCTCTAGGGCAATAGAGCTTGCTCGGCGTTTGCCTCTGAGGTATACTCGCTTTGGGCGGGGCTCAGGGCGAGCTCCCGACTTCTTAGGCAGAGGGAAAGGACGGAAGATGGCAGATAAGATTCGCGTCACCGTGTGGAACGAGTATCGCCACGAAAAGACCGACCAGGCCGTGGCCAAGATCTACCCCCAGGGGATCCATGGACAGATCGCCAAGTTCCTCAGCGCCAATGAGGATATGACCGTGCGCACGGCCACCCTGGACGAGCCGGAGCACGGCCTGACGGAAAAAGTCCTGGCGGAAACGGACGTGCTCATCTGGTGGGGGCATATGGCCCATCACGAGGTGAAGGACGAGATCGTGGATCGCGTGCAGCAGCGCATCCTCAACGGCATGGGGCTGATCGTGCTGCACTCCGGGCACTTTTCCAAGATCTTTCGGCGCATGATGGGCACCAATTGCAGCCTCAAATGGCGCGAGATCGGCGAGCGCGAGCGGCTATGGGTGGTGGACCCCTCGCACCCCATCGCCGAGGGCCTGGGGGAGTACTTTGAGATCCCCCACGTGGAGATGTACGGCGAGTACTTTGACATCCCCCAGCCGGATGCCCTGGTCTTGATCAGTTGGTTCCAGGGGGGCGAGGTCTTTCGCAGCGGCTGCTGTTTCCATCGCGGCAAGGGCAAGATCTTTTACTTCCGCCCGGGCCACGAGACGTTGCCCATCTACTACCACGAGACGGTGCAGCAGGTGATCACCAACGCCGTGCGCTGGGCCAAGCCCATCCGAGGCCCCTACACCGACCTGAGCCAGGCCCCGCACAAACCGCAGCCCATTGAGAAGGTCGTGATCGAGGAATAGCCCTTTAGCCACCGCCGCAAGAGGTGGGGATTTATCAAAGACGCCAAGGCACGAAGGTTTATCATGATTTTCCTGCTAATTTCCTAATGCCTTGGCGTCTTTGTGTCTTGGTAGCACTCTATACGCGCACCACGGCGATGCCGGCGAACTTGCAAAAGGCCTCCACCGCGTCGGCGATATCGCCGTGGATCATGCTAGCGTGGTGGATAAAGCCCTCCTCGGCCAGGGTGCGGTAGAGCTTGGCCAGGTCGGGCACCCTGACCCAGGCCCACGAGCCGCGCAGCCGATCCTCAGAGGGGATGATCTCGCCGTTGGTGATCAGCATCTTGAACTCGCCATCGTACTCCACCAGGCGGCAGATGGTTACCACCCCCGGCTTGAGCTGGAACTCTATCGCCCCCTGGGCACGCTCCGGGCCGACGACGGTGCTCATGATGGCCTGCTCGCGGAGGACCACGCGATGGGGATCGGCGGCCAGGCAGGCCGGGGCGTTGCCGCAATGCCAGGCCAAGAAGACGTTCTCCAGCTCCTGGTGTTGGATGGTCCAATCGATGAAATGGGGCACGGTCTCCTCCAGGCTGGCCAGGCGCTGCACGAGCATGGTCAAGGCCCCCAGCACGTCCACCTCGCAGGAGGCCAACAGCCCCTTGGCCGTCAGGCGGCTCAAGGTGGAGCAGGCGCAGATGCCGTAATGCTCCTGTACGTCGTTCCAGCACGAGACGGCCATGGCCGCAAGGTCACGCTCCTGGAAGTAGCGCTGCAGGGCCAGCTCCAGGCGCGCTGCCTTGAGGAGCGCCTCCGGGCTGCAGGCGGCACAATTCGCCTCGCGCTTGATCTCCTCCAGCGTGGCCACGACCCGATGATCGCCCTCCGGCCACTCGTTAGCCCGGGCGAACACCTCGTGCAAGGGGATCTGCACCACCCGCTGGCGGAAGCGCTGGATGAGGGCCACCTCGTTGGTGAAGCAGGTCTCAAAGCGCTCCGGCCGCAGGCCCACCATGCCCACGCGGGCGCCGTAAAAGCCCCTCACCGCCGCGCAGGCGCGGGCGAAGGTCGTCACCCGGCGCTTGAACTCCTCCTCCTCGGGCCAGACGATCCCGGCGAAGAGATAGGGGATCTTGCGCCGATACAGGGCCGAGGTGACCGAGAGCGTGCCGCAAAAGGAGTCGGAGCGCCGCCCCCCGTCGGGGGTAAACGGCCCCTCCTTGGTGCCGAAGACGAGCACGGGCAAATCCAGGGCCTCAGCGACGCTGGCCGCGGCCAACTCGTCGCCGAAGGTCATCGTGCCGATGAGGATCCCCTGCACGTCGCGTTGGGCGAAGAGGTCGATGGTCACCTTGGCGCCATAGTCGTCGCGCACCAGGCCGTTATGCAACAGGCCGACGCTCGGCGCGACCACCTCAACCCCCTCCATGCGCCGGAAGGCGTTGAGGCAGCGCTGGCGCATCTCCACCGCCCAATCCTCGTCAAAGGGGTAGCGGTGTGTGGGGACGAACCCCAGGCGGATCTTTTTCATAGATTAGCTCCTTTCTGGTAATGGACACGGCATGGGTAGGGGCGTTCAATTGAACGCCCCTACGTTAGGGCGCAGGCGTGGATCAGCACCTGCAGCGAGCGCGCCGTCCAGACCGGCGTCAAGACCATCCTCGCCGGCAAGGGCTCCCGAGTTTCTAGGCGCAGGCCGGGGATGGCCAGCATCTCTGCGAGGCCGATCTCCGCCGGCGCAAAGAGCGCCCCCAGCGCCTCGCGGGGCACGGCCAGCAGGCCGAAGAGATCGGCGGGGGCAGGGCGCTCGTCCAAGCGGGCCAGGAAGGTCACGATGGCCAGGATGCCGTAGCCGGGATGGCGCTCGTTCGGGTGCAGGTTGGCGCTGATGGTGAAAAGCACCGGCAAGGGATGCCCGCGCGGTTCCAGGCTCAGCGATTCGGCCAGGCGCTCCTCATAGATCAAGTGCGTCTCGCTCGCCGATTCCACGGCGGCCCGGGTGCCAAGCTCCTCCTCCAGCTCGCGGTAGAGGCCGTCCAGGATCCCCTCGCCCGGCTCAAGCGAGCCGCCCACCCCGCCGATCCCGGCGACGACCGTCCCATCGGGGCGCTCGCGCCAGTGCTTGGGCTTGGTGAGCTCAAAGTAAAAGGCCCGCTCATCGCGCACCAGGGCCGAGACCCCCGTCACGCACCAGGGCACGCCCCGGCATAACCCGTCAATGCGCCGACTCAATTCGGGATACACAGCGAACAGATCAGTGCCCATCGCTCCCCTGTGACTGCTCTGCTATCCTAAACGCCCACCATGTGCCCGTGAGGGCATGAACGCCTGACGGCGTCGCTACAAACGGGTCGCCGCCGCGCATTGTACCACAAAGCTAGAGGATGAGCATCCCGTCGCCGAAGCTGTAAAAGCGGTAGCGGCGGCGGATGGCCTCCTCGTAGGCGGCCTTGATCCGCTCCAAGCCGGCGAAGGCGCTCACCAGCATGAGGAGCGTGGAACGCGGCAGGTGAAAGTTGGTGATCAGGGCATCCACCGCGCGGAAGCGATACCCCGGATAGATGAAAAGCTCCGTCGGCCCCTCCCAGGGGCGTAGCTCTCCGGCGGGCCCCTGCGCGGCCGTCTCCAGCACGCGCACCGAGGTCGTGCCCACGGCGATAACCCGCCGGCCCTGGGCCTTGGCCGCGTTGATGCGCTCGGCCGCCTCGGCGCTCAGGCGGCAATACTCGCTGTGGAGGCGGTGTTCCTCCACGCGCTCCTCCGTCACCGGGCGAAAGGTGTCCAGCCCGATATGCAGGAGCACCGTGACCCACTCCACGCCCATCTCCTTCGTGCGGGCGATCAGCTCCGGGGTAAAGTGCAGGCCCGCCGTGGGTGCGGCGACCGAGCCCTGCTCTCGCGCGTAAACCGTCTGGTAGCGCTCCGGATCGGCCAAGGGTTGGTGGATGTAGGGCGGGAGGGGCACGCTGCCCACCCGCTCCAAAAGGCCCTCCACGGGGCGCTCAAAGCGGATCAGGCGGCCCCCCGACTCGGTGATCGCCTCCACCACGCCCCGACAGGCGCCCTCGGCCAGCTCCAGGACCTGCCCCACGGGCACCTTGCGCCCTTTGACCAACGCCTCCCAGCGAGCCTCTCCCCGTTTGGCCAGGAGGAGCAACTCCACCTTGCCCCCCGTGGGCACCTTGCGCGCCCACAGCCGCGCGGGGATGACCCGCGTCTCGTTGGCCACGAGGAGATCGCCGGGGCGGAGGTATTCCAGGATATCGCGAAAGAGGCGGTGTTCTATGGCCCCGCTATCCCGATGGAGCACGAGCAGCCGCGAGGCATCGCGCGGCTCTATGGGCGTCTGAGCGATCAGCTCCGGGGGCAGGTGATAGTCAAAGTCGCGGGTGAACACGCGGCGAGGCCCCTATTTGCGCAAGAGGCGCGCGATGACGTTGAGGAGCACGGTGACGATGAGGCTGATCAGCAGGCAGGTGACGATGGGGAAGTAACAGGAGACGTTCCCCCGTTGAAAGCGAATGTCGCCGGGCAAACGGCCCAGGAGGGGGATCTTGCTGCCGAAGGTGAGCAAGAGCCCCAGGAGGACGATCATCCCCCCCAGGATCAAGAGCATACGTCCCATATTCTCGAATCCAGGCATCATCCAGTTCCCCGTATGGTGTTCGTAGTGTGCCCGTGAGGGCATGAACGCCTGACGGCGTCGCTACAAACGGGTGGCCGCTTGGCGATCCAGGGCCTCCCATTCGCTATAGACACAGCCGCAATAGCGCTGGCGATAGAGGTCATACTCCCTGGCCAGGCGATGGTGTTCGGCGAACCCCCGCCTAAAGTTCTCAAAGTAAAAGCTCAACCCTCGCGCCTGGGCCAGCTCCTCGCCCAGGGCGCGGAGGGCCTTTTGGTCCTGATAGGGGCTGATGAGCAGGGTCGTCGTCAGCACCTGGAAGCCCTGCTCGGCGGCGACGCGGGCCGTGCGTTCTAAGCGCAGGCGGTAGCAGAGCATACAGCGCTCGCGAAAGCGTTCGTGGCCGACCACCTCGCGCAAGAAGGCGACCATCTCGTAGCCCGGCTCCCAGATGAGCGGCAGGCTCACCGCCTCGGCGAACTTGGCCAACGCCTCGCGGCGCCGCTCGTGCTCGCTGTAGGGCTGGATGTTGGGGTTGAACCAATAGCCCGTGACGAGCCAGCCCTCCTCGCGCAGCCGCTTGACCGTGTAGGTGGCGCAAGGGCCGCAACAGATGTGCAACAGGATGCGCCGATCTTCAGATGGAGCTTGAGGCTGAGAGAACGCGCTCTGATCCATGTTCAGAACAGGTTGGCCTGCAGGGCCTGCTGCGGATTATAGGGACGGCGCAGGTGCTCGTAAGCCCGGCGGGTGGCCACGCGGCCGCGCGGGGTACGCTCCAGGAAGCCCAGTTGGATGAGGTACGGCTCATAGACATCCATCACCGTATCCGCATCCTCGTTCAGGGCGGCGGCGAGGGTCTCCAAGCCCACCGGGCCGCCGTCGAACTTGTCTATCAGGGTCTCCAGCACGCGCTTATCGGAGTTATCCAGGCCCAGCTCGTCCACCTCCAACATGGCCAACGACTCTCGGGCGATCTGGGCGGTGATGCGCCCATCCGCGCGCACTTGGGCGTAATCGCGCACCCGCTTGAGCAGGCGATTGGCCACGCGCGGCGTGCCCCGGGAGCGGCTGGCGATCTCGTAGACGCCCCCCTCATCGATGGGCACCTGAAGGATCGCCGCCGAGCGGCGCACGATGGCCTGCATCGCCTCCAGACTGTAGAAATCCAGGCGATAGACGACGCCGAAACGGTTGCGCAGGGGAGAGGTCATCAGGGCGATGCGCGTGGTCGCGCCGATCAAGGTGAAGCGGGGCAAATTCAGGCGGATGATGCGCGCCGCAGGCCCCTTGCCGATGACGATATCCAGGGCGAAATCCTCCATCGCCGGGTAAAGCACCTCCTCCACCACCCGGCTGAGGCGATGCACCTCGTCGATGAAGAGGATATCCCCCTGGCGCAAATTGGTCAGCACTGCCGCCAGGTCGCCGGGGCGCTCAATGACCGGCACGGAGGTGATCTTGATGCTCACGCCCATCTCGGCGGCGATGACGTTGGCCAGGGTGGTCTTGCCCAGGCCCGGCGGGCCGTAAAGGAGGATGTGATCCAGCGCCTCACCGCGCGCCTTGGCCGCATCCAGGACGATGCGCAGGTTCTCCACCACCCGCTCCTGGCCGATGTATTCGGGCAAGGTGCGGGGGCGAAGGCTCTGCTCTACCGAAGCCTCCTCCATGCGCAAGGTCGGCGAGACGATGCGCTCTGTCCCTGCCATAGGCCCTCCGAAGGTATTCTCTACCGGGCTGATTATACCACAGCACGGCCCAGGACCTAAACGCGGCCATCGCCCCGGAGGGCCGAGACACAAAAACGTTGGAAAGAGCTTGTGCGGCCATCGTCCATCGGCCACACAGCCCGTTCCAACGTCCTCTCACGCGCGCCAAGACATCCGGCAGTTCCCCGCAGGCCGGGAGGTCACTCCACGTTCAAAAGCTTTTTCACCAACGTAGCGGCGGCAGCCGCATCCCGCCCGTAACCGTCGGCGCCGATCTCGTCGGCGTACTTTTGCGTCACCGGGGCGCCGCCGATGATGATCTTGACCTTATCGCGCAGGCCCGCTTCCTGCACGGCCTCAATGGTGCTCTTCATGCTCGGCATGGTCGTCGTCAAGAGGGCGGAAAGGCCGATCACATCGACGTTCTTTTCCTTGATGACGTTGACGAACTGCTGCGGGCTCACATCCACACCCAGGTCAATGACCTCAAACCCGGCGCCCTCAATCATGATGGCTACCAGGTTCTTGCCGATATCATGCAGGTCACCCTTCACGGTGCCCAAGGCCACCTTGCCCCTGGGCTTGACGTTCTCCTTGACCAATTCCGGGCGCAAGAGGGCCAAGCCGGCCTTCATGGCGCGAGCGGCGATGAGCATCTCCGGCACATAGTACTCATTGGCCTCGAACAGGCGCCCCACTTCCTCCATCGCGGGGATCATGGCCTCGTAGAGGAGCGTAGCCGCAGGGATGCCTTCCGCGAGGGCCGCCTTGGTGGCCTCCTGGACGGCGGGCATGTTGCCCTTCAGGATGCCTTCGTAAATGGTTTCCTTGTGACCCATGACCAACCTCCTAAGATGATTCTACAAAATATGTTGCACCCGATAGCGGGCGCATTCTACCACGATACAGTGCTTTGCGCAAGCCAAGCCACAATCCCCGCGGCCACGGCTGCGCCGACCACCGAGCCCACCAGGTTGATCCCCTCGTTGGTCAACCAGCTCCATCCGCGCACCTGCTGGGCCACCTGCCCGCACGAATGGAGGCGAACCTCCGTGTACATCTGGCAGCGCTCGCAATAATAGATGCCCTGCGCCGTAGCCCCCAAGAGGCTATCCACAAAGCATCCCACCAGCCCCCCGGCCGTCCCGGCGAGGGGCAGCCACAAAAGTATACGATCCCAGGAGATATTTTTCAACCAAGCCAGCAGCACGGCGAGGAACAAGCCCACCAGGCCCACCAGCCAAGCTCCCCCCAAGGCCGCCACGCACCCCAAGGCGGAGATGGCCCCCGGCGTGCCCGCGGGCGCCCGACGGCCCGTGGTGATCAGGCGCGGCGGCTGCGAGCTGAGCACCCCCAGCTCGCTGGCCCAGGTATCCGCATTGAGCGAGGCCAACGCGCCCACATAGGCGGCGAACACGCTCAGCGTGCCCGCCAGGCGGTGCAGTAGGGCAAGCAGCGTGGCCCAACCGGCGCTGGCCAGGACCTGATAGAAGCCGCGCCTTGAGCCGGCCGCGAGCCTCTCCGGAAGCTGCGCTTTGCGCGCCAAACCGAAACGCGTCAGGAGGATCCAGCTCAAGAACAGAAGGTGAGGGAGTATCCCCCACACCCAGCCCGCTGCGCCAAAGGTCACGCCGCTGACCAACACGACGCCGACGACGCCGCCGACGGATAGCACCCCCCGCCAATAACCCAATCCGCCCATCACCAGGCCCAAGGCCAGCCCCACCGCCAGTTCGGTCAGCACGTTGTATCCTCGGTTAGCCGCGCAAGATGCGCGCTAAAGCGACCCAGAGCACGACCTGGATCGCCAGGCTCATGCCGGCAAGCAGGCGCGCGCCCCAACGCTCGTAACGGTGCAGCACCACACCCAACAAACCGTTCACCCCCAAGGTGAGCGCCCCGATCCAGGGGATGAGCAAAAGCCCCTGCTTGGCCCCGACGCGATCCACCTCGCCTTGGGCGTCAAAGTGGATCGGGATCCTCTCGGGCAAGGCCCCGTAGCGGCTGGCCAGCAGGCCGAATAGCGCCGCACAAGCTGTGGCCGCCAGGATCAGGCCCGCCCAGAACCAGCGATCTCGCCAGACGGGCAAGGCGATGAGCCGGGCATAGCGGACGACCTGGGGCAACGCACGCACGGGGCCCAATGCCCGCCGCCTGGCGAAATCCTCCAGAAAGCGCGCCTCATCGCGCGGCGAGATGCCGTAGCAGAGCGCATCGGTCACCACCACCAACTGGCGCTCCAAAGGCTCGGTGGCATGCACCAACACCAGCCCCAGCCCCTCCACATACACCCGTCCCCGCAAGTAGCCGGGCCAACCGATGCCCCGGAAACCCTGCAAGACCTTCAGCTCCCTGCCGGGGATGATCTCCTCAATGGCCCCCATGGGCACAATGTAGCTGCAGGTGCCACAGGCGATCACCAAACCATCGCGATCCAGCCGATAATGCAAGGTCAAGAGGCCATAATACCAGTACACCCACAAGACAAGCAAAGGGATGCTCAGGATGAGCAGCAAAACCGAGAGATATGAATTGACCTCAAAGCCACGACCCCTGGCGCTCTGTAACAGGAAGAGATCCACGCCGATGATGGCGAGCACGATCACCAGCCCCCCGATGAGCCCCAAGGTCTTGGCGGGCTTCCAGATCATCCCCCTCCACATCCCGATGCCACTCAGGGCAACTTATTGCGCCCATTATAGTAGCCGCTTGGGGCCTGTCAAGAGAAACATGCGCTTGCCAACCTTTTCGCCCGGTCGGGTATAGTATAAGCAGAGAGCACGCCCAGACCGATACCTTATGACCAGCGGAGAGAGCTCATGGATGAACAGGAAGCCATCGCCCGCTTGAAGCGCGGCGATATAGAGGGATTAGAAGCCCTGGTGAAAACCTATCAACTGAAAGCGATGCGTACGGCTTATTTGATCGTCCGTGATGTTCCCTTGGCCGAGGATGTGGTTGAGGACGCCTTTTTACGCGCCTACGAGCGCATCTGCCAGTTCGATGCCAAACGGCCTTTTGAGGCCTGGTTTCTGCGCATCGTCGTTCACATCGCCCAGCGCAGGGCGGCCCAACGTGAGCGGCTCGTCTCCTTGGACGGCACCAAGGCGCACGGAGAAACCGCTCTAGATGAGCTGCTGGCCGATATCCAAGCCGATCCTGAAGAATCGGCGGAGCAAGCCGACCTGCGCGACGCGCTCTGGGCCGCGCTGGAGAACCTAACGCCGGCACAACGGGCTGCCATCGTCCAACGCTATTATTGGGGCCTAAGCGAGCGCGAAATCGCCATCGGCTTGAACTGCCCGCTTGGCACGATCAAATGGTGGCTACATGTCGCGCGCAAGCGTCTGCGCGAGTGGTTACGTCCTGGATGGAAGACGGAGACGCGGGATGGTGAACTGACCGCTCAAGTAATAAAATAAGGAGGGAAACAATGGATAAGCGATACTTAAAACAGACTTTACTCGAGTTGGCGACGCAAGCGGTGCCCGATGACTTGGATCTATGGCCCGCGATCCGGGAGCGTCTGGCCCATCGGCCACAGCGCGCGCCTCAAACGCGGCCGATCCCTGCTGCCCGCCTGAGTTGGCTCGGCATCGCTCTTGCGGCTCTGCTCGTCCTCAGCCTCACAGCCTATGCTACGGCGCCCGCGCTGAGCCGCTTACTCCAGAGGGATGACCGGCTGAAACACACCGACCTAGCACGCCTCAGCCAGCCTCTGGATTTGAGCCAGACTATCGGCCCCGTGACGATCACGCTACAGTGGGCCTACGCCGACGCAGACCGCGTGCTCATCGGCTATACCCTGCATAGTGCCGATGGAAGGCGCTTTGAGCCTTACGGCGAGACATTGACCGAGGCCACAGGGATCGCCTTTCAGTGGCAAGGTAGCTATGGGGCTGAAGGCAGCTTCGCGCCCATCTTTGATGCTGTGTCTAAGCCCTCAACCATGCCCCGCTCACTCCATGTGCGCTTTACCGTCTACGCACGAGAGTTCGTGGCCCCGCCTTCCTCGCCTATCTCGTCTACAACGGAGGCAGCAGGGGTAACGCACGTGCCATTGCAGCCTGCTCCATCCAACGGGGCACTTATCGGACCCTTTACCTTTGACTTCACCCTCCCCGTCGTAAAATAGCGCGGCCGCCAGTGTCGCGCAATACCATCTCAGGGCTTTGGAGCACCTCGTCCCGGCATGGGCGAGGTGCTCCGTTCAACTTGCCAGGCCGATAACATCACGCGGATGTTCAGACCCAAGCTGCGCCTATAACCCCACGCCCTCAATCCGGCCCCCACAATAGCCGCAAACGCCCCCGTGGGCCTTATGGCTCAAGACCGTGAAGCCCACCCGCTGGATCACCGTCTTATGGCAATGAGGGCAGAGCGTATCCTCGCCCCCCGCGCCGGGCACGTTGCCCTCGTAGACATAGCGCAACCCCACCTCCAGGCCGATCTCCCGCGCCCGATGGAGCGTGGCCACCGGCGTCACGGGGCGGTCGGTCATACGGTACATGGGGTGAAAGCGGCTCACGTGCCAGGGGGTATCCGCGCCGAGCTCGGTGAGGATGAAGCGTGCCAACTCGCGCAGCTCCTCCTCGGCGTCGTTCAGGCCAGGGATGATCAACGTGGTCACCTCCACCCAGACCCCGCGCCGCTTCATCCGAATCAGGCTATCCAGAACGGGCTGCAGGGTGGCCCCGCATTGACGGCGGTAGAACTCGTCGGTGAAGGCCTTCAAATCCACGTTGGCCGCATCCAGCAGCGGCGGCCCCTCGGGGCTGGTGAACATCTCCAACATCTCCGGGGTCATGTAGCCGTTGGTGACGTACACGTTGGCCAGGCCCGCCTGATGGGCCAGCTTGGAGACCTCGTAGTTGTACTCAAAGGAGATGGTCGGCTCGGTATACGTGTAGGAGATGCTGGCGCAGTGATAGGCTCGGGCGGCGTTCACCACGGCCTCCGGCGGGACGTAGCGCCCCTCAATGCGCCCCCGGTCGCGGGGCATCTGAGAGATCTCGGCGTTCTGGCAAAAGAGGCAACGCAAGTTGCAGCCCACGGTGGCGATGGAGAAGGAGACGCTCCCCGGATGAAAGTGAAAGAGCGGCTTCTTTTCAATGGGGTCCACCGCCTGAGAGATGAGCTGGCCATAGACCAGGGTGTACAGCGTCCCCCCTCGGTTCTCGCGCACCTGGCAGACCCCTCGCTTGCCCTCGGCGATCTGGCAGCGATGGGCACAGAGCTTGCAACGTACGCGGGAATCCTCCAACTTATCGTAAAGCAAAGCCTCCTTCATGGCAACCTCCTTGGCCACGCCGAACCCGGCGTGACTTGACTCTCACCACCAAGACACAAAGACACGAGGGCGATCTCCGTTTTTCTCAGTTTCCTTCGCGTCTTGGTGCCCTGGGGGTGGCCCTAGACCTTATGGGCGGGGGATCACGCAGATGATGCGCAGCACAGAGCTGCCGCTATTGGTGAACTGGTGCCGCTCGCCGGGCTCCACGTAGACGCAGCTCCCCGGCCCGATGCTCAGCTCGCCCTCGGCATAGCGCACGCGCCCCTCGCCCTCCAAGACGAACACCTCGTGCTCCCAGGGGTGCTGATGGTGTTCGGTAGACGCGCCCGGCTGCAGGTCAATGACCCGCAGGATAAAGTGGGGGGCGCCCACGTTCTGGCCGATGGCCCAGCGTATGGAAACCCCCGGACAGCCCTCCACCGGCTCGGCGGGCACCTCGGTGAAATGGTACGCTTTCATCCTTCCCTCCTTTCCTCGGCGACCAGGCTGCGCAGGATCGCCAGGTTCTCTACGTCCTCATGCAAGTCCTCGCTTTTAGGCGTCTCCAGGAGCATGGGCACGCGCCGCAGGCGAGGGTCGTTGAGCAGCAGGCGAAAGGCCTCCAGCCCCACATAGCCCTGGCCGATGTGCGTATGGCGGTCTATGCGGCTGCCCACGTCCTTGAGGGAATCGTTGAGGTGGATGACCCGCAGCCGCTCCAGGCCGATGACGGCCTCGAACTCCTGCCAGAGGGCCTCATAGCGCTCGGGGGTGCGATACTCATACCCCGCGGCCAGGGCGTGGGCGGTATCAAAGCAAACCCCCAGCCGCTCCGTGGGCCGGGCATGTTCCATCAGCCAAGCCAGTTGCTCAAAGCGATAGCCCAACACCGAGCCCTGCCCGGCGGTGGTCTCCAGGACGATGGTCACCCCGGAGCCGGCCGTGGCCTCCAGCGCGAGGGTGAGGCCCTGGGCGATGCGCTCCAGGCCGGCCTCCTCGCCGGCGCCCATATGTGCCCCCGGATGCAGGACGTAATCCACGAGGCCCAATTGCCGGCAGCGGCGCATCTCGGTGATCAGGGCCTCCAGGGATTTGCGCCAGAGCGCCTCGTCGGGGCTGCCCAAGTTGATGAGGTAAGAGCTATGGGCCACCACGGGGTCAATGCCGGTCTCGGCGTGTGCCCGCTTGAAATCGTCGATCTCTTTAGGGGTGAGCTCCTTGGAGGTCCAGCGGTTGGCGTTGCGGGTGAACATCTGAATGGCGTCACAGCCGATGGAGCGCCCGGCATACAGGGCGTTCGCCGGCGCCCCGGCAATGGACATATGCGCCCCCAGGCGCAGCTTATCCATCTTTTCCCTCCTTTCGTCGCCCGTCGTGGGGCCGCCATGGGCTAAGCGCTCGGCCATCAGCTATCAGCCGTCAGTGGTCAGCCCGACGACCGAGCACCGATAACGTCAGAGGATGCCCGGCGGCGCCATGACGAACCCTCTGACCGGGATTCTAAGCCGGGCGGGGCAGGCTGTCAACGGCCTGAGGCTATTCCACGCGACAGATGAACCACTTGAGGTAGGCCCCTTCGGGGAAGGTGAGCAACACGGGGTGATCGCTTCCCTGGCTCAGGCGCTCCAGGATGCGCACCTCGCGCCCGGCGTCCAGGCTGGCCCCGAAGAGCACCTTCTGGAAGAGGTCCTCGCTGACCAGCCCCGAGCAGGAGAAGGTGCAGAGGATCCCTCCGGGCCGCAGCAAGCGCATGCCCAGCAGGTTGATATCCTTATAGCCCCGCGTGGCGGCGGTGAGTTGGGCGCGCGAGAAGGCGAACTTGGGCGGGTCCAAGATGACCAAGTCGAACTGCGCGCCCTGGTCACGGAAGCGGCGCAACAGCTGGAAGGCATCGCCCTCCATATACTGATCGGCCTCGCGCTCCAGGCCGTTGAGGCGCAAATTATGGGCGGCCAGGCGCAGGGCCTCGGCCGAGCTATCCAAGTTGACGATGCGCGTCGCCCCCCATTGGGCGGCGTAGACGGCGAAAGCGCCCGTATAGGCGAAGGCGTTGAGCACCTCGCGCCCGGGGCAATAAGGGGCCAGCTTGCGCCGATTCTCGCGCTGATCCAGGTAAAAGCCGGTCTTTTGGCC
>DAOTVR010000177.1:0-3293 GCA_034436315.1 Anaerolineae bacterium
CATCCTCGCTGGCCTGCTCAACGATGCCTTCAAAGCTGCGCATCACCTTCACCGCCCTCTCATAACTCACCGGATTGCCGATCTGGATGGCGCTGGCCAGTGTCTTCTTGGCCGTAATGGGCACAAAGCTCTTGAATCCGGTCAGGTAACTCAGGTAAAAGGGATTGGCTCGTTCCGACTGGGCAGCTACAAGGCGAGGCAATTTGTTGATCAGGCCCAGTTCTTTCATCATCAGTAGCCCCTTGCCCAACGCACTGATGTTACCCAAATTCCCCACAGGAATGATAATCCAATCGGGCACCTGCCAATCAAACTGCTGCACGATCTCAATGCCCACCGTTTTTTGGCCCTCTATACGCAGCGGGTTCATAGAGTTGGCTAAATAGATCGTGTTATCTTTGGTGATCTCTTTAACGATAGCCATGCAGCCATCAAAATCCGTATCCAGCGATAGGACAATGGCACCATTAGAGATGGGCTGGATCAACTGTGCCGCTGAAACCTTATCCCGAGGCAGAAAGACGATGGACTGGATGCCCGCCGCTGCACAGTAAGCGGCCAAAGCCGCCGAGGTATCCCCCGTGGAGGCACACGCGATGGCCCGTATCGGGGCACCATGGGCGATCATGTGCTTTACGACGCTGACCAACACGGTCATGCCCAGATCTTTGAAAGAGCCCGTGTGGCTGTTACCGCAGAGCTTGACCCAAAGGTCCTCCACGCCGATCTGTTGACCAAGCCGCTGGGCCCAGAAAAGGTTAGTATGTCCCTCAAACATGGAGACGATGTTCTCATCATCCACATCCGGACAGACCCACTCCTTCTTACCCCAGACGCCGCTGCCGAAGGGCCAGTCGTTCGTGCGAATGCGCGCATCAAACAAACGCTTCCACTCTTGGGCGCTATGCAAGGCCAGAGCCTGCATGTCATGGGCGACCTCCAGTAATCCCCCACACTTGGGGCAATTGTAGATCACCTCAAAGAGAGAATAACGCCCCTCACAGCCGCGCACACATTGAAACCAGGCTCTCGTCTGTTGCATGGCTACCCTTTTCTCCGGCGCTCCAATGCCAACCTACTAAAGCTGATCAGGCCCGCCAATGAAACCTAGCACAGCGCTGGCCGCAGCCACAGCAGGCCCTGCGAGATAGACTTCGCTCTCGACATGGCCCATGCGTCCTACAAAGTTACGATTCGTGGTGGAGACGCAACGCTCTCCCGCAGCCAGAACCCCCATATGGCCGCCCAAACAAGGGCCACAAGTGGGTGCGCTCACGACAGCACCTGCCTCAATGAATACCTCAGCTAATCCCTCACGTACGGCCCGCAGGGCGATATCCTGAGTGCCTGGGATGATGATACAGCGGACCTTGGGATGCACCCGACGGCCACGTAGGATCGTAGCCGCTTGCACCAAATCGTCCCAACGGCCGTTCGTGCAAGAACCGATAACCACTTGGTCGATCTCAATATGCCCCACTTGGCTTAAAGGCTTGGTGTTAGAAGGCAAATGCGGGAACGCCACTTGCGGCTCAATGGCGCTAGCATCAATCTCAATGGTCTCAACGTACTCCGCGTCCTCATCAGAGGCATAGACCTTATAGGGGCGGCGAGCACGCCCGGAGAGATACCTTTCTGTCTCAGCATCCACAGCAAAGAGGCCGGCCTTAGCTCCAGCCTCAATGGCCATATTGGCCATCGTGAAACGCCCGTCCATGCCGAGGCCGACGCCCTCGCCGGGGTATCCGTAGATGGCCGGCCCGGTAAACTCCATCGCCCGGTAGCGAGCGCCCTCCACACCGATGAGGCCAATAGTATACAAAATCAAGTCCTTCCCTCCAACCCAAGGGCGAAGGCGCCCCCGATAGACGAACCTCATCGTCTCGGGCACGCGCATCCAGATACGTCCTGTGGCCATGGCTACGGCGATATCCGTCGAGCCCATGCCGGTAGCAAAAGCGCCCAGAGCACCGTAGGTACAGGTATGCGAGTCGGCGCCAACGATAACCTCCCCCGGCAACACAAGGCCAGCTTCCGGCAGAAAAGCATGCTCAATGCCCACACGTCCTACTTCATAGTAGTTGACAATGCCATACTCATGCGCGAACTCGCGCATGAGTTTGCACTGCTCGGCCGACTTGATATCCTTGTTAGGCGTGAAATGGTCAGGTAACAAGGCGATGCGCTGCGGATCAAAGACGCGATCCACGCCTAGCCGTTCGAACTCTTTGATGGCCAACGGCGCGGTGATGTCATTGGCCAATACAAAATCAACGCGAACATCAAGTAGCTCGCCTGGGCGAACACTATCCCGCCCCGTATGCGCAGCCAAGATCTTTTGCGCCATGGTCATAGGTTTCATGTACCGGCGTCACGCTCCTTCTCCAAAATGCAAAGCCTCAAGGTATGCGCATCTCTGAAACCGTCAGGGGAAAAACCGGCCCCCAACACACACGAGCTAACGAACGCCCTCAGGTTCGTCCTTTTTCTGGGGATACCGAATGGCCAAGAGCTTATTCAAGGCATTCATATAAGCCCGGCCACTGGCAACGATGATGTCCGTGCTGGCCCCATGACCACTAAAGACGCGCGTCTTCTTGCCCGTCTGAGGATTGACGGGTAGTAAGCCATTATTTTCTCCAACCTCAGCCTCAATGCGTACCGTTACCTCACCTACAGCATCGATACCTTCCGTGACAGCCTTGATAGAGAACTCCGTAAGTCTGTTAGGCACGCCCACGATGCGGTTGATTGCCTTATAGACCGCATCAACGGGGCCTGTGCCGTGAGCCGAATCGGTTATAACCTCTCCGTTCGGTGCCCGTAGCTGCACTGTAGCCGTAGGAATGGCATGATCCCCACAAGAGACCTGCAAATGCTCCAACCGATACACCTCTTGTGGCTGAAAGACCTCATCGGAGACGATGGCCTCAATATCCGCCTCGGCCACAACCTTTTTCTTATCTGCCAGCTCCTTAAAACGCGCGAAAGCGCGGTTGAGCTGCTCCTTATCCAGATGATAGCCCATTTGCTCCAACTTGTCAGCAAAGGCATGGCGGCCAGAGTGTTTGCCCAACACCAACGTGCTTTGAGTCAAGCCCACCGTCTTGGCGTCCATGATCTCGTAGGTCAGGCGGTTTTTCAAAATACCGTCCTGATGAATGCCCGCCTCATGGGCAAAGGCATTGGCCCCCACAATGGCTTTATTAGCCTGAACCGCCAACCCAGTATAGTTGGACACCATACGGCTAGTAGGGTACAACTCGGTCGTGTTGATATTGGTTGTCACCCCG
>DAOTVR010000178.1:0-6354 GCA_034436315.1 Anaerolineae bacterium
TATGCAGCGTTCCCCGGCTACCCGGCGCGATACTCCTTCCAGGTCTGTATGAACACGTCTACATTATGCCAGGCGTTCAGGGTGATTTCGGTGATGTTATCCACCGGCGAGAGGATAAAGCCGTTCACCCCGCGCATCGCCTCCAAGGCCTGAATGACCGCTTCCCGTACTTCGCTCTCTGTGCCCTCTTCAACGGTGATCGCTCCGTTCACTCCACCCCACAGGCAGACGCGCCCGCCCAGCTTGTCGCGCATCGTCTCCAATGGATGCTCGCCGCGCTGCAAGGGGTCTACGCCCAGGATCACGTCTACGCCCGATTCCAGGATATTGTCCAACATCGGCAGTGCCCCGGTGGTCATGGTGTAACCAAAGAGCGCACCATACTCGTGGGCCAAAGCCGCCTCGCGCTGGATCTGCGGGAGGAGGAACTGGCGATAGAGGCCGGGAGACCAAAAGTCAGCCCCCTCATACCAGCCACGACGGATATAAAGGTCCACTCCCACCTCCAGCACCACGCGCATGCGAGCCTCGTTCCAGGCAGCGATGAGGGCCAGCAGCTCTTCCAGAAGCTGGGGCTGATCCATGGCCATGAACATCATATTCTGCAATCCACACAACCACGCAACCAAATCCGCCCCCACACCCCAACCTCCGGCCAGAAGCACGCCCTTCCGCGCACAAAAAGCCCGTGCCCTTCCGGCCTCCGCATAGAAGGCAGAGATATCGGTCTCGCTCGGGGGTTGAAGCATCGTGCGCAAGGCCACCAGGTCCTCCGCTGTCGTGACTAGGGGCTTAATCGCCCGAGGAATCTGATAGTCATCAAAGAAAGGCACAAAGTTGCCGTGAGGCCAATCGGTGGTCTTGCGCACCAAAGTGGTCAGCACACCGGCAGGGGTATGGTATTCTTTGTGCAAGACGGGACAGGGCTCGCCGGGGAGGTTCTCCACCCAAAGGAGCGTCTTCACGTGGGGTGGAAGGCGCACAGGCAGGCCCCTCAGATCGGGATGATTGGGCCGCTGTCCACGCCACGAGGAGGGGATAAAGAGCCAGCTATCCAACCCCAGGGCCAGCTCTTGCTCGACCACCTCACAAGCATCCTGGCAGCGTCCACGCATGGCCGCAAAGCTCATAAAGGCGCAGGGCACATAATCGGGCGGCTCATGCCGCAAGGCGCGCAGCAGGCGTTCTCGCGAGGTCAGCGGATTGAACATGGCTCCTCCTCAGATAGGCTTGGGGCGCTTATCCCTCTTGAGCAGACCCGGATTTATCCGCGACACTGGCCGGTGCCAAGGCCTCCTTCGCCTTGAGCTGTTCGCTTTGCGCCCGTAAGAGCGAGATGATGGTGTCGTTTCGTCTCTCTAGCGCTTGCAGGGCATCGATCATGTAGCGATTCTGCTGAGAATGCTCTTCAAGGAGCTTGACCATCTTGTTGACCTTCCAGTACCAGAGAAAGGCCTCGCGCAACACGAGGAGCGCCGCAACAACCCCGATCACAAGGACGATCAAATTCCAGGCGATTGACTCGTACATAAAACACCCTCCGCAATCTCTTTTCTCCAGAAGATCTCTTAGGAGCTCTCGCGCTCCATTATCGCCCTTTGCACCGCACTTGGCAAAACCGCAAATCTGACGGCTTATGGTAAAATATCTCTGGATTCGGTTCAAGGATCATGAGATGGGAAATGAAGCTGGCTTAGTCGTGGTTTATGTCTCTCAGGGGCCGCTGGCGGCCGAAGTGGCCAAAGGCAAGCTGGAAGCCGCGGGCATTCCAGCCCTGTTGCGCTACGAGGCCATCGGGCGCGTCTTGGGTCTCACCGTAGATGGTCTGGGCAAGGTAGAGGTTTTGGTCAACGCCGAACGTGAGGCCGAGGCTCGTGAGCTGCTACAAGAGTCAGATGGGCCGTAAACGGCTATTTTCGTCTTGCCAACTCTTCACGCAGCAATCTCTCTACTATTTTGGCGTTGGCTTGTCCGCGTGTGGCGCGCATGACCTGGCCGATCAAAAAGCCTAACGCGGCCTCCTTGCCCTCCAGAAATTGTTGGGCTGCCTTGGGATTCTGGGCAATGGCCTGGCGGACCATCTCCCCCAGTTTGGCCTCGTCGCTGATTTGCGTCAGCCCCTTGCGGGCGACGATCGCCTCGGCCGGTTCGCCGCTGGCGAACATCTCTGTCAGCACCTCTTTGCCCACGGTGGCATTGATCGTCCCTTTGGCGATGAGGCCCAATAGTCCTACCAAGCCCTCAGGGCGCACTTTGATCTGGGTGATCTCCTGGCCGCTATCGTGAAGGAGGCGAAAGACCTCGCCGACGATCCAATTGGCCACAACCTGAGGCTCAACGATCCCTTTAGCGGCCTTGGCTGTAGCCTCAAAGTAGTCAGCGATGGCCCGTTCGGCGACGAGGAGGGCAGCATCATCGCCCTTGATGCCATATTCGGCGATGAACCGCCGGCGCTTGGCGTCGGGAAGCTCAGGCAAACGCGCGCGCATCCCCTCTACCCACTCGCGGCTGAATTCCAATGGTGGCAAATCCGGCTCCGGAAAGTAACGGTAATCCTCGGCAAACTCCTTAGAGCGCTGGAACACGGTGCGCTGATGATCCTCGTCCCAGCCCACAGTCACCTGTTGCACGCGTCCGCCCTGATCCAGAATGGCCGATTGGCGGGCGATCTCATAGGCGATGGACTGGCGCACAGAGCGGAAAGAGTTGAGGTTTTTGATCTCCACCTTGGTACCAAGCTCTGTAGCACCCACAGGCCGGAGCGAGATGTTCACCTCGCAGCGCATGGCCCCTTCCTCCATGTTGCCCGTGGAAACCCCCAGGTAGCGGAGGATGGTATGCAACTTGAGCAAATATTGCCAGGCCTCCTCGGCGCTGCGAAGATCTGACTCGGTCACGATCTCCATAAGGGGCACGCCGGCGCGGTTGTAATCAATCAGACTATAATCCCCCTGGTGGATGAGCTTGGCCGTATCCTCTTCCAGGTGCACGCGACGAATGCGAATGCGCTTAGGTCCTCCCTCAGTCTCGATCTCCAGCCACCCCTCAACACAAAGGGGATAATCATACTGGGAGATTTGATAGCCCTTGGGCAGATCGGGGTAAGGATAGTTCTTGCGATCAAACTTGCTGAACTCGGGGATACGGCAGTTAAGGGCCAGCCCCGTCAGGATGGTGGCCTCTACCGCCCGACGATTGATCACCGGAAGCACCCCCGGCATCCCCAAGCAGACCGGACAGACGTGGGTGTTGGGCGGAGCCGAGGCATAGTCGGCAGAGCAGCCACAAAACATCTTGGAGGCAGTGATGACCTGTGCATGAACTTCCATCCCAATGATCGCCTCGTAGGGCATAATCCTCCTTAACGATCGCTAACGATTTGTCCTCGCCTGATGCAGGCCAAAAACAAGAGCTTACCTTCCCTCACTCGCTGAAGCGGAGATAGACGAACAGAGCAGAGAGAAGATATTCTCTAGTATACCGCGAAAAAACAGCCCTTGTAAACGACTTGCCAGCAGAGCGGCGTTTATTATAATACGCAACATATTGTCTTGCCGAACGATGCCTCCAGGGAGAAGGAACAAGGGGGAACTCAAATATGCCCAGCTTCCCCAAGCCACGACTCGTGTGTAGCAAATGCATTGAGTTCGACGCCTGTCGTTGGAACGGCTTGACCATCTCTTCCGAAATCGTCAGGCTTCTCAAGCCCTATGTCGAGTTTTTACCGATCTGCCCCGAGGTAGAGATCGGCCTGGGGGTGCCGCGCGATCCCGCGCGGATCATCTCCGTTGACGGCCAGTTACGGCTTTTTCAGCCGGCAAGCGGCCGGGATCTGACAGCCGAGATGGAAGCTATGGCCGAGGCTTTCCTGACCATGCACCGGGATATTGACGGTTTTATCCTCAAGAGCCGTTCCCCATCTTGTGGCTTTAAGGATGTCAGGGTCCATCATCCAGAGAGCGGGGCCGTTCTCTCCTCCAAAGGGGTAGGCATCTTCGCCGGAGTCGTCAAGCGGCGTCTCCCGCTCGTTGCCCTTGAGGATGAGGGCCGCCTGATGAATTATAACCTGCGGCACCACTTCTTGACTCGCGTCTTTGTCTCAGCGGCGTTCCGTGAGGTCAAAGAAAAAGCGACGATGCAGGCCTTAGTGCGCTTTCACACCGAGAACAAGTACCTTCTCATGGCTTATCATCAGGCAGAATTGAAAAAGCTGGGACAAATCGTGGCCAATCGTGAACGTTTGCCCCTAGCGCAGGTTTTGACCCTCTATGAGGAGCACTTATATCGGGCTCTGGCCCGTTCACCACGACGCGGAACGGAAATCAACGTGCTTATGCACTTTTTAGGATACTTTGAGGAACTTTCCCAGGCGGAAAAGGCCTTCTTCCTTAAGAATGTGGAGCTATATCGGGCAGGGCAGATCCCCCTGAATGTCTGCACGGGGATCCTTAAGGCTTGGATTATCCGCTTCAATCGTAGTTATCTGCGGGACCAAACCTTCCTGGAGCCTTACCCTGAGGGCTTGATCCAGCCTACTGACTCAGGTAAGGGACGAAACTTTGATTGAGGGCGACCGTTCGTTTAGTAGCAAAAGCCTGGGCTATAAGGCGTTTTCCGAGGACCGGGCATCATCTCATCGTGCGGAGGCTTCATGATCGGCGTATACTGTAGTGGTGACTGGGACACCTATGGTATGGATTACGGTTATCCCTATCGCGAGCTAGAACCTGAAGAGCGCGAAATCGCCGTGGTTGATAGCGCACTTCAGGCGCTTCAGCGGGCAGGGATCTTGCCGCATACGCGCTATGATCAAGCCAAGATGCTCGCCCACCGGCGGGCAGTGCAAAGGCTCTTTGATATCCCCTGGACGGCGATCACCCCGCGCATGCAGCGGCTGCTCTACGCCATCAACGCCATCGTTCAACCCCAGAACATGATCGCCGCAGGGATCTTTTGTGGGAATACGTTCATCTGCAACGCCGGCGCAGCCATCGGGCCAGGGGCCTGTTACAGGGCCAGGCACCTCATCGGCGTGGAGATCAAGCCGGAGGAGGCTGCCCGCGCCGAGCGCAACATTCGGCGCATTGACCCAACCGGCATCGCCCGCGTGATCGCCGGAGACGCGGTCCAGGTCGTGGCGCAGTTCAAGGAGCCTATACACCTCCTTTACCTCGATGCCGACAGCACCGACTCGCGAGGCAAGGGGATCTACCTGGATATCCTTGAGGCCGGATACGAGCGCATGCCCGCCGGAGCATTGGTTTTGGCCCACAACAGCGTCAATCTATCCCACCAGTTACGCCAGTATCTGGCTTACGTGCGCGATGAAACCCGTTTTCGCGCCAGTGTAAACGTGATCCTAGACCGTGAGGGACTAGAAGTCTCTATGAAATGAGCCGGCATTGCTTTGCCTAGTGGCCACTTGTCGGCGTCTACATTCAGGCCTTTACCGTTCGGGACCGTGAAGGAGTCTACGATGGCAACACGAACTCAAGTCGGGACTAACGTGGATTATGACAAGCCCGGGAAACAGCAGGGATATTTGCGCGTACCTTACTCACACAATGATGCGGGCTGGGCCAACCTACTGATCCCCATCACCGTGATCAACCATGGCCGAGGGCCAACCCTACTGGCCACGGGCGGCACCCACGGCGACGAGTTTGAGGGCCCTGTGGCCCTGATGAAGCTGGCCCGCGCCCTCCAGCCGGAAGAGGTGCAAGGCCGGGTGATCCTCATCCCCGCGCTGAATTTACCCGCTGTCCGCGCGGGCAAGAGGCTCTCGCCCATTGACGGGGTCAACCTCAACCGGGCTTTCCCCGGCAAGTACAATGACACTGTGACCGGCTTGATCGCCCATTACCTCACCAACGTCCTCTTCCCGTTGGCCGACATCGTGATGGACATCCACAGCGGGGGGCGCTCCATGATCTTTCTCCCCAGCGCCACACTCCATCGCGTGCCCGACGACAACCAGTTCGCCAAGATGCTTGCAGCGGCCAAAGTCTGGGGCACGCCCTACGTCTTCATCTATACGGACATCGCCGGAGAGGGCCTGTTGCCCGTACAAGCGGAGCAGATGGGCAAGATCGTGGTCACCACCGAGATGGGGGGTGGCGGCGAATGTAATCCAAGGGTCTTGAAAATCACCGAGCGTGGCATCCGCAATGTCATGATCCAACAGGGCTTGCTAGAGGGCGAATTGGATCTTCCCCCAGAGCCGCCCCAAACCGTTGCCGCCACAGACCCGGCAGACTATATCCCCGCCCCGGATGACGGCCTCTACGAGAGCTTTTACGAGGTAGGAGAGGAGGTTAGAGCGGGAGAGCCCGTTGGCCAGATGCACTTTCCGGA
>DAOTVR010000179.1:0-7058 GCA_034436315.1 Anaerolineae bacterium
GAGAGCAGGGCTTGCCCTATCCTTGCTGCCAAGACAACCATGGAGAGCAGGTCCATCTTATTGTGATAGAATACCCGCTGCAGCGGGCGTGTGTGGCCGTAGCGCAGGTAGTTCTGGTAAAGCTCGGGGATCAGGAAGCCCGGCACGTCAATGCTTTCGCGGGTGGTGCCCAGCACAGTTCTTTCCAGTGCGGTGAGAGCACATGAGGACACATTGCGTCGCCATAAGCGCCGTGACCAGAGGAGTAAGTCTAGATGAGCCATGCCGCGGCAAGGAGGCTCACGCTGGGCAAGGATGTAGCGAGTTTCTAGGATCGGCCAGTCAAAGGCGCGCCCGTTGAAGGTGATCAGGCAACTGCAGCTGGCGAGGTCTGCGGCCACCAGATCGAGCAGAGCTCCCTCGTCGGCATAGTCGGGCATGAAATACTGCCGCAGTAACAAGCCTTGCCCTCGGAAGAAGCCTAGTCCGACGAGGAAGGCATACGTGCCCGCACCGCCCCAGGATATGCCAGTCGTTTCCACATCAAGAAATGTGAGCCCTGAGGGATCAAAGGGCCGGCTTTCTGAACTTTCAGCAAGCTGTGCCCACGCCTGCGCCATAAAGGTGAGGCTATCCGCTAGGGAGAGCACTCCATGGCGATGATCAAGAGGATGGAGGCGCTCGGCCACAAAGCAGCGTCCGGCGGACGAGGTCACCCAGGTGCCGTCGACCAAGGACTCTAATGGCAGTTCGCCCACGTTGTTGGCCGAGCGCTCCGACTTCAATTGGCCGGGGACGATCCCCCGGTGTACGCCAAGGCGCTCTAACCGCGTCTTGAGATCCATCCTGCCCTGCGATCGATCCTCTGAGGAAAAACGCTTGGGCTAAGCTCCAAGCTTTTATTCACATCCCTCTGCCGGAGCTACGCTGACTCCCAATTTTGCGCTGCGCTGGGCAGCATCAATCACCCCGATCACCCGCCGGGCCTGCTCCGGCTTGACGATCAACTCCTCGCCCATGAGCAGATGGTCGGCTACGTTGCGGTAGTATTGCGTACAGCCATAGCCGGGCAAGGTCACTTTCACCGTGCTATCCTGGCGAATCCCCGAGGCGAAGCTGATCACCTTGATCTCGTCGCCCCAATTAGCCTCAATGGCTCCCAACGTGCCGCAGATGCGCCACTTGGGTCGCGAGCTGGCGGTGATAGTAGAGACAAGGTAATCCACCGTCACGCCGTTCTCAAAGCGCACCCAAGCCTCACCGTGATCCTCGTTCGTGACCGAGTGCCAGACGCGCTTCTGGAAATCGCCCATCACCTGGGTGATCTTGGAGGGCACCAAGTTGAGGAACCAGTCGATAAAGTGCGCTCCCCAGTCATACATCACCCCGCCGCTGATCTCCTTATCCGAGCGCCACCAGAAGCCAGGGTGCCCGTAATTGCCCCCGCCGCACTCAATGTGAAAGATCTCCCCGATCAGCCCGCGAGCGATGATGTCTTTGATCGTCAGGTAATCGCCGTCCCAGCGGCGGTTGTGGAAAAGGCTGAGCATCAGCCCCTTCTCGCGGGCCTTGTTGATCATGGCGTTGGCCTCCTCAACGGTGATGCAGAAGGGCTTCTCCAAGACGACGTGCTTGCCCGCCTCCAGGCATTTCAAGGTCATGGGCGCGTGCAGGTTATGCGGCAAGATAACCACCACCAGGTCAAGGCCTTGCATGGCCAGCAAATCGTCTACATGGGTAAAGTAGCCCTCCAAGTCGGGAAGTTCCTGCTTCGCAGCTTCCACACGGGCGGGGTTGGCGTCGCACATGGCCACGGTCTTCATACCCACCGTGGCGTTGATCCAACCAGCGTGCCCCTTACCCATGTTAAAGGCCGGCCCGTAGCCCAGGAGGCCGCAGCGAATGATCTTCTGGGGCAACTCTGCCCCTGTGGACCAGGCGATGGCGCGGATGAGCAGCTTCTGGAACTCGGGGTGGTTCCAGGCTTGCATCGTGTGCCCAAGGGCTAAATAGGCTACACGGCCCTGGCCATAGGGACGGACGTAGGCCATCGGCATCTGCTTACCCTGCCAAGGCGTCTGGGCAAGGAGCGTGCATTTGGCCGGGTCATGGTTTTGCAGGTGGTACATCTCATCGTAAATGGTGAAATCGGGTACGCGCACGGTGAGGTAGTGGTTCTTCTCCACGATATTCACGGGGAACTCGTGATGATGGGGATGGGTGAGGAACTCGCCGTTGAGCATCTCAATATAGGCGCGGCTGCCCAGGAAGCTATCTGAGGCGGAGTGAATGCCCACGAAACCGCCCCCACCCCTGACGAAATCCAATAGGCCCTTCTCCCGTGCTCCCTTTAACTCATCATTGAAGCCGGTGGTGTAGACGACCACCGTTGCATACTTGCCGTCAGGCAAGCTGGCAAAGGCGTCCAGATCGGCCGTCATCTCCAGCTCGAAACGCCCGTCTGCCGCCAGCCACTTGGCGAGCATCTTGCCCCCGGCCTCGGTGGGGTGAAACTCGGGGCCACCGTATACGTAAAGAACCTTTTTCACGTTTGCCTCCTTATACGCAGAGTATCGCTTTGCTCAAGCGTCCACAGCTTACGCGGGAAATATGGCTGCGTCAACTCATAGGCCTGTGTTGAGGGTCTACCATAAGGTCACCACGCATCTTGGCAAACTCGGTTTGGAATATCCTCAAATTGGCTGGACAAAGGCCGACCTTTTAGCATATGATAGCCAGCCAAACAGCATCAACCCGAGGGGCTAGACGAGGAGGTCTTCAGTATGAACATCTGTGTCATCGGCGTGGGCTATGTGGGCTTGGTGACGGGGGCTTGCTTCGCCGACCTGGGTAATCGGGTGATCTGTCTGGATATTGATGAGGCCAAGATCGAGGGTCTCAAGCAGGGTAAACTGCCCATCTATGAGCCGGGCTTGGACGAGGTAGTAGAGCGCAACGTCAAAGCCGGGCGTCTATCCTTTACTACCTCCTACGCCGAGGGGATCAAGGAGGCCGAGGTGGTTTTCATCGCCGTGGGCACTCCCTCTGGCGTGGATGGCGAAGCCGATCTGCGTTACGTGCGCGCTGCTGCCGAGTCCATCGCCGACGTGATGGATCATCCTTTGATCATCATCAATAAAAGCACCGTGCCCGTGGGTACCGGCGACTCGGTAGCCAACGTCATCCGCAAGCGGCGCGGCAACGATATCCCCTTTGCCGTGGTCTCCAACCCCGAGTTCCTTCGCGAGGGCTCGGCCATCCATGATTTCATGCACCCGGATCGCGTCATCCTGGGATCGGAGGATCGCTCGGCGGCGGAGCGGGTGGCCCATCTATACCTGCCGTTACGCTGCACGCTGATGCTCACGAACCTGCGCACGGCGGAGATGATCAAGTACGCCTCCAATGCCTTTCTCGCCACACGAGTCTCTTTCATCAACGAGATTGCCTCCATCTGCGATGAATTAGGCGCCGATGTGAAAGAGGTGGCCTTTGGCATGGGGTGCGACAAGCGCATCGGGCACCACTTTTTACAGGCCGGCCTGGGGTGGGGCGGGAGCTGTTTCCCCAAGGACGTGAAGGCCTTGGCGCATATGGCCGACCTGCATGGTACCCATCCGCAGCTCCTCCGAGCGGTGATGGATATCAATCAGGCTCAGCGCCGGCGCGTAGTGCGCTGGCTGCGCAATGCCCTGAATAGCTTGAGCGAGAAGACCATCGGCATCTTGGGTCTAGCCTTCAAACCCAATACCGATGATATACGCGAGTCACCGGCAATAGACGTGATTCACCTGTTACAGAACGAGGGCGCACGGATCAGAGCCTACGATCCCAAGGCGATGCCCTCGGCGCGCAAGGTGCTGGTAGATGTCACGTTCTGTCGCGACCCTTATGAGCTGGCCGAGGGCTGCGATGCTTTGATCTTGGCTACAGAATGGGATGAGTTCCGCTACCTGGAGTGGCCGCGTATCCGCGCCGTCATGCGTGGAGACATCTTTATTGACGGGCGCAACCTCTATGAGCCGGAGACGATGATCCAAGCGGGGTTCCGTTACCGACCCATCGGACGGGGGATCACGCCGTTCTGAGGAAGAGCGATCCGCGGCTGGCACGAACATCTGGTGTTAGGACGTTGGCATGTGCCAACGTCCTAACGCTTCTCCCGGCAGGCTAGACGGTGAAATGCTTAAAAGTGGGCAGGTAGTCTCTGTTCTGGGCAAACATCTCGTTGACCATCTGCTTGATCTCCGCCAGCGACAACACCGCGGCCGTGAGCGGATCGTAGGCGATGGCATGATAGACCATCGTCGGGTCCCCGCTAAGGCACCCCTCCACGGCCATCTCCTCCACGGCCACGTTGATGTTATTCAGCGCCGCGCATTGCGGCGGAAGCGCCCCCACGTGGATGGGGTTAAAGCCGCGCCGATCGGCGTAGACGGGCACTTCCACACAGGCGTTATCCGGCAGATTGGTGATCAACTTGGTGTTGGGCACGTTGCCGTTAAACTTGAAGGGCTCGCCGCCCATGTAGGCATTGATGATGTAAGCCGCATACTCATGGCCACGGTTTAGATTCAGGGGATTGGGATCGTTTAGCCATCTTTGGATATCCTCTCGCCAACTGTCCTCGCGAGCCAGGTATTCCTTGAGGATGTAGGCATAGACTCCCGGATTCCAGCCTGTGCCGTGCGTACAGTATTTCTCGATCAAGTCAGGGCGTTTGCGGAACCACCAGTTATACTCCGAATTATGCCCGCTGGACTCGGTCACATAGTAGCCCAGATGGATGAACATCTCGTTGCGCACGATCTCTTCATTGTAAATTTCGGGACGCTTCACGGCCTCGCGGATCAATGGGTAAGCGTCCTTCCCTTTCCATTCGTATTTCACGTACCAAGCTTGATGGTTGATCCCCGCACAGACGTAGGTGATCTCCTCCATCGGTGCGCCGATCCAACGGGCTAGCATCTCGGCCGTGCCCTGCACGCTATGACAAAGGCCCGTCACCTTGACGTTCGTCTCACGCTGCATCGCTCGGCAGAGCATGGCCATAGGGTTGGTGTAATTGAGGAGGATGGCGTCCGGGCAATAGCGCTCTATATCTCGGCAGATATCCAGCATGACGGGGATGGTGCGTAGGGCGCGAAAGATGCCCGAAGGGCCGCGGGTATCGCCGATGTTGGTATCCACGCCATACTTCTTGGGGATCTCAATATCATACCGAAAGACTTTGACCCCGCCGGCGAGGATCGTGCAGATGACCGCATCGGCACCCTTGAGGGCTTCAGCGCGGTCCAGGGTAGCTATGGCTTTGGCGGGATAATTTCCCTCGGCGATGATGCGATCCACGGCGCGCTTGATGTAATCCAGGCGCTCGGCGTCGATGTCCATGAGGGCTAGCGTGGCGTCCTTAAGTAGAGGAAAAGTGAGGATATCTCGCACGAGGGCGCGGGTGAAGCCGAAACTGCCTGCTCCAATAAAAGCGATCTTGGTCATACAAGTAACTCCTTTTAGATGAGATGCGCATACAAGTTGCGGTAAAGGATACCACAACTTGGGAAACTGGGCGAGCGATGGGCAAGGTGTGGATTGCAAACGGCGTCTGTATAGCTTATCATGGCAAGTTGGATCTCGTTACAAAGGTGCTAGAAGGCGTTTACCGGGTTCGCGAATGGGGGATGCCCTGACTGTTGCCACCATCCAAGCACACCTTACGACGCGCTTTGTCGGGCGCAATTTGGAATGGCATGAGACGATAGACTCTACCAATACCCGCGCTATGGCCCTGGCTCGCGCCGGCGCGCCTGAGGGGACGTTGGTCCTCGCCGAGGAGCAGACGGCCGGCCGGGGGCGCATGGGTCGCCGCTGGTATGCTTCCAGGGGCAGCTCACTGCTCATGTCGTTGATCCTCCGCCCGCCCCTTCTCCCCCGCCAGGCGCAGCGTGCGACGATGATCGTCTCGTTGGCCGCCGTCCAGGCTATCGCCCAGGTGAGCGGCCTTCGGGCAGGAGTCAAATGGCCGAACGATATCGTGCTCAGCCATAAGAAGGTGGGCGGTATCCTCACCGAGTTGGGATTGCACGGCGAACGTCTTGCTTATGTGGTGGTCGGCCTGGGCTTGAACGTGAACCTGGACGTCTCCAACCTGCCCGACTTGATAGCCCCCGCCACCAGCCTCTCGGCCGAGGCCGGGCGGCCCATCTCGCGGCTTGAGCTACTCCTCGCGCTCTTGAGGGAGATCGAGGCGCGCTATGAGCGGTTGCGCCAGGGCTGGTCGCCCCACGAGGAATGGCGTGCGCACCTGGTCACCTTGGGCCAGATGGTCCGCGTGGGCACGCCCGAGGAGGTCATTGAGGGCTTGGCCGAGGATGTAGACGCCGATGGGGCGCTGCGGGTACGCACGGCGGATGGCATGCTGCACTCTATATGGGCTGGCGACGTTACCTTGCGGGGATATCACATAGACTAGACCTTCTATGTGGTCGCCCAATCGGCCATGCGTCCGGCATCGCCCTGCCAGAGGCGCTCTCTGGCCCAGGGGAAGGGTTTGGGCGTACCTTCAACCTCCAGGGCGATCACGGTATCCCAAGGATCAGGCGGCTCGGCGGGGAGGCCCCGCAGGTAGATGTGCTCGCCGGCCTGCTCAAAGGCAATGGACTTGCCGTTGGCCAAGAAGCGTGCGCTGAGCAGGCGATTATCTAATCCCGCAAGGTGGAGCGTCTCTCCGGGCCAGTAGAGCACGTGCAGGTAGACCGTTGAGCCCACTACACATTGGCGCCCAATGGAGATGCTTTCGCAAACTCCGCGTGAGGAACCGTAGATGGCCTGCCCGTTGACGCGCAACCACTGCCCCACCTCGCGCAGGAGAGCGACGAAAGGCTCGGGAAAGGTGCCGTCAGCCTTAGGGCCCACGTTCAGAAGCAGATTGCCTCCGCCCTCGGCCACCTGGGCCAACATATGGATCACCTGTTCCGCCGTCTTCCAAATGCGCTCCCCGGCATGGTAGCCCCAATGTCGCTCTACCGAGGTGATGCAGGATTCCCAAGGCTGCTGGTCGGGAGAACTGAGGATATGCTGCT
>DAOTVR010000180.1:0-5410 GCA_034436315.1 Anaerolineae bacterium
CCCTTGGCGCTGGCCTCTATGTAGCGCCCGGTGAGGTGGATGGCCATGATCATCGCCGCGACGCCGGCATAGCTGGCTATGGGCGCCACGAAGGAGAGCGGACCGCTGATCCAGGAGGCGGCGGTGCCCAGGGCGATGAGCACGTCCATGTTGGCGCTGCCGTGAGTGAGCGAATTCCACGCCGAGCGATAGGTGGCCCCGCCCGGCCAGGCCAACACCGCCAGGGCCAGGGCGATCACGAGGACCTCCACGGCCATCATGCTCGGCCAGGCGATATGAGCGAACATGTGCAGGCCCATGAGGACGAGGATGGGCGCGGTGAAGGCCCAGGCGAGCCCCATCCGCGAACGCGCCCGGCGCATCGCTTGCACCTCCGCATCCTCCCCCGGCGCGGCGCCCGCCTGGGCCTCTTGATCCGCCACCTCGTAGCCCGCCTCACGCACGGCCCGCCGGAGGGCCTCCAGAGTGGCCACGCCGGGGACATATTCCACGCTGGCCCGCTCGGTGGCCAGGTTCACCGTCGCCGAGACCACGCCGTCCACCTTCTTCAGGGCGTTCTCCACGTGGCGCGCGCAGGCCGCGCAGCTCATCCCCCCGATGGGCAGGATAACCCGCTGCACGCCGGCGTCGTAGCCGCTCTCGCGTATCCTTTGGACCAGTTGGCCCGTTATCACTACCGAGGGATCAAAGCGGATCGTGGCCTGCTCGGTGGCGATGTTGACGTTGGCCTGCTCTACGCCGTCTGCTTTCTTCAGGCTCTGTTCCACCGTGCGCGCACAGCTCGCGCAGCTCATCCCCAGGATCTTGAGGGTGACGGTCTTGTTGGGGTCGCTCATCGTGCCTCCTTACGGGGCCCTTGGAGTCCTGTAAGCGTCTCTACGGTGCATGCCGCGTTTTCCTACAGGATCCCTTGGGCCCTCAAGAATGAGTATAGCATAATTGAGTGATTTAGTCAAGAATAGCCTCGTCCTCGCGATGGATGGCCGCGTCCTGGGCCTCCTGGGCGCGTATCCCGGTGGTTCCATTTGGACGCAGGGCTAAAGGGGCGTAAAATCGCGACGAATTCCGCGCCCCAAGGGCCCGGCGAAGGAGGCGCAAACGGTTGACGGCCCTCTTCGGCGCGGCTATAATGATAGATAAAACCCGATCGGGAGAGGGTGGTGAAGAAACTCCATCTGGGGATCGCCTTGGCGGCCCTCTTGCTGGTGACGGGCTTTCTGGGGCTCCAGGCCAGGGCGACTCCCTCTACCGATGTGCTCCTCTATATCCCGACCGACGCTCCGGAGCCCTCTCCGTTGGCTGCGGCGACCCGGGCCTTTCCGGCGATCCCCACGCCCCCGGTAGTCTCGCCCACCCCCGGCGAGACGCCGGTCTCTGTCGCCAAGAACCCCCCCGGCGCGGCGGGCGTCGTGCCCATCATCTACCGCTTCTTTGACTTTGGTAACGACTGGCAGACCCTGCGCCCGGAGATCGGGCCTATCGGCTCCATCCACTTTTACATGTGGGAGGACGTCAACCCGGCGCCGGGGGTCTATGATTGGTCCCTCATTGAACAGAACATGGCCCTGGAGCGGCGGCTCAAGGTGACGCTGCAAAACGGCCAGGTGATCTCCAAGCCGGTCGTGTTGCAGATCTTTCCCTACATCTCCAGCTCCACGTACCCCGGCTGGGAGAACATCTTTTTCTACGACGGCACGCCCAGGTGGGTTTACGATCGCATCGATCAGTTGAACCCCGGTAACCCCCGCCCGGTGGTGAACAACCACAAGGTGGGCTATGTGCTCCAGGCTTGTGGACATACCGCCGTGTTGCCGATGTACGATAACGAGATCTGGCAGAACGCCTACTATGACCTGATCCGCGCCTTCGGGGCGCGTTATCGCAACGACCCCCAGGTCACCTCGGTGGTCATCAACATCGGCCTGGACGGCGAGACGCAGCTCATCAAGGACTACTATTGCAACTGGGAGGAGATCGTTGACCAGCGGCTGCCCGGCCTGCGCTATCGCTTTGGCCAGTACACCACCAAGGTGATGGACGTTTACCGCGCCGCCTTCCCCAACAAGACCATCTTCGTCAACAACGCCCCCGGTGGCAGTGGCGTCCGCCTGGCCACCTCGCAATATGCTGCGAGCCTGAATCCCCCGGTGGGGCTGAAGAACTCTTCCTTGTGGGTGGATCGCGATAGCCACCAGGGCTACGGCAACTTTGTGGGCATGTGGGACATGGTGAACTATTACTCCATGACCCTGCCCATCTGGCTGGAATCGGCCTATGGCTTCGGCACCGCCGAGCACATGTATTGGACGATCCTCGCCGGCCTGCACTACCACCCCGATGCCATCGACCTCCACCCCGATTTCCTGACGTGCCTCAGCCCCGAGTTCCTCCGTTGGACGGGCGCGCACCTGGGGCGCACGATCCAGGATACGCCCTCGGTGTTCATCGCCCTGCGCGATTGGGAATACCCCTACGTGAACTGGGGGCCTGGCGGGGTCTCCGGGCACATGGGGGATTGGACCTTCTGGCTCACCCGCAAGGAGCCGGAGGACGGGCGCACGGTGCGCATCTGGCGGGAGAATATGCCCGCCGCAGCCCAGGGGCACATCTTTTCCCGCCAGGCCCGACGCACCGATCAGGCCAACGGCAGCCCGTACATCTACCTGGATATAGACGACGCCTACCCCTATGTGGGGCAAAAGCCGATCAGCGAGCCGGGGGGTAACGTCTCCTATCTGGTCAAGGTCATCTTTCTGAACGCGGGCAACGACACGCTCTCCCTACAATACCGCAACTATGCGGGGGAGCTCGTCTCGCAGACGCTGCGCAAGGGGGCCGGCCTGGGGCCGGTGAACGACTGGGTGACCTACACCTTCACCGTCTTGGACGGCTATTTCAACAACAACCTGCCCGGCCCCGCGGATTTCCGCCTCTCCTGTAACGGCGATGGGGATGAGATCGTGCACTTTATCGAAGTCCAGGGCAACTGGGGCCCGCCCCCCACGGCGACCCCCTCGCCCACGCCCACCCACACCCCGACGCGCACTCCCACGCCGACCAACACTGCTACGCCCACGCGCACCTATACGCCCACCCCGACGTACACGCCCACGCCCACCCCCACGCCCCTTTCGGAGGGCCTGAGCATCGCGGCGGATGCGGGCATCAGCGCGGCCGAGCCGACGAGCCCTCGCGGGACGGAGGCGACCCTGAGCCTGGACGGAAGCGGCAATAAAAAGATCTTGCTCCGTTTTGACCTCTCCGCGGTGCCCATGGGCTCGGCGGTGGTGGAGGCCAAGCTGCGCCTGCGCTCGGTGAGCCCGGCGGGGAGCACGCTGACCGTTTACGCCTATGGGTTGAACCGCGCTTGGGACGAGGCCCAGGTGACCTGGCAGGAGGCGCGCGCCGGCGAGGCGTGGAGCGCGGCCGGGGCTAACGCCGCGCCGGCCGACCGGGATGTCTCGGCCTCGGGCTCGGCGGCGGTCAGTGGGGGCGAGGGCTGGTACGAGTGGCACATCACCAATCTGGTGCAAAGCTGGCTCAGCGGGGCGAGGGCCAACCATGGCCTGATCCTCGTGGGCGCGGGCGGGCCCACGGTGACCTTCCACTTTGCCTCGCGAGAGGGCTCCGCCGCGCCGGAGCTCATCCTGCGCTATCAGCCGCCGACGCCCACGCCCAGCCCCACGCCGACCCTGACGCCCTCGGCGACGCCCACCCCCGGGCCGACGTTCACCCCCAGCCCGACCTTGGCCCCCACGCCAACGCTCCTTCCCGGCGGCACGCGCTACGGGGCGCAGTACGATACGTACATGAGCCAGTGGTATCCCACGGCCAACTTTGATACCTCGCCCTTGCTCGTCGTCCGCCAGGGGGATATCGTGGCCAGCCTGCTCAAGTTCGATCTCCGCGCCCTGCCCCCGAACACGACGATCCATGCGGCCAGGTTGAACCTTTACGTCTATCACCGCACCAACCAGGGCGGGTTATACGCCAAGGTCTATAAGGTGCGGCGGGATTGGGTGAGCAGCCAGGCCACCTGGAACCGGGCCAGCAACGCGGTGGCCTGGGCCAGCTCGGGCTGCAACGGCCTGGGCACCGACCGCGACGAGGTGCCCGAGTGCACCGTGCACCTGGACGCGGAGAACCGCTGGTTCAGCTTTGACGTGACGGAGCTGGTGCGCGAATGGGTGGCGGACCCCAGCTCCAACCGTGGCCTGGTGATCAAGGGCGAGGGCGGGGTCTCGGTGCAGTACGAGTTCGCCTCCTCCGAGTGGGAGGATGCCGCCTTCAGGCCGCAGCTGGTGGTGAGCTCGGGGGAGCTCCCGCCCACGGCGACGCCGACCGAGACGGGCACCCCCGGCCCGACGCCTACCCCCACCCTTAGCCCGACGCCCTCCTGGACGCCTACGCCGGGCCCCAGCCCGACCCTCACCTGGACGCCTGCGCCGAGCCGGACGCCCACGCCCTCCAGGACCCCGACCCTGACGCCGAGCCCCACGGAGTACGTGGCGGCGACGCCCACGACCCTCCCCGGGGCCACGCGCTTTGACGTGGTCGCCGATACCACGCTGGATCAGTGGAGCCCCACGCAGAATCTGGGTGACCAGCCCTTGCTGGCCGTGCGTCAGGGGGATATCAAGGCGGCCCTGATGCGCTTTGATCTCAGCGCGATCGACGCCGGCTCCTACGTGAATCAGGCGGTGCTCAGCTTCTACGTGAGCAAGCGCACCAACACGGGATCCCTCACGGTCTCGCTCTATGCCCTGCGTCGCGCTTGGGATGAGGCTCAGGCCACCTGGCAGCTCGCGCGCGCGGGCGAAAGCTGGGGCGCGGCCGGGTGCAACGGCAACGCCGACCGCGAGTTGACCCCCGTGATCACCCTGACCCTCAACGCCGCCGAGTGCTGGTATAGCGTGGATGTGACCTCCCTGGTGCAGCGCTGGGTGAGCGAGCCCGGCACGAACTATGGGTTGATCCTCAAGGGAAGCGGCTCCGTCTCGGTGGAGTATAGCCTGGGGGCGCGCGAATCCACCGATAGCAACCGGCAGCCGCGCCTTTACGTGCGCAGTTCCACCCAGCCGCCCACGGCGACGGCCCAGCCGACGGCCACCCGCACGCGGACGCCGACGCGCACGCCCACGCCGCAGGCGGGCGCGCTGGTCCTGCCCATCGCGCGCGACACCTACCTCAACCGCTGGGGCATAGACGAGAACTATGCCTCGTCGCCGACGATCATCATCCGGCAAGGGGACGTGATGGCGCCTTTGCTCTACACCTCGGTGGCGGCCATCCCCAGCGGGCAGCAAGTGCTCGCGGCGCGGTTACATCTCTTTGTGCTCCATCGCACCAACACGGGCTCCCTTTTCGCCTCCGTCCACGAGGTCCTCAAGCCCTGGGATGAGGCCGAGGT
>DAOTVR010000181.1:0-4554 GCA_034436315.1 Anaerolineae bacterium
CGATCTCCCAGAGGCAGACCTGCACGAATGCACGGGCCATAACGACTATCGCGGCTGGTGGAGCTCGCACTTTGACGCGCAATTCATCTTTTACGACCCGGCGGATCTGGCACGGGTGGCCCAGAGGCAGATGCAGCCCTGGGAGCCTCAGCCCTATGCCGTCTTAGACATAGATGAACGGCTCTTCCTCAATCCCTCAGGTGTCGAGCCGGAGATGTTGGGGACGGGCTTACAGCGCCGCTACCGGATCGGCGACATCACGTATGACCGTAATAACGGCCTCTTGTACGTCCTGGAGCTTTTCGCCGATGAAGCAGCACCCGTGGTACACGTGTGGAGCGTACGGTGAGGTCTCGCCTTCCTCAGGCAAAAAACCGCGCCTCTAGCATCAGGCAAAGCTGATGGTAGAGCGCCTGGTGTAGCTCCTGCACGCGGTAGGTCTCGCTTGCGGGGACGCGCAAGGGGATATCTACAAGCATAGAGAGGGGATTCTCTTGTTGCCCGGTCAGGCCGATGGTCGTCAGTCCCAAAGCCTTGGCGGTGGAGACGGCCAGGAGCACGTTGCGCGCCCGGCCGCTGGTGCTGATCCCTAGGAGCACATCGCCGGCCCGAGCGAGCGCGCAGAGCTCCTGGGCATAGCCGATCCCTGCCAAAGGGATATCGTTGGCCACGGCGGTAGCCAAGGCGGGGTTACAGCCCAATACATGGGCACGCAACCCCGCCTGCAAGTGCTCGGCCAGCTCAAGGCCGTGTTCCTGGGCCAGAAGGCGGGCGCGGAGGCTTTCAGGCAAAGGACGCGGGCGGGCGAAGGACTTGAGCAGCTCGCCGGAGATATGTAGGGCGTCGGCAAAGCTTCCGCCGTTACCACAAAGGTAGAGCGTGCCTCCCTTTTCCAGCGAGGCGACGATCGCCTCATAGGCTTGCGCCACCTCCGCAGCGATAGCGCCCAGCTCGGGGTGGCGCAAAAGCTCGGCATAGAGGCCGGCCACAGCGGGGCATCCGGCCCGAAACCGTTCCAGCCATTCAGCCTCCGTCAACATGGCCCTACTTCGCCTCGGCCCGTACAGGTAAGGGTACCGATACGGGCTCCGCTTGCTCCTTCTTCCTAAAGACCAGAGAATCGGCCTCTTGATCTAGGTCCACCAGAACGGTATCGCCACTGACGAAGCGCCCGTCTAACAGGTACTTGGATAACGGACTTTCTACATAGCGCTGCAGCGTGCGCCGGAGGGGACGCGCTCCGAAGGCCGGATCATATCCCTTGTCCGCCAGCCAGCCCTTGGCGGCCTCGGTGATCTCGATGTGGATCTGTTGCTCGCTGAGGCGCTCCTCAATCTCGCGCATCTGCAAGTCGACGATCTGCATCATATTAGCCCGTGTCAAGGTGTTAAAGACGACGATCTCGTCAATGCGGTTCAGGAACTCGGGGCGGAAGGTGCGCTTTAAGGCCTCGGAGACGTCGTCAATGAACTTGGCCTCCTCGTTGGATTGCGAACCCACCTGGAAGCCGATGGTCTCGCCGCGGCGGCTGGCAAAACGCGTGCCAAGGTTGGAGGTCATGATCACCACCGTATTGCGAAAGTCCACGGTGCGCCCATGACCATCGGTGAGCCGCCCCTCCTCCAGGATCTGCATGAGCGCATTCCAGACATCCATGTGCGCCTTTTCGATCTCATCAAACAGGATCACCTGGTAGGGCCTGCGGCGCACGGCCTCGGTCAACTGCCCGCCTTCGTCGTAGCCCACATAGCCGGGGGGCGCCCCGATGAGCCGCGAGACAGTGTGCCGTTCCCCGTATTCGCTCATATCGATCTGCAACAAGGCCTCGCGATCGTCAAAGAGGAACTCGGCCAAAGCCTTGGCCAGCTCGGTCTTGCCCACGCCGCTGGAGCCCAGGAAGATGAAACTCCCGATGGGACGGCGGGGGTCCTTCAACCCCGACCGGGCGCGCCGAATGGCATCGGCGACGGCGGCGATGGCTTCATCCTGGCCGACGACGCGCTCGCGCAGATACTCTTCCATGTGCAGGAGGCGAGCAGTCTCGTTTTCCTGCATGCGGCTCACGGGGATACCGGTCCAGGCAGCGACGATCTCGGCGATATCGTCGGCATCTACCACATCATCGATCCCCTGTTCGGCCTCCCAAGCCGCCCGTTTCTCGGCGAACTCGCGCTCCTTTTGCAGGCGTTCGCTCTTGAGCTGTGCAGCGCGCTCATAGTTGCGCTCCAGGCCGGCGGCCTCTTCTTCCTGGGCCAGGCGCGTGATCTCCATGCGTAACTCCTTGAGCTCAGGAGGCAGGCTATGCATGGTAATGCGCAACTTGGAGGCAGCCTCGTCGATCAAGTCCACAGCCTTATCGGGGAGGAAGCGGTCTTTGACGTAACGATCCGAGAGTCGGGCCGCCGCCACCAGAGCCTCATCGGTGATGCGCACCTGATGATGGGCCTCATAGCGGCTCTTGAGCCCTCGGAGCATCTCCACCGTCTCCTCTACGGTTGGCTCCTCAATGTAGATGGGAGCAAAACGCCGTTCCAGGGCGGCATCTCGCTCGATGTACTGGGTGTACTCGTTCAGCGTCGTCGCCCCGATGCAACGCAGCTCACCACGGGCCAGGGCGGGCTTCATCATGTTGGAAGCGTCAATGGCCCCTTGCGCCGCGCCCGCCCCGACGACGGTGTGCAGCTCATCGATGAAGAGGATGATCTCCCCTTGGGCTTGCTGGATCTCCTCCAGACAAGCCTTAAGGCGCTCCTCAAATTCCCCTCGGAAGCGCGCTCCGGCCACCATCGCGCCGAGATCCAACGAGACCACCCGCTTGTTCATCAGGGGCTCGGGCACGTCGCCGGCGACGATCTTTTGCGCCAGCCCTTCCACGATGGCCGTCTTGCCCACGCCCGCGCTGCCGATGAGTACCGGGTTGTTCTTTGTACGGCGAGAGAGCACCTGTAAGACGCGCATGATCTCCTTATCCCGGCCAATGACCGGATCCAGCTTGCCCTCACGG
Source organism: Anaerolineae bacterium (assembly GCA_034436315.1). Lineage (GTDB taxonomy): Bacteria > Chloroflexota > Anaerolineae > UBA1429 > UBA1429 > DAOTVR01. Next base: position 3,005 of record DAOTVR010000181.1, read on the forward strand.
GCGAGCTGGGTTAGGTCGCGGCTGTACTTCTCCAGGGCCCGGAAACGGCTCTCCGACGTCGGGCTGGTCACCCTTCGGCCACCGCGGAATTCGGTCAAGGTAGCATAAAAGCGCTCATACGTGACCCCGGCATCCAAAAGGATGCGCGCCGCCGCGCTTTCCTGGTCGCTGAGGATGGCCAAGAGCAGATGTTCCGTGGAGATGAACTCATCCTTCAGCTTAGAGGCCTCCTCGCTGGAACGATCCATCAAGCGCTTGACGCGCGGAGTAATGTAGACTTGTTGTGGCTGCAGGCTGCCAGGCACGGCCATCCTCGGACTGGCTTTGAGCACATCGTCCAGACGGCGGCGGATCTGCTCCACGTTGACGTTCAAATCCCTGAGGATGCGAGGCACGATCCCATCCGATTGTTCCAGCAGAGCTAACAAGATATGCTCGGTATCCAGCTGGGTGTGCTGGTAACGCTGCATGATCTCATAGGCACGGGTTGCTGCCTCTTGGGCACGCTCCGTAAAGCGATCGAATCCTATCATGTTACCACCTCATATCTATACCGCGACCGGCTCGGCGAGCTTGGCGCGGCTAAAAGTATACTCTCCATCAACAAAATCCACGAGAATCGTATCCCCCTCTTTGAACTCGCCACGTAACAGGCACAAGGCCAGAGGATCCTGGATGCGACGTTGTATAGTGCGTTTCAGCGGCCGCGCGCCGTAAACAGGATCATACCCCTCGTTGGCCAAGGCCTCACGAGCCGCGGCGGTCAACTGGAGGTCTAAATTCTGATTAGCAAGCAACTTTTGCAAGCGGCGGATCTGGATGTCCACGATCTTGAGCAGTTGCTCTCGATCAAGGGCATGGAAGATGATGATCTCGTCCACGCGGTTCAGGAACTCGGGACGGAATTGTTGCCGCAAAGCCTCCATCACCCGCGCACGCACCATCTCCGTATCCTGGACGCGCAATTCGCTGAGCCATTGGCTGCCCACGTTAGAGGTCATGATGATCACCGTGTTCTTAAAGTTTACGGTTCGCCCCTTGCCATCGGTCAGCCGACCGTCATCTAGGATCTGTAGCAAGACGTTAAAGACCTCGGGGTGGGCCTTCTCAATCTCATCCAAGAGCACCACCGCATAGGGCCGCCGGCGCACGGCCTCGGTGAGCTGACCACCTTCCTCATAGCCCACATAGCCGGGCGGCGCGCCGATCATGCGAGCCACGGTATGCCGCTCTTGGTACTCGCTCATATCCAGGCGGATCATGGCGTCCTCGTCATCAAAGAGGAACTCGGCCAAAGCCCTGGCCAGCTCGGTCTTGCCTACGCCCGTAGGCCCTAGGAAGATAAAGCTGCCGATGGGGCGGTTGGGGTCCTGCAGGCCCGAGCGCGCCCGCCGCACCGCGTTCGCCACCGCGGAGATGGCCTCATCCTGGCCCACTACACGCTCATGGAGCCGTTCTTCCATGTGCACCAGCTTTTGCACCTCGCCCTCTAGCAGGCGAGAGACGGGAATCCCGGTCCACTTGGAGACGATCTCGGCCACATGTTCGGG
>DAOTVR010000182.1:0-15962 GCA_034436315.1 Anaerolineae bacterium
CCTTTGGAGCCGGCAACCCACGCCCAACGCTTGTAACCAGCGGGGGCACTCTGATCCGCATTGAAGACGTCAGCCGCGAGCGCGCGACTCCTCACCGGCGTCTCTTCCTAGACGATGATTCAGGCCATCCTCTACGCTTCATCTGGTTTAACGCCGGCGAAATGCCCGAGATCGGCGAGCGTCTTGACGTCGCCTTTAACCTGTACATCACCTATTGGCAAGGCAAAGAGCGTCTCCAATTGGAGCTGGTAGATTGGCAGCCTACGGCAAGAAAGGTAAAAGAGGCGCTTTCGCAGCTCTTGGCCAGCCGAGAGGTAGTGGATTGGCGCCTCGCTCAGGAGACCGAACGGCCATTACTCGCCCGACTGCGAGCCCACTATGGGGAGAGCCTATTAATCTGGGCAGAAGCCTTGCCCGACCTCATAGAGCAAGCTTACTCCCGATACGAATTGGCCGGGCGCCGTGCCCCGATCTTGGCTATTCTGACGCCACCTCCAGGCCCCGAAGAGCTACGTTGGGTTTTGGCCGAGGTCCAGCCACAGAGATTATACCTTTTGCCTCCGCGCGAACTCGACGAACCTGGCCCGACCGAGTTTCTGCAAAAGGTGGCAGGGATGCTCCGCGTAGCCCTAAACCAGCACGATGGCTATCTGGATACCCTGCGTATGGCCTCTCGTATTGGGGCACGACAAGCGGCTGTGGTAGCCGCATTACGTGGCCTGGAGGCGCTTGACAAAGTCTCGTTGCGCTACGAGAATGGGCGCTTGCGAGCTTACTGGCCATCGGAGGCTCCCCCTGCTCCAGAGACTCTCTCTGAGGAAGGGGACGAGACTCAAGTCCGCAAGCAACTCGCTCAAGAGCAAGCTCGCGAGGCTCTGCTCTACCTTTTACGAGAGACCCGGTCATATCGCCGTGCTTACAAGACATTGCCTCTTGCAGCCTTGTTAGCTACAGAGAAGTAAAAAGGCGTCTCTCGGTTGTGAATCCTGACAATATGTGTATACTCCACCTTGCCCGCTTGGACGGCCGACAAGGAAGCAGAACAAGCATTACGGGATATTTCTCTCAAGGAGGTTGATCGTGAAGCTAATCGTAACGGATATTGAACGCATCACCGTTCGCTTGCCCATGACGCCGCGCTGCGAAGAGTGGAATGCCCGCGAAGTGTGGCAATGGTGCATCAGCGAGGTCGTGCGCGTAAACACCGACGCGGGATTCGTCGGCTATGGCGAGACGCTGCCTCACTACACCTGGGGCCGCGTAAGTGATGAGGCCATAGCCCGTGTCAAAGGTCGCAATGCGGCCGATTTCCTGGGTGATGACTCGCTCGGCGCCGGACTGCAGATGGCTATCTATGATGTAGTAGCCAAAGCCCTGGACGTTCCCGTCTATCGGCTCTTCAACTTACCCAAGGTGCGCGATTGGGTGCCCATCGCTTGGTGGAATATCGACTTTCCCCCCGAGGCCTTGGCTGAGGAGGCCCGTGATGCACTTGCCAGGGGCTATACCGCGTTCAAGACCAAGGCGCGCCCATGGTGGGACGTATACGAACAAGTCAAAGCCATCAGCAGCGTAACCCCAAGTTACTTTAAGATAGACATGGACTGGAATCAAATGCTGATCAACGCCAGCAACGCCGTGCCGGTGCTGACGGAGTTGGACAAGCAAGAACGCGTAGCGTTGTACGAATCGCCCATCTACCAGCGAGATGTAGAAGGATTGCGACAGCTGCGCTCCAAGATCGGCAAAGCCATCGCCCTGCATTTCGGCGATCCTCCTTTTCATGTGGCCGTGCGCGATGAGATTTGCGACGGCTTCGTCGTAGGTGGAGGCATCGCCAATGTCCTCAGACAAGGAGCTCTAGCAGCTCAATTTGAAAAGCCCTTCTTCCTGCAGATCGTCGGCCCAGGCCTAACCACGGCGCTCTCCATTCAATTAGGCGCCGTGCTCACGATGGCCCAATGGCCGGCGGTGAACTGCCTCAACAACTACGCCGATGACCTGCTTGTGAAGCCCATTGAGATCGTCGGGGGCTATGCGCGGGTGCCCGATGCGCCAGGCCTAGGAGTTGAAGTGGATGAGGAAGCGTTGGCCCGCTACAAAATGCAGCCACCCTATGAGTTGCCGCGCCCCAAGCTCTTGCTCTCCGTAGTATGGCCGGGAAACCGCGTGCGCCATTACGCCAACATCAGCCAGTGCTGGGCTGATGCCTACGCCGGCAATATCCCCGTACAAGAAAGGGGCGTGCGCATGTATGTGCGCCGTGACGATGGTTCAAAAGAATGGGCCGAGCTTTACGCTCGCTGTAGCCTATCGCCGGTATGGAGCCAAACACTTTAACCCTCCGTCTGGCCCTTTTCGGGTGAGCCATCCGCGCTGGAACCACAAATTGACTATCCTAAGGAGGATTGATGAAGGTCCGGATCGGATTCATCGGCGCCGGGGGCATGGCCAGGACACATATGAAGTGGCTTGCCGACATCCCCGAAGCCGAGGTAGTGGCCTTTGCTGATCCAAGCATGGAAGCGATCGAGCGCATGCACGCGGCCTATCCCGAGACGATAGGGCTTCCCGTCTTCACCGACTACCACGAGATGTTAGAGTCGGTTGAAATGGACGCCGTTGAGATCAACACGCCTCATACTCAGCACTATCAACAAGCGATGGACGTGCTTGCTGCCGGGAAGCATCTCCTCATAGAGAAGCCCATGGTTTGTAGTGTGCCCCAAGCACGGGATCTAATCCGTGCGCGCGGCAACAAGGTGCTCATGGTCTCCTATCAACGCCACCTTCAAGGCCCTTACATTTACATCCGAGAACAAATTCAGAAAGGCGTAATAGGCGAGGTACAGTATGTCGCCGCCTTACAATCGCAAGGCTGGCTGCGCGGCGTTCGGGGCACCTGGCGGCAGCAGAAAGCCCTCAGTGGCGGAGGACAGATCAACGACTCGGGAAGCCACCTCGTCGACATCTTGCTTTGGACAACCGGCCTGACCGCCGAAAGCGTCTTCGCCTACATGCGTAACTACGACACCGAGGTGGATATTGACTCGGCCTTGAGTTTGCGTTTCACCAATGGCGCCCAAGGTACGATCTCCATCGTAGGGGATAGCCCGATGTGGTGGGAGGAATTCTCTGTCTGGGGAAGCAAAGGCGCCGTTCTCTATCGCAACGGCAAAATCTTGCAACGCACTCAGGAGACAGAGATGGTCGAGGTAGGCGAGCTTCCGCCGAGTTCCACTCCCGACCGAAACTTTGTAGATGCCATCTTGGGGCGCGATGAGGTACGCGCGCCCGCAGAGTGTGGCCTGCGAGTGATCGAGCTAACCGAGGCCGCGTGGAAGTCAGCAGAGCTTGGCCTTCCGGTCCGCGTAGCGGAGCTCTGATCGCCACGACCTACTTGGGGGGCTAGGGTATGAACTCACGTGAACGAGTCAAGAGCGCGCTTGAACGTAAAGGCTATGACCGTATCCCCGTACACCACGAGGGCACGCCTGAGGTGAACGCGATGCTGCGCAAACATTTCGGCGTGGCCGACGACTTGGCCTTGATCAGCATCCTTGGAGACGACTGGCGTTATGTGACGCCAACTTTCGTCGGGCCGGAGCGGCGCCGCTTCCCGGATGGCAGCGTAGAGGGCCTGTGGGGTGAGCGTTACGCCGAGATACCCTACGGAGACGGCCTGGGCACCTACCCTGAGGCAGTCTATCTCCCTTTCGCAGAGATCGATGATCCAGCACAGCTCCAAGACTATCCCTTTCCCAGTGCCGATTGGTACGATTACAGCAGCATCCCCGAACAATGCCGAGCAGTCGGCGATTACGCCGTGATCTTTGGTGGCGCGGGCCATCTAGACTTTATGAACGGCATCGCCCGCTGTCGCGGCGTCGAGCGGGTGCTTTATGATGTGGCTACCGAGGATCCCGCCTACAAGTTCCTGGTAGAACAACGCTTTCGCTTTTTCTATGAGACGACCGAACGTGCCTTACAAGCTGCTCACGGGCAGATCGACATCGTGCACTGTGGGGAGGATTTGGGAACCCAGCGCGGACCGATCATCTCACTGCGCTCCTTCGAACGGCTGTTTGCCCCTTATTATGCCCAATACTTTGAGCTAGCACACCGTTATGGCGCAAAGGCCATGATGCACTCTTGTGGAAGCGTCAGAGCATTTATCCCTAGATTGATTGAACTGGGCTTGGATATCCTCGACGTGGTGCAAGTGGCCGCAGAGGGCATGGCCCTGGACGGTCTCAAGCGGGATTTCGGGCGCGATTTGACCTTCAGTGGGACGATGTGCGTGCAGACGATCCTCCCCTTTGGCACAGTGGCCGACGTCGAGCGAGAGGTTCGCTGGCGTCTAGAGCTCTTTGCTGAGGGAGGGCTGATCCTCGGCCCTACGCACGCTATCCAGATCTTTACTCCCTTAGAGAATATCTTGGCTATGTACCGCACAGCGGGAAGCCTAGCTAGTGGATGGTAAGGTTCGGGCATTTCGTTGGATGATTTAAGCGATGCCATCCTCACCACCATGGCGAACTTGCACAAAACAAGGCCTTCTCGGAGAGGTAAACGGGAGCGCCATTGGGCCGCGTTCGCCGTGTTCTTGATTCTAATGAGCCTCGGGATATGCCTTCTGGGCTTGCAAGTATGGGAGATATGGATGCTGCTCGTGTTAGGTCTCTACCTTGGTTGGTGTTTGCGGAGGTAGATCGGTAAATTCCTGACAAACTCCTTAAGTTATGTTACGAGCGATTACTCTAGATTGCTGGGGCACCCTGCTGGATCTCGGGCACACGAATGCCAGCCAGCGTATAGATTATCTCTGTGCATACCTCCCTGACCAGATGCCGGAACGCGTTGCCCAGGCTTATCAGGAGTCCTGGACGCTCTTCGCGCAAGTGGAGAAGCTCGGATTTAGTTTATCAGCCGCAGCGATGCTCAGCTTAACCCTAGATACCTTGGGAACCACGCTCCTACCGCGTGACCACATGAACGTCGTGCGCTACTGGGAAGAGGTCATCCTTTGCGATCCCCCTCGCCGGTTAGAGGGGGCTCTTGAGACCCTAAAGGCCCTGCACGAGCAAGGTTTCAGCTTAGCGTTAATTTCTGATACCGGGATGACCCCTGGCAGGGTCATGCGGCGCGTCCTAGAACGGGCGGGGCTCTTGGAATTCTTCGCCCATTGTACCTTTTCTAACGAGCTGGGCGTTACCAAACGTCGGCCTCAAGCCTTCACCAGCACGTTGGCCCAATTAGGCGTCTCTCCGACAGAAGCCTTGCATGTGGGAGACTCGCCAGAGACCGATATTCGCGGAGCCAAGGCCGTCGGCATGCGCACGGCTTTGCTTCTGCAGAACAACCCTCGTCCAGAGGGCATTCCCTTAGCAGATCTGGTGCTGCAGAAGATCACCGAGCTGCCAGAGGCATTGAAAGGCTTGTGATATTCAGCGTCATGGAGCCGCCATCTCGCGTTCTAAACTAAAAGTGCGGAGGCAAACGATGAAAATCACTGATATTAAGCTGCACATCGTTGAGATCCCTGACCGTAAAAGCGGTGTCTTGAAGCTAATCCAAGTCCCGGGCTTGCGACGTACCCAATACACCCACAAGGGGATACCCTCGGAAGATCCTTTACGTCAGTTCGTCTTACGGGTACAGACTGACGAAGGCATTGAAGGTATTTGCACTGGCGAAGGAGGCTCTTTCCGTGGCGACCCGAACCTGGTCATGAAGCTGCTGCGAGCTAACGTCCTCGGCGAAGACCCATTTGATCGCGAGCGTATCTTCCAAAAGCTACATCTGGGCACACGTTGGCTTTATCAGGAGCCGGGATGGTTTGGCGTCTTTGACAACTGCCTCTGGGATATCGCTGGCAAAGTGGCCGGCCTACCCATCTGCAAGCTCCTCGGCAAAGCGCGCGATGGCATTCCCGTCTACCAAACAGCCGGCGACGGCCCGTTAGAGATGTACATTGAGCATATAGAACAAGGAAAAGAACTGGGCATTCGCGCTTATAAGCCGCATTCCTATAAAGGTGCCAAGGCCGACATCCCCATTATGCGCAAGTTGCGTGAGCACGTAGGCCCAGATTATGATCTCATCCTAGACCCCGTGTGTTCCTACACATTACGCGAAGCCATTGAGATCGGGCACATCCTGGAGGAGCTGGATTTTATCTGGCTGGAAGAGCCTTTTCACGAGCAAAAGATGAACCTTTATCAGCAGCTTTGTGCCGAGTTAACGATCCCTGTGATGGCCACCGAGATGCTCATGCACGACATGAACCTCTCGGCACAGTGGCTTATCCATGGCGCTACCGATCGGCTACGCGCCAATGCTCGTCACGGCACAACCCAAGTGCTCAAACTGGCTCACTTTGCCGAACTATATGGCACGAACATTGAACTGAACGGCACGGGTGGGCTATATGGTCTAGTTCATGCCCATCTGGGCTGCGCAATCCAGAACAACGATTACTACGAGATGGTCGTAGGAGGCGGCGCTCATAAACTAGGCTTGGAGGTGGGGATGACCAATCCGCCCCAAGTCGTTGACGGCCGCCTCATCCCGCCCGATGGCCCGGGCTGGGGTGCCGAGTGGGATTTGGAGTATTTACAAAAACGCACCGTTGCTGTGGTATAATTACAAACGTGAACGCTTTCCTTTTTTGCGACGACTCCAACGAGACCGCTATCTTAACCGTGGTACTCCAACTGGCGGGGCTAACCGTCACCCCGACGAGCGATCTGGAAAGGACGCTACGCAGTTGGCCAGAGCGCCCTGTGGATCTCCTGCTTCTTGCCCTACACCACGGTACCTTGCTAGACCAAGTTCGTCGCATTCGCGCAACGGTGGAAGTTCCCCTTGTCGCGGTCAGTAACGCCTCTGACGAGGATTCCCTTTGCCAGCTCTTTGAGGCGGGAGCGGACTTGGTCGTTTGCCGTCCATACAGCGCCCGGCTCCTAAGCGCGCAGCTACGCGCACTCCTACGTCGCAGCAAAGGAACTTCTCTATCGCGCATACCCACTCTCACTGTGGGTGGGCTTACGTTAGATGCTACGGCCCGCACCGTGCAAGTCGAGGATCGCGAGCCGCGTCGCTTAACCCAGCTTGAGTTTCGCCTGCTTTATACGTTAATCAGTCATCTAGGCCAGACCCTTCCTACCGAGACCATCGTGGAGCGAGTTTGGGGCTACAGTGGAGAGGGCAGCGCAGATTTGGTGCGCGGGCTCATCAGCCGCTTGCGCGCCAAGGTAGAGGCTGATCCCAAGAACCCCCAATATATCCAGACTGTCCCCGGGACGGGCTACCGTTTGCTAGCCTCCCCACTTGATCCCTTGAGGCAAGCGGAGAAGGAGAAAAAGCCAGGATCCTAGCTCCTGGAGACACAAACTGTGTAACGATTCATGCACAAGAAAGCAAAATAAATGGCTTTTGATATGAATCTTATACGGCATTTATACACTGACGTACTATACTCATTCGTTGATGATGGGACAGTAGAAGAGAGGTAAGTGACATGGCAGTCGCTACCTGTCCTGGCTGTGATGAAGATATCCAGATCGCTGGCAGAGCGAGGCTCGGGCAAACCATTATCTGCAACCGATGCGGTGCTCGCCTAGAAGTCATCGCCGTGAACCCTCTAGAGTTGGATTGGGCGTTCGATGAATCAGAGGATCTAGAGGAAGATTACGACGATTTTGATGACTTTGACTACGAAGAAGAGGAAGAGTTTGAGGATTTCGAAGAACTGGAGGATGAAGAATAGCCTCTTCCTCGTTTGCCTGCTAGTGACTTGTAGCCGCTTCATAAGCCCTACCCTATGGACCGTTAGGGAAGGGCTTATATAATGCAACAAAAAAGGAGAGATGGATTATGGAAAGTTCTATTAAAGAGCTCGAAGAGCCTCCGGGCAAAGGCAAACCTCCCCACCCCTGGCAAGACGTTAGCCTGCAACAATGGAGCGATTGGCGCTGGCAACTCAGCCACCGCCTAAACTCCGTCGAAGAGTTATCGCAGGTTATTCATCTCACCCCGGCCGAGGAGGCAGCGCTCGCTAGCCCAGGCCACTTCCGAGTTGATATCACACCTTATTTTGCAAGTTTGATGGACCCCAATGACCCAGATTGCCCTATCCGCCGGCAAGTCGTGCCCACCGATCGTGAACTGGTTCCCTTCCAAGCAGAGATGGCCGACTCGCTGGCTGAAGAGGCCCACTCCCCGTTGCCTGGCCTAGTGCATCGTTACCCAGACCGGGTATTGATGCTGGTTACGACGCAATGCGCTAGCTATTGTCGCTACTGCACGCGTAGCCGACTCGTGGGCGACCCACATGCCCAGTTCTCTATGGCCGATTATGAGCGGCAAATCGCCTATGTCGCAGCCCATCCAGAGGTACGAGATGTGCTTCTCTCGGGCGGCGACCCACTGACCCTGCCTTTGAGAGTCCTGGACAAGATCTTGGCCGGCCTGAGGGCCATCCCTCACGTAGAGATCATCCGGATCGGCTCTAGGGTGCCGGTGTTCTTGCCTCAGCGCATTGATATAGAGCTCGTTCAGGTGCTCAAACGCTATCACCCCTTGTGGATGAATATCCATTTCAACCATCCGAAGGAGATCACACCCGAAGTGGAGAGGGCATTGGCCATGTTGGCCGATGCAGGGATCCCCTTGGGCAGCCAAACGGTCCTCCTGGCGGGGATCAACGACTGCCCCAACGTCATCAAAGCCCTTGTTCGCAAGCTGGTCAAGAACCGTGTTCGGCCCTATTATCTCTATCAGTGCGACTTGGTTCACGGTGCAGGTCACTTCCGCACACCGGTTTCCAAGGGCATCGAGATCATGGAAGCCTTGCGCGGACACGTATCCGGCTTTGCTATTCCCACTTATGTCATTGATGCTCCTGCAGGCGGCGGCAAGGTGCCCATTTTACCCAACTACATGCTTAGCATGTCTGAGAGTCGCGTGGTGATCCGTAACTACGAGGGCTTCATCAGCACCTATGCCCAACCAACCGACTATAGACCCCACGATCCCACGAAATGTGCCTATTGTCGCTCACACCTCTGTGAGGGCGTCCAGGAGGGCGTTGCCGGGCTGCTCAGCGGCGAACGCCTATCCATAGCTCCTGAAGGTTGGGAACGCGCTCACCAGCGCGAAGTACCTTTTGCCGTGCCCATTAACTTGCCCCGACACGATAAGGTCACACGATGAGCAAGCTGCGTGTCGCCTTACTGTACAACTTGAAAAAGCACGTGCCCCTGGCTCCGGATGCTCCTGAAGATGCCTTGGCGGAATACGACTCAGAGGAGACCGTCCAGGGGCTAAAGGCTGCGCTGGAGTCGGGCGGATACGATGTGATCCCCTTGGAGGGAGATGAGACCCTTCTAGATACAATCCGCCAGGTCAAACCGGATATCTGCTTCAATATCTGCGAGGGGCTACGGGGAGATGCCCGCGAGTCTCATGTGCCCGCCCTGTTGGAGATGCTCGGCATACCCTACACCGGCTCCAAAGTGCTCGCTCATGCGATTTCATTGGACAAAGTGATGGCCAAGCGCATCTGGCGCGATGTCGGCTTGCCAACGGCTCCCTTTCAGGCCTTCGTACATGGCGACGAGCCTTTGTCCCCTGAACTGACCTTCCCCCTTTTCGTGAAACCCTCGCGAGAAGGAAGCGGAATGGGGGTCAACGCCTCATCGGTGGTCGAAAACGAGCGAGACCTGCGCGCCCAAGTCCAATGGGTTATCCGTACGTATCGCCAGCCTGCCCTCGTGGAATCCTATTTGCCAGGGCGCGAGTTCACCGTGGGGCTCATCGGCAACCGGCTATTTCCAGGCCAGGCCCCCTGGTCCGACTTCTTTGACGCCAGGGGTTTCCATGTCTTTCCCGTAATGGAAATCGATGTGGGCAATTTAGGCGGCTCTGGGCGACTCTACACGGGCTACATCAAGACAGTGATCCCGCTGGAGCCGAAATACATCTGCCCGGCGCCAATCCCCCCTAGCCTGTCAAGCGAGCTTCAGGAACTGGCCATCCGCGCCTTTGAGGCCATCGGGGGGCTGGATGTAGCTCGGGTGGACTTTCGCCTCGGTAACGATGACAGACCTTATCTCCTAGAGATCAATACCCTTCCCGGCCTTAACCCGACCATTAGCGACATCGTGCTTGCGGCCCGAGGAGAGGGAGTTGAGTACAATCGGTTGGTGCTGGAGATCCTCGGCCTGGCCTTGCGTCGCTATGGCCTGGCTGCTCCTGATGCCAAGCCTTCTCAAGCCCGACAGTCCCGCCTGGCAACGGCCACTTCCCGGGAAGTGTTCTGAAAAGACCGTGTAGCATGTTTGTTTCAGATTCATCCCCCATAAACTTCGGGGGAAAAAGCTCTCAAGAAACACGCCCGCGTTGCGGTGTTCGCCCTCCAGGCGGGCTTGGTTCTTCCTCAAGTCGCATCTCTCGCGTCATAGTGCTTTACAATCAAACCAACTACTTGATCAAAGGAGAGCGAAGAGACCTCAAAGCAGACCAAGGCGTCATCATCTGTGCCCACGCAGTCGCAGATGCCTTGGCATCGGTTGGCCTATCGGTGGCCTTGGTACCCATCGTTGACGAGGTTGAACGGGCCTTAGCCCCCTATTCCCCTACGGAGTGGGTCGTCTTCAACCTCGGCGAAGGCTTGGCAGGAAAGCTCTTTGAGGAGGTGCGCATCGCTTGGGCCTTAGAGGCCATGGGATACCGTTTCACCGGGGCAGATGCCGTGGCTCTTGCTCTAACCACCCACAAAGCTCGTGCCAAGAGGATACTCCGCCAAGCAGGTGTGCCCACTCCGGATTGGCGCCTCTTCACAAGTCCCCGTCAGGTAACCGAGGAAACCCTCTCGGGTTTATCTTTCCCTTTGATCGTCAAGCCCGTCGCCGAGGACGCCAGCCTAGGGATCACCGAGCTCTCCGTCGTTAACTCATTGGAGGCCCTCCGAGATCGGGTAGACGCACTTGTGGAGCGCTATCGCCAAGCCGCACTGGTGGAACAGTTTATAGACGGACGCGAGTTTAACATCTCCATTTGGGATCATCCTCCAACCGTCCTGCCACTTGCTGAGGTGCACTTCCCCAAAGCCAAGAGCCTTAACGAGCGCATCGTCTCCTTCGCAGCCAAATGGGAGGAGGAGTCCATCCCCTATCAAAACACCCCCGTGACCTGCCCGGCCGAGGTTAGCTCCGCATTGGCAGAGGCCATCACCTTGACTGCACTCAACGCCTGGCAAGCTCTCGGCTGCAATGGCTACGGGCGCGTGGATATGCGCATTGACCAGAACGGTGCCCCTTACGTGCTTGAAGTGAACTGTAACCCCGACATCTCCCCGGATGCGGGCTTCTTTCGTTCTGCATCCCGTGCCGGGTACAGTTACCAAGAGATGGTACTACATATTCTGCAACAAGTTGAGGTAGATAAATGTCCCTTATAGAGCGAGCCAAACCGGCGGATGGCCAAGCCGTCCTTCAGATCACGCACCTGGCTGGCAACTTTAGCCAGAAGGATATCGCCTGTGTTGAGGAGCTATGGGGAGCTTATACGACGAAAGGGGCCAAGGACACAGGTTATGACTTTATCGTCTTTCGGGATGGGGATCACATATTGGGCTTTGCTTGTTTTGGCCCCACCCCTCTGACAGAGGGCACCTACAGTCTCTATTGGTTGGCCGTGCACCCCCAGAGTCGCAGACAAGGCGTTGGACGCGCACTCATTAACTGGGTTGAGGAGGAAATCCGCAGACAGGGTGGTCGTCTGCTCCTGGTGGAAACTTCCGGCACCGCTGCCTACGAGGGTACGCGCCGTTTTTATGAGTCCTGCGGCTATTGTACACAGGCCGTCATTCACGATTTTTACGCCTTGGGAGACGATTTATTCGTCTTCGGCAAGGTCTTAGGCTCACCTTCCTAACTCCTCATTGCTCCCGACGTAAATGTCATGCAATGCCCTAAAGGCCTTTTTCTTCCGGCGCTCGTAGGAGACCACGCCTTTAAGATTCAGCTCATTCCAATACCCGTTGGGCACCTTGGAGGGATCGCGGTAGTCACTGAAGCAAAAAGGAAAAGTGCCCACGATCTGGGGATAGTCCTCAACCAAGCGGAAAATCGCTTGCAAGAGGTCAGCCTGATACTCCTCAGACCAGAGGTCCCGCGCTCTGGAGTGATATCCGGGCACGGAATCAGCCCCGAATTCGGTCAATAGAAGCGCTACGTTCGGATTCGCGGCCAATACCTCGTCGAGCATCCGACGCATTTCGGTGAGGTCTATCGGCTCAAGCGCACAACTCTGGGGACAAGAGCCTCGGCCATCCTCAGGTGCCGGCTCTTGGCTAAAGATCTTGTCATACCAGCCCCAATACGAGTTGATCCCCAGCACGTCCACCATTCCCCCAACCGGCCCGACCAAGCCATAGAGCGCCGCATAGGAAACCAAGCGCGTCTTATCCTGAGCCCGCACATGGGCCACGAGCTGACGGAAGAAAGGCTCCGCTTCGGGATGATCGGTATTGCACTCGTTCCCAACACCATAAATGCACACGCTGGGGTGATTGCGCGCCACACGGATTGCCTCGGTGAGGGTCTGCTCGGCGAGCGCTTGCCATGCTGGGTCGGCAAAAGGAGTACGGCGCTCTTCCGTGCGCGGCTGCAAGCAGTACACCGGCGGTTCGATCCATACCATCAGCCCCTGGCGATCACAGGCCTCGTAGAAACGTGGATGTTGAGGATAATGGCAGCGTACGGCGTTGCAGCCCAGTTCTTTCATCAGGCCAACATCCATCTCTACCTGCTCCTGGGTCATGACCAGGCCATGAATGGGTGAGTCATAGACGTAGCAGATCCCCTTCAGGCGGATCGGCTGCCCATTCAGGTAGATGCGCCCGGCTACCGCTTCCACCTTGCGAAACCCACAGCTCAGTGCAACGTGATCCAAGCATTCCTCGCCTTGATAGAGGCCGACCACCACAGGATAAAGCGCCGGATCCTGGGGCGACCATGGACGCACTCCTTTCACACCTAGGGCACAAGTGAAGCTGCCATCCGGGTTGATCTGGGCATCTGCCTGTTGTTCTTCACAAACAACACGCACAGAGAGCTGTGGCTCAAATCTCAGCACGCGCCCCATCACCTGAAGGCGGCCCCCAGCTGGGTCTGGCTCTGCGATAAGGGCTATATCGTCTAGTGACGGAGCCGCGATGATCTCTAAGGTCACCTCACGGTGTATTCCCCCATAGTTAAAGTAGCCCAAGCAAGGGGGCCACTTGGTACTCGTTGCGCGGTTGTCCACGCAGACGGCCAAGTGATTCGTCCCGCTATGCAGTGCAGCCGTTGCATCTAAGGTGAACTCAGTGTAGCCGCCCTCATGGCCGCCCAGCTCAATGCCGTTCAGAAAGACGCGGGCCGCATAGTTCACCGCGCCGAAGCGCAACCGTGCCTGTGCCCCTTTGGGGTAAACCGGGACCTTGAACTCGCGCACAAACCAGCAAACCCCCTCATAGATGTCATAGCGTTCAGCATATTTCTGCCATACACCCGGCACTATCACCTTCTGCCAGTGCCGTCGGTCGGCGTTCGGATCGGCGTAAGGGGGAGCAGGATAGATACGCGTATCCAGATGATACTTGGGGTCAAGATCGGCCACGAAATCCCATTGACCATCCAGGCTGATGCGCTTCACGATATCCTCCTTCCTCTCCAAAACTGCATTCCCGGGCACTCACAGAAACGCCACCTCAGGGCGCCGATCTCGGAATCGGGCAGGGCTTGGGCAATCACAGCTAAAGATAGCGTGCGAAACCAAGTGGGAAACATGGCCGATATATCCACTCCAGAGGTCATCAGCTCGTGCCCGTAGGAGAAAGCTGTTCCACGCATGAATACGTAGCCACCGTCGGCGTTCTGGTTCGATAGGATCCAGGGCAAGGCTCGCCTTAATGCTGCGAGGATCTCCTCACGCCGATAATCGGTCTCTTGTGCCATACGTGCTAGGGGATCGGCCGAGTCAATGTCCTCACATGCGCTAGAATTCCAAGGATCCTGTGGATTATGCACCCCCCAGCCAAAACCGCCTCGGGGGTTCTGTGTCCGCAATACGGTGTCTATAGCACGCTCTATATAAGGGATCGGGCGATGGTCATAGAAGAACAACGGCCAGAAATGGTAAGCGGCCTGGACGCCCCGTGAGAGGCTTAACATGTCGCTCGTGCCCAACCCACCCCATAGACCGCTTTGTGGGTCAAGCCAGTGGCTTTCCAGCCAGCTTAACAGTCGCTCAACAACGCCGCCGGCATATGGGTGTCCCTGGAAATCGCGCGCATACTGTAGCAAGGCGCCTACATTCAGCACCTCGTTACCCACAAAGTCGGGCGCACTGGCCCATTGGCGCGTTTCCAACCAGCGCTCAATGCCACCCGGCTCGCAGAAGGGCTCAAGCCATCTCTGTGGCTTCTCGGCGACTGCCCCTAGACAGGTGAGCGCGGTAACCACATGACAAGAGAGATGCCGCCGTCCACACCACTCAGGATCGCCGGCGTACCACCCTTGGTCGTAGATGGCCGGATCGCGAAAGAGGCCGTCATCGTCCTGAAAGGACTGCAGATAACCGATCCACTGACGGCGTTCGCGCTCTCCCAGGCCATCCAGTTCGCCAAAGAGATGGCGGGTCATAGCGGCATAGGTTGAGGCGTAGAGCACCGGTCCGGCCATCCCCTGGGCATAAAGGTAACGGCCATAGGGTGCACCAGGAAGGCGCATCCGCTCTATATAAGCCAACGTTGCCGCCGGCAACTTCTCAGATAATGAGGTAAATATAACTTTCCGCTCCATTCCTGCGCAAGTTCCTTTTGCCTGAAAACACGGTATAAAGTAGGATACGACCATCGGCTAGCGTTCGTCAAAAGGCGCAGCGATCGGCATAGCTCCTCATGTGTTCTGAACGACTCAAGATGGAGGCCCACATGATCGTCGAGTGGAACGCGCACATGTTCAGTAGTAACCTTTCTCGTTACCCCTTCTACGCTCGTGCTGCCTACATACCGTCCTTTGCGAGCCTTCTGGAGGATCCCCTGGCCGCTTATCAGCAGCGCATGGAAAAGCTGGGTATTGACCGCGCCGTCTTGGTTCAGCCGGAGCCTTACGGCGATGACCACCGTCTCATCCTGGATTGCCTCCAACGTGATCCCCTGCGCCTCAAAGCGACCTGCCTCTTCTTGCCCAAAGACCCCGAGGCGCTTTCCAAGCTGACCGACCTGGTCGCCGCCGAGCCGCGCATCATCGCTTTGCGTTTCCACGCCCACCGGGGTAAGGAGCTTTACCTGGACAGCTTTTACGATAAGAGCGTGCACGCCCTATGGCAAAGGGCCGGCGAGCTTGGCCTTGTGATCGAATTACACATCGGCCCTAACTACGCCAAACAGGTTGCCGATGTTATCAACGATTACCCCGACTTTCCCGTGCTCATTGACCACCTCGCCGAGCCTCAGTTCGGCACAGCGGAGGAGTACGAGGACGTGCTCGCCTTGGGACGCTTCCCCAACGTGACCATGAAGCTTTCCGGCTTAGAGCATTTTTCTCAAGAGCCTGAGCCGCACTTGGATGCCAAACCGCTGGTCACGCGAGTGGCGGCCGCCTTCGGCCCCGACCGTCTGGCGTGGAGCGGAGGAACGCCGCGGGTGGTAGATGTACTTTTGGACCATTGGTCCGAGACCGATAGGGCCAAGGTGAAAGGGACCAATCTGGCCAGGCTCGCGGGTTTCCGATAGGGAATGAAAGAGGGTATTAACAAATGGCTGCTCAAGTCGCCTTTGGGTCTCAAGACGATCTAAAAGCCGAGATAGAGGGCCTTCGGCAGAGCTTGCTAGCGGCGTTTCTGCCCATAGTGCTCGCCACGAGCTGGTTGTGGTTCTCCTATGTCGTCATATACGCGCAGCCTCTCAA